>JBBIQI010000261.1:0-4218 GCA_037442465.1 Burkholderiales bacterium
CGGCGGCGAAGTTGATGGCCGACGCCGGCCTGTCGCCCGCGCAGGTAACCGGTACCGGCAAGGACGGTCGCATCCTGAAGGGTGACGTCATCGCGGCCAAGGAGGCTGCCGCGCGCGCGCCGGCGCCTGCGGTCGCCCCGGCTGCACCGCCGGCCGCCAGGCCCGCGCTGCCCGAAGTCAAGGCGCCGGTCGATCTGTCGATCCTCGCCAATCGCCCCGAGCAGCGCGTGCCGATGTCGCGATTGCGTCAGCGCGTCGCCGAGCGCCTGGTGCTGTCGCAGTCGACCGCGGCGATCTTAACGACGTTCAACGAAGTGAACATGCAGCCGGTCATGGAGCTGCGCAACCGCTACAAGGACCGCTTCGAGAAGGAGCACGGTGTGAAGCTCGGCTTCATGTCGTTCTTCGTGAAAGCGGCGGTCGCGGCGTTGAAGAAGTTTCCGATCGTCAACGCATCGGTCGACGGCACCGACATCGTCTACCACGGCTACTTCGACATCGGCATCGCGGTTGGCAGCCCGCGCGGCCTGGTCGTGCCGATCCTGCGCGACGCCGACCAGATGAGCTTCGCCGACATCGAGAAGAAGATCGCCGACTTCGGCAAGCGCGCGGCCGACGGCAAGCTCGGCATCGACGAGCTGACCGGCGGCACGTTCTCGATTTCCAACGGCGGCGTGTTCGGCTCGATGCTGTCCACACCCATCATCAACCCGCCGCAGAGCGCGATCCTCGGCATCCACGCGACCAAGGAGCGCCCGGTCGTCGAAAACGGCCAGATCGTGATCCGGCCGATGAACTATCTGGCGCTGTCGTACGACCATCGCATCATCGACGGCCGCGAAGCGGTGCTGTCGCTGGTGGCGATGAAGGAAGCGCTGGAGGATCCGGCGCGGCTGCTGCTCGAGCTCTGAGGTCGGGATCGCGGTTCGCGGACTGCGCGTCCGCGAGTCGCGATCCTCACCGGGACGCGCTCCGTTCTCCGCCATCCGATGTCAACCGCAGACGAGATCGCCAAGCTGCACGACCTGCTCGCCAGGGGCGCGCTCACGCCGGCCGAGTTCGAGCAGGCCAAGGCGAAGCTGCTTGCCGAGCCGGCCGGTACGGCGCTTACGCTGAATCGGCTGCGGCTGTCGGATCGCGACAAGTGGATCGCCGGCGTGTGCGGCGGCATCGGCGCCGTCACCGGCGTGGAGTCGTGGCTCTGGCGGCTGATTTTCGTGCTCGGCCTGGCTTTCGGCGGCTTCACGCTGCTGCTGTACTTGCTGTTGTGGATCTTCGTGCCGCGCGAAGGCGCATAGGTCCGCGCCGTTTCAAGAGGAACGACCGTCCATGTCCAAGCGTTTCGATGTCGTCGTGATCGGCGCCGGTCCCGGCGGCTACATCGCCGCGATCCGCGCGGCCCAACTCGGTTTTTCGGTCGCCTGCATCGACGACTGGAAAAACGCGCAGGGCGGCCCGGCCCCCGGGGGCACCTGCACCAACGTCGGCTGCATCCCTTCCAAGGCGCTGCTGCAGTCCTCGGAAAACTACGAGCACGCCGCGCAGCACTTCAAGGACCACGGCATCGAGATCAAGGGCCTCGCGATGAACGTCGCGCAGATGATCGCGCGCAAGGCCGCGGTGGTGAAACAGAACAACGACGGCATCCTGTATCTGTTCAAGAAGAACAAGGTCGCGTTCTTTCACGGCCGCGGCCGCTTCGCTGCGAGCGGCGCCGAGGGCTACGAAGTGACGGTCGGTGAAGAAACGCTCGTCGGCAGACACGTGATCGTCGCCACCGGGTCGAGTCCACGCGCGCTACCCGGCGTCGACTTCGACGAGCGACTCGTGCTGTCCAACGAAGGCGCGCTGGCGATGGCCGACGTGCCGAAGCGGCTCGGCGTGATCGGCGCCGGCGTGATCGGGCTGGAGATGGGCTCGGTGTGGCGCCGGCTCGGCGCCGACGTGACGATCCTCGAGGCGCTGCCGACCTTTCTCGGCGCAGCCGATGTGCAGATCGCGCGCGAGGCGCAGAAGGCGTTCACGAAGCAGGGCCTGCGGATGCACTTCGGCGTCAACATCGGCGCCGTCAAGCGCGCGAAGAAGGGCAAGGGCGAAGAGGTCGTCGTCGAGTACAAGGACGACCAGGGTGCGGCGCAGTCGCTCGCCTGCGATCGGCTGATCGTGTCGATCGGGCGCGTGCCGAACACGAACGGGCTCGCAGCCGACGCGGTCGGCCTCGCGCTCGACGAACGCGGCTTCATCGTCGTCGACGACGAATGCCGGACCAATCTGCCGAACGTCTGGGCGATCGGCGACGTCGTGCGTGGGCCCATGCTCGCGCACAAGGCCGAAGAGGAGGGCGTGGCGGTGGCCGAGCGCATCGCCGGCCAGCACGGGCACGTGGACTTCAACACGATCCCGTGGGTGATCTATACGTCGCCCGAGATCGCCTGGGTCGGACAGACCGAGCAGCAGGTCAAGGCGTCCGGCCGCGAGTACCGCGTCGGGACTTTTCCGTTCGCCGCCAACGGCCGCGCGCGGGCGCTCGGCGACACGACGGGCCTGGTCAAGTTCGTCGCCGACGCCAAGACCGACGAGATTCTAGGCGTGCACATCATCGGCCCGATGGCCTCCGAGCTGATCGCCGAAGCCGTCGTCGCGATGTCGTTCCGTGCCTGCAGCGAGGACATCGCGCGCGTCTGCCACGCGCATCCTTCGCTCGCCGAAGCGACCAAGGAAGCCGCGCTCGCGGTCGACAAGCGCACGCTCAATCTTTAGTGACCTTCCGCGCCCATCTGGACGAAGCGCTGCGCACGCGTGGCTACACGCTCGACGCCGCGCAGGAGATCGCCGCCGCCCGCCTCGAACGACTCGACGCCGAGTGGCGCGCATACAAGGCGCAGCGCGCCAACGCGATCGCCAAGCTGCTGCGGCGGCCGCCGATTCCGCGCGGCGTCTACCTGTGGGGCGGTGTGGGCCGCGGCAAGAGCTTTCTGATGGATGGCTTCTTCGCCGCCGTTCCGCTGATCCGCAAGACGCGCGTGCATTTCCACGAGTTCATGCGCGGCACGCACCGCGAACTCGACGAGCTGAAAGGCACGGTTGATCCGCTCGACGAGGTCGCGCGGCGCATCGCACGGCGGCACCGCCTGATCTGCTTCGACGAATTCCACGTCTCCGACATCGCCGACGCGATGATCCTGCACCGGCTGCTCGCCCGGCTGTTCGAGCTGGGCGTCGGCTTCGTGATGACCTCGAACTACGCGCCCGACGCGCTGTATCCGGACGGCCTGCACCGCGACCGCATGCTGCCGGCGATCGCGCTGCTGAAGGAGCGGCTCGATGTCGTTCATCTCGACGGCGGCGTCGACTACCGGCGGCGCACGATGGCGCGCATCGACGCGTACCTGACGCCGCTCGGCCCGCAGGCCGAGGCCCATCTGGCCGAAGCCTTCGTGCGGCTCGCCGAAACCGAGGACGACGATCCGCTGCTGATGATCGAGTCGCGTGCGATCCGCGCGCGGCGTCGCGCCGGCGGCGTGGTCTGGTTCGACTTCGCGGTCCTGTGCGGCGGGCCGCGCTCGCAGAACGACTACCTGGAAATCGCCGCGCAGTTCCACACCGTGCTGCTGTCGAACGTGCCGCGCATGTCCGCCGGTCAGGCCGCGGAGGCGCGCCGTTTCACCTGGCTTGTCGACGTGCTGTACGACCACCGCGTCAAGCTGATCGCCTCCGCCGAGGTGCCGCCCGAGCAGCTTTACACGGCGGGCGCGCTCGCCAACGAGTTCCAGCGAACGGCATCGCGGCTGCTCGAGATGCAGTCGCGCGAGTATCTGCAGGCGCCGCGCCGCGCGGTCGCCGCCGGCGTGTAGATTGCCCGTCACGATGGGTACTGTCGCCCGCTGGCTTGGATCGCTTGCGCTCGCCGCTGCGCTGCCGGCGCACGCCGAGCTGACCGACCAGTTTCCGGCGGGCAGCATTCGCACGCGCGACGACACCACCCGCGCGCTCGCCGCCGCGCGTGCCGAGACGGCGGCCGTCGAAGCGGCCTACGCCGCCGAGCAGCGGCGCTGCGCAACGACGTTCTTCGTCAACCGCTGCCTGGACGAAGCTCGGCGCGCGCGAGTCGGCGCTGCGCGAAATCCGCAGCGTCGAGCGGCAGGCACGCGACACGCAACGGCGGCTGGACGCCGAAGAACGCGCGCAGCGCCGTGCGCAGCAGCCCGCCGCCGATGC
>JBBIQI010000262.1:0-4203 GCA_037442465.1 Burkholderiales bacterium
CTGCGACGGCCGCGCTGCGCGCGCGCTCGTGTGCAAGTACCACGGCTGGACCTACGCGCTGGACGGCGCACTGCGCGGCGCGCCCGGCATGGACGCCGCCGCGCTCGCGACCGGCACGATCCGCTTGCCGGCTGCGCGCGTGGCCGAATGGCGCGGTCTCGTGTTCGTCGCCAGCGGCGCAGCGCCGCCATTCGAAGATCTGATCGCCGGCGTCGACGCGCGCACGGGCGCGGACCTTTTCGCGGATTACGCGTTCGATCGGCGCGTCGTCTACGACATCGCCTGCAACTGGAAGGTCTACGTCGACAACTATCTCGAGGGCTACCACGTGGCGCGCGTGCATCCCGACCTGGCGAAGCTGCTCGATGCCGGCGCCTACCGGACGGAAACCGGCGCCTGGCACGTGCTGCAGGCCAGTGTGCTCGATCCGACGCAGGGACCGTACGGCCGCCCCGGCGACGCGAACGAAGCGCTGTACTGGTGGCTGTGGCCCAACACGATGCTCAACGTGCTTCCGGGGCGGCTGCAGACCAACCGCGTGATTCCGCTCGACGCGCAGCACTGCCGGGTCGAGTTCGACTACTACTACCCGGCCGGTGTCGACCCGCTCACGGCCACGCGGGACCGCAAGTTCGCCGACCAGGTACAGGCCGAAGACAGCGCGATCTGCGAAGCCGTGCAGCGCGGCCTGGCGAGCGGCTCGTACGACAGCGGACCGCTCAACCCGGCGCAGGAAGCGGGACTGTTCCGCTTCCACGAGCTGCTGCGCGCCGCGTATCGCACGCGGCTCGGCGGATAGCCCGGCGACGCGCAGGGCGCTCGGCGCCGCGCGTTCAGCGCAGCAGGCGGCCGATCCACTCGGCGACCAGCGCGGGCTTCGCCTCGCCTTCGCGTTCGACCGTGACGTTCCACGTGAGCTGCACGCCACCGTCGACATCTTCGAGCGCGGCGAGGGCGAAGCGGCCGCGGATGCGGCTGCCCGCGCGCACCGGCGCGGTGAAGCGCACGCGATTGAAACCGACGTTGATGCCCGCGCGCACACCGGCGACGACGAGCGCGCTTTCGAGCAGCCGCGTCAGCAGCGCCAGCGTCATGAACCCGTGCGCGATCGTTCCGCCGTATGGCGATTCGCGCGCGGCGCGTTCGGGATCGACGTGGATCCACTGGCGGTCGCCGATCGCGTCGGCGAACTCGTCGATGTGCGCCTGCGCGACCTCGAGCCAGTCGCTGACCACGACCTCGCGGCCGACGTACTCGTGCAGGCGTGACAGTTCGATGGCGGTCGGAGTGGGCATGGCGCGTTGCTCGCGGCGCGTGTTGCGCTCCGATTCTAGGCAGCGCGAATCCGCCGCGCTCGGCAGGGGCATAAGGACATGACCACTCTTTGTTTCCACGCGCCACGGCGCTGCGCGAAGATGCTCGCCTTCGCCCGTCGGGCGCAATCCGATCCGGTTGCCGACCATGAAACGACTGCTGCTGCATGTGCTCGCCCTGCTGCCCGCACTGGCCTGGGCGAATCCGCTGCTGACACCCGCCGAACTGGCGGCCCGCTTGAACGAGCCGAACCTGCGCATCGTCGACATCCGCGACGGCAAGGACGACACCGGCCGCACGCCGTACGAGAAGGGACACATCGCCGGTTCGGTGCCCGCGCCGTACGGGTTGTGGCGCGGCCCCGCCGACAACCCCGGCAAGCTGCCCGACGAAGCGACGCTGACGCAACTCGTGCGGCGCCTCGGCATCGATGCCGACACGCGCGCGGTGGTCGTGTTCGCCGGGCGTGACTCGACCGACTTCGGCGCGGCGGCGCGCGTTTACTGGACGCTGAAAGCGATCGGCGTGCGCGCGCCGGCGATCCTCAACGGCGGGCTGAAGGCGTGGCAGGCGGCCGGGCTGCCGCTCACGACCGACCCCGCGCAGGTCGCGCCGTCGGACTTCGTCGCCCGGCTCGATGCGCGACTCGTCGCCACGCGCACGGAGGTCGAACGCATCGTCGCCGAACGCTCGGCGACGCTGCTCGACGCACGGCCGGCGGCGTTTTTCGCCGGCGAGAAGCGGCACGCCGCCGCCAAGGTGCCGGGCACGATCGCCGGCGCGAAGAACGTCGACAACGCCGTTTGGTTCAAGCCCGGGTCGGCGACGATCGCCACGCCGGCCGAGGCCGCGCGCATCGCGCAGCAGGTCGGCATCGATGCGTCGCGGCCGACGATCTCGTTTTGCAATACTGGGCACTGGGCCGCGACTAACTGGTTCGTGCTGTCGGAGCTGCTCGGCGGAAAAGACGTGAAGCTGTATCCGGAATCGATGGTCGAGTGGTCGCGCAGCGGACTGGCGATGGACAACGTGCCGTCGCGCCTGAAGTGGCTGTGGATCGAACTGAAGCTCGCGCTGGGCGCGCAGTAGTGACCGCAGGCGTACTCCCCGCGAACGCCGGGACGACGGCGCCCGCGCTTGCGCGCCGTGCGCCGCGCGCGGTCGCCCTGTACCTGCTGGCGATCATCGCGGCGCTCGCGGTAACCCTCGCCGCCGGATGGCGCGCCGGCCTGCTGTTCGCGATCGGCCTCGGGTACGGCGCCGCGCTGGCGGCGGTGTCGTTTGGGTTCACGACCGGCTGGCGCATCTGGATCCGCGAGCGCGACCCGACCGGCTTCCTCGCGCAGCTGCTGCTCATCGGACTGGCGATGGCGGTCACGATCCCGCTGCTGGCGACGCGTCCGGAGCTCACGGGCGCTTACGCGCCGCTGTCGGTGAGCCTCGTGCTTGGCGCGTTCGTCTTCGGCGCCGCGATGCAGGTGGCCGACGGCTGCGGCTCGGGGTCGCTGTACAAGGCCGGCACGGGCAACCTGTTCAACCTCGCGGTGCTGCCGGGTTTTATCGCCGGCAGCTTTCTCGGTGCCGCGCATCTGGACAGATGGCTCGCGCTGGGCAGCGTACCGCCGGTGTCGCTCGTCGAAGCGCTCGGCCCCGGCGGCGCGCTCGCCGCCCAGCTTGCCGCACTCGCCGCGATCGCCGCGTGGCTGTGGCGCACGCGACGCGCCAGCGGCGTGCGCTGGCAAGGCAAGGGCATCTACGTCGCCGCGGTCGCGCTGGCCGTCTTGGCGGTCCTGAATCTGATCGTCGCCGGCCAGCCGTGGGGCATCGTTTACGGGCTCGGGCTGTGGGGCGCGAAGATCGCCACCTGGGCCGGCTGGGATCTCGCCGCCAACGCGTTCTGGGGCCGACCCGAGCAGCAGGCGCAGATCGCCGCGCCGCTGCTCGACGATCCGACGTCGGTGACCGACCTCGGGCTGCTGGCCGGCGCGCTGATCGCCTCCGTGCAGCGCGGCACCTTCGCGCCTCACGTACAGGCGACTGCGAAGCAGTGGGTCGCCGCAGTACTCACCGGGCTCGTGCTCGGCTACAGCGCGCGGCTCGCGTTTGGCTGCAACATCGGCGCGTACTTCGCCGGCATCTCGACCGGCAGCGCGCACGGCTGGGTGTGGTTCGCCGCGGCGTTCGCCGGCTCGGCCGTCGGCGTGCGGCTGCGCGACAAGCTCGGGCTGAAGGGATGACAGGGCGGCGCGCACTCTGGATCGCGCTGTTCTGGGCGCTGCTGCTCGGGCTGGTCGTGCTCGACTACGCCGCGGCGCCGACGCCGCACGACTTTTTCGCCGAACCGCCGCCGTGGGCGCTCGGCCACGAACCGAGCGGCCGCGGCGGCCACTGCTCTTCCGCGCCGCGCTGAGCGCCGCGCCCGGCGCTGCCGACTCGACACGGAGAAGGCGCAGGAAAGCGCTTGTCTTTCTCTGCGTCCTCCGTGGTGACAACACGACCCTCGAAGGCCGACGAATTCACGTCAGAGGCACAGAGGCACGGAGAAGAGGCTCTGAACCTGACTCCGGCAGTCCACCGATACAGTTTCGCGCAAGTGCGTTGTGTGACCGGGGTTTGCGGCTTCGATTGCGCTCACCCACCGGGTGCAGCCGCGATCGACCAGCTCATATCGCGCTGCCGCGAGGTGCAGGCTTCGAAATGCCGCGCCGGCGTCGACCCAAGCGCCGACGCGACGACCCCGAACGCCGACGGTACCGTCCGAAGCGCCGAGGTTGTCATCCCGAGCGCAGCGAGGGATCTCGGCGCAGCGAGGGGGCGAGATTCCTCGCCTTCGGCTCGGAATGACGAAGACCGTGGGTTCGGAATGACGAGGAACTTGGGCTCGAAATG
>JBBIQI010000263.1:0-4200 GCA_037442465.1 Burkholderiales bacterium
CGTCGCCGCGTTCTGGAGCGACCCGGTGTTCGAGAACGAGGCCGGCCGCGGCGCCGTGCCGCGGCCGCGCGTGGTCGGTGCCGGCCGCTGGCCGGCGAACACCGCCAGCGCGTTGCGCAGCTCGCCCGCGGTCTGGTAGCGATCGTCGGGCTCCTTGGCGAGTGCGCGCTCGACGACGTCGATCAGCGCGCGCGGCAGTTCGGGCCGCAGCTCCGCGAGCGGTGTCGGCTTGCAGGTCACGACCAGCGCGAGCGTTTCCTCGATCGTCTTGCCTTCGAAGGCGCGCCGGTGCGCGAGCAGCTCGTACAGGATCGTGCCGATCGAGAACACGTCGCTGCGCGCGTCGATCTTCTTGCCGAGCGCCTGTTCGGGGGACATGTAGTTCGGCGTGCCGATCAACTGCCGTTTGTGCTCGGCGTCGCCGGCGGTGACCATCGCGATGGCCACGCCGAAGTCGAGCACCTTCGGCTTGGTGTCGCGCAGCAGAAAGATGTTGCTCGGCTTGATGTCTCGGTGGACCAGCCCGCGCTTGTGCGCGTAGTGCGCGGCATCGGCCACGCGCGCCATCAGTTGCGCGGCCTGGCGCGGCGACATCTTGTCGCCCGCGGCGATGAACTCGTGCAGGTCGCGTCCGTGCAGCCGCTCCATCGCGATGTAGGCCAGCTCGTCGGTGCGGCCGGCGTCGAACACCGTGACGATGTGCGGGTGGTTCAGCCCGCCAGCGGCCTTAGCCTCGTTCAGGAAGTTGGCCTCGATCTGCTGGCGGAAGAACGCGTCGTCGGTGAGCGGGATTGCCTTGATCGCCACCTCGCGGCCGAGCACCGGATCATGCGCCGCGTACACGACGCCGTTGGAGCCGCGTCCGATCTCGCCGCGGATCGAAAAGCGCCCGATCAACCGCGGCACGCTCGTGAGCGTGGCCGACGGCTCGGTCGGCAGGGTGGCGAGTTCGGTCGGCGTCATGCGCGTGCGATTATCGCACCGACCCCCTGGCAAACTCCGCGAATTACCGTCGAAATTCCGGTCTGTCCGGCCGTTGGCGGCCTGCTGCGAGCCGGCGAAAACGATCGCCGCGCGCGTCGGCGAGCCGGCCTGCACGGCCACCCGTAGCAGTGCAAGCGCTCGGCAGACGAGCGTCGGTGCCGCGATGCCGCCCGCGTTTCGGGTTCGGCACGGCCGCGCCGCTAGAATCCGCGCGTGTCCAGCACCGCGCCGACGTCTCACGCTGCACCCGCCGCCGGCGCGTTCACGACGGGTCTGCTGCTGGCGCTCGCCGGCGCCGTGCTGTTTTCGGCGAAGGCGATCCTGGTCAAGCTGTCCTACCGCTATGGCGTCGATGCGGTCACGCTGATCGCGTTGCGAATGGCGTTTTCGGTGCCGTTCTTCGCGTTCGCGTTGTGGTTCGCTTCGCGCGGTGCGCCGCGGCTTGCCGCCGGCGAGCACGCCCGGCTCGTCGCGATCGGGCTGCTCGGCTATTACGCGGCGAGCTTTCTCGACTTTCTCGGTCTGCAGTACATCAGCGCGGCGCTCGAGCGTCTGATCCTGTACCTGACGCCGACGATTGTGTTGCTGATCTCGGCGATCTGGTTGCGCAGGGCGATCACGCGGCTGGATGCGCTCGCGCTGGCGCTGTCGTACGGCGGCATCGTGCTCGCCTTCTGGCACGACGTGTCCTTCGCCGGCGGCGGCGTAGCGCTCGGGGCGCTGCTGGTGTTCGGCTCGGCCGTCTGCTACGCGTTGTATCTCGTCTTGTCCGGC
The DNA here is from genome assembly GCA_037442465.1 of Burkholderiales bacterium. GTDB lineage: Bacteria > Pseudomonadota > Gammaproteobacteria > Burkholderiales > Burkholderiaceae_F > DSNY01. The sequence goes on from JBBIQI010000263.1 coordinate 1,759, forward strand.
GAGCTCGTCCGCCGCGTCGGCCCCATCCGCCTCGTCGCGTACGCGATGTGCGTTGCGTCGGCGGCGTGCATCGTGCAGTTTCTGCTCGTCAACCCGCTGGCGAGCCTGGCGCAGCCGGTGCCGGTGTACTGGCTGTCGGCGGCCAACGCGGTGTTTTCGACGGTGATCCCGGTGTTCGCGACGATGCTGGCGGTCGCGCGAATCGGCGCCGGCAACGCCGCGCTCGCGGGCACCGTCGGGCCGGTGGCGACGATTCTGCTCGGTTACCTGTTTCTCGGCGAAGCGATCTCGGCCTGGCAAGTGGCCGGCACCGCGCTCGTGCTCGCCGGAGTGTTCGTGTTGTCACGCAAGGGCGCGCCGCGCACGCGGGCGGCGTCCGCCGACTGATACTTGAAGGGAAACGACGATGAAAGCCAAAGCGATACGCATGCTGCAACACGGTGGTCCCGAGGTCCTCGAACTCGTCGAGGTCGACGTTCCCGATCCCGGTTCCGACGAAGTCCGCATCCGCAACCACGCGATCGGGCTGAACTTCATCGACATCTACTACCGCACGGGGTTGTACCAGTCGCCGCTGCCGCACGGCATCGGTTTCGAGGCCGCGGGCATCGTCGACGCCGTGGGCAGCAACGTCGATTTCCTGAAAGAGGGCGACCGCGTCGGCTACTGCCAGGGACGGCTCGGGGCTTATGCCGAGGCGCACGTGATGCCGGCGTCGATGGTCGTGAAGCTGCCGAAGAGGATCTCGTTCGAGGACGCCGCGGCGGCCATGCTCAAGGGGCTGACGGTCCAGTATCTATTCCGCCAGACCTACCGGCTGCAGGGCCACGAGACGATCCTGTTCCACGCGGCCGCCGGCGGCGTCGGCTTGATCGCCTGCCAGTGGGCGCGGGCGCTGGGCGTGAAGCTGATCGGCACCGTGTCCTCGCCCGAGAAAGCCGCGCTCGCGAAAAAGCACGGCGCGTGGGCGACGATCGACTACACGAAGGAGAACTTCGTCGAGCGCGTCAAGGAGCTGACGAAAGGCGAAAAGGTCCCGGTCGTGTACGACGGCGTGGGCAAGGACACGTGGGAGGGCTCGCTCGACTGCCTGCAGCCGCGCAGCCTGATGGTGAGTTTCGGCAACGCCTCGGGCGCGGTGACGGGTGTCAGCCTAGGTATCCTGGCGCAGAAGGGATCGCTGTTCGTCACGCGGCCGACGCTGATGCATCACATCACGCCGCGCGCCAAGCTGGAGGCGGCGGCCGCCGAGCTGTTCGATCTGATGGTGTGCGGCAAGATCATGGTCGAGATCGATCAGCGCTACGCGCTGGCCGACGCCGCGCAGGCGCACCGCGATCTGGCCGGCCGCAAGACGACGGGATCGAGCGTGCTGGTGCCGTAGGGTCGGCGCCCCGGAATCCGTGCCGACCCACGTACCGGGCCGCTCGCCCGCGGCGCATGGCTCGCGGCGTACGGCTCGCGGCGAATCAGCTTGCCGGGCAGCCTTGCGTGCTGCCCGGCACCTTGCCGACCAGCAGCAGAAAGTTCTCGAACGGCCCCATGTTGCCCATGGCTTCCATCTTCGGGCCGACGAACTCCAGCCGCCCGAATATCAACGCGCGCATCGGGCCATAGTCGCCGCGGCCCATCTCGACCCAGCGCGCGGTGTCCGCACTCATCACGTAGTCGGCGCTGCGCTCGAGCTGCGCGGTCTCGACCTTGCCGCCGTACACGCATAGCGCCTTTTCGTCCTTCAGCGCGATGCGCAGTTCCGCAGTCGGCGCCGCGCCGCAGTCCTTGCGGAACACGTGCACCACCTTGAAACCGCGCCCCTTGTCGTTCTTCACCCAGCCGGTCTCGACGAGCTGGTCGGTCAGCACGGCGTCCTTGTTCCATGCCTCGCAGGCGGCTCGCGCCCACTCGGGCGACATCAACATCGGCTGTGCGGCGAGCGGACCGGCGGCGCACGCGGCGAGCGCGCAGACGGCGAGGGCGAGGCGAAGCTTCATCGTGCTTCCTTTGGGTGGTTGAGACAGACGGCGCGGCCGCCGCGGTCGGTTAGCGCCAAAGGCTATCCGCACGCCGAAAAGCCAGCAACGGGCTGCGTGATCGAGCTCACATACGGCTTGCGGGCCCGGCACGGTTTTGAATCGTGAACCTCGAGGAACGCGCCGACCGACCGGCCCGTCGGGCCAGCACCGGCGCCGATTAAAGCCTGCGACACTTGTCAGTGCGGGCTCGCAATGCTCTTCATACCGAGCGCGCCACTCGCATCATTCTGAGCCCACCACTCGCGCTATTTCCGAGCACACGGCTCGCGTTATTCCGAGCACGCGACTCGCGTTACTCCGAGCGCACGACGCGCGTTATTTCGAGCACACCACGCACGTCATTTCGAGCCCACCAACCTCGTCATTCCGAGCCAGTGACCCTTGTCATTCCGAGCCGCAGGCGAGGAAT
>JBBIQI010000264.1:0-4186 GCA_037442465.1 Burkholderiales bacterium
ATCGGCAGCGGCGGCGCGGCGATGGCGGCTGCGTTGAAAGCCGCCGAACGCGGCGCGCGCGTCACGCTGATCGAGCGCGGCACGATCGGCGGCACGTGCGTGAACGTCGGCTGCGTGCCGTCCAAAGTGCTGCTGCGCGCCGCGCACGTGGCGCACCTGCGGCGGGCGAGCGCGTTCGACGGTGCGATCGCGGCGGCGGCGCCGACGATCGACCGGCCCAAGCTGCTGGCGCAGCAACAAGGCCTGGTCGAAGCGCTGCGACGCGCCAAGTACGAAGACATCCTGGCACAGCAGGCGGCGATCACCGTGCTCCGCGGCGAAGCGCGCTTCCTTGATGCCCACACGCTGGAGGTGCGCCGGTCCGACGGCGCGGTCGAGCGCGTGGCGTTCGATCGTTGCCTGATCGCCACCGGCGCCAGCCCCGCGGTGCCGCCGATTCCGGGGCTGGCCGGCACGCCGTTCTGGACGTCGACCGAAGCGCTGGCCGCCGAGCACATACCGCCGCGGCTGGCGATCATCGGCGCCTCGGCGGTGGCGGCCGAACTGGCGCAGGCGTACGCGCGGCTCGGCAGCCGCGTGACCGTCCTTGCCCGGCGCGCGCTGTTCGCCGACGAGGACCCGGCCATCGGAGCCGCCGTTGCCGCCGCCTTTCGCGCCGAAGGCATCGACGTGCGCGAGCACACCCAGGCGCAGCGCGTCGCGTACGCGGACGGCGAGTTCACGCTCGCGCTGGCTTCGGGCGCGATCCGCGCCGAGCGGCTGCTGGTCGCCGCCGGGCGCGTGCCGAACACGGCCGCGCTGGACCTAGCGCGCGCCGGCGTCGCACTCGACGCGCACGGCGCGATTCGCGTCGACGCGCATCTGCGCACCAGCGCCGAACACATCTACGCCGCCGGCGACTGCACCGATCTGCCGCAATTCGTCTACGTGGCCGCCGCCGCCGGCACGCGCGCCGCGATCAACATGACCGGCGGCGAGGCGGCGTTGGATCTGTCGGCGATGCCGGCGGTCGTATTCACCGATCCGCAGGTGGCCACCGTCGGGCTGTCGGAGGCCGAGGCGCGGCGGCAGGGCATCGCGACCGAAAGCCGGGTGCTGACGCTGGACCATGTGCCGCGTGCGCTCGCCAATTTCGACACCCGCGGCTTCATCAAGGTCGTCGCCGAGTCCGGCAGCGGGCGGCTGCTCGGCGTGCAGGCCGTGGCGGCCGAAGCGGGCGAGCTGATCCAGACCGCGGCGGTGGCGATCGCGCAGCGCATGACGGTGGGCGATCTCGCCGACGCGCTGTTCCCCTACCTGACGATGGTCGAGGGGCTGAAGCTCGCGGCGCAAACGTTCACGCGCGACGTCAAGCAGCTTTCCTGCTGCGCCGGGTAAGTGGGCTGCCGCTTAGCCGAGCAACGCAGGCAGTTCGGCGAGCGAAGTCACCACCGCGTCGGGACTTCCGGGCAGCCGCTCCGCGCGCTGCCCGTAGCGGTTGCACCAGACGACGCGCATGCCGAAGGCGGACGCGGCGTACGCGTCCCACGCGTTCGACGACTGGAAAGCGATCGCCGCCGCGGGAACGCCAAGCCGATCGACGGCGAGCTGATACACGCGCCGGTGCGGCTTGTAGACGCCGACCTCCTCGACCGACAGCACGGCGTCGAGCACCCCGCTCAGCCCGGCGGCGCTGACCGCGGCCGACAGCATCGCCGGCGTGCCGTTCGAAAGGATCGCCGTGACCAGTCCGCGCGACTTCAACTCGCGCAGCGTCGCGGGAACTTCGGGAAACGCTTCCAGCGTCAGGTACAGGTTCATCAGCCGCGCGCGCAAGGCCGGCGACGCCAGGCCGAGCGTGTCGAGCGCGTAGTCGAGCGCATCGCCGGTCACCTGCCAGAAGTCGGCGTGCCGGTCTTGCAGCGCGCGCAGCCAGGTGTATTGCAACTGCTTGTCGCGCCACAACGCCGTCAGCGCGTTGACGCGGTCGCCGAGCTCGTCGCGGCAGCGCGCCGCGGCGGAGGCGAAGTCGAACAGCGTGCCGTAGGCGTCGAACACGCAGGCGCGTATGCCTTCGATTTTCGTGCTCATCGTTCGCTCCTTGGCCGCGCTGCCGCGCATTGTGAGCCAAAGGCGGCGGCGACGGCGACCGCAGGCCGCGTGCGCCTCAGAAGCGCCAGCGCAACTGCGCGCTGACGATGTTGACGTCGGCGTCGTACGTGCCGACCAGGCTGCCGCGCGGCGCCGAAGTCGCCGTCTCCTGATTCGGCAGCGCGCTCGATACGTCGCGCGCGAAGATGTGCACGTAACCGACATCCAGCACGGCGTTGGGGGCGAATGCCCACTGCGCACCCAGCGCGAGCCACGTGCGATCGGCGCCGGGCAGCCGCGGCGTGCGGTATGCATCCTGCACGGGTGTCTTGTCGTGCGCCACGCCGGCGCGCAGCGTCCAGCCGGGGTTCACCTGCCAGTTCAGTCGGAGCCCGGCGCGCCAACTGTTGTCGAAGCGCAGCGGCGTGCTGGTCAGCGTCTGGCCGGCGAGCGGCCCGCTCGCGCGCACGATGGTCAGGTCCTGGATCGAGTCCCATCCGGTCCACGTCCAGTCGGCCAGCAGTTGCAGCCGCGCGCCGAGTTGCTGCGCCAGTGCGATGGAGAACGTGGGCGGCAGTTCGATCTCGGCGGTCACGCTGCCGTCGGCCAACTGCGGCACGACGCCCAGCGCGGCCGGGCGATCGCCAAAACGCACGTCGCCGTCGATCGTGTAATCGATCTTCGAGCGGTACGAAATGCCGACCCGGGTGCTCGGCGTGAAGTCGATCGTCACCCCCAGGTTCCAGCCCCAGCCGACGTCATCGCCCTCGACCACCGCCACGCCTTCGGCGCCCGCGGGCGTCGCACCGATCAGCCCCGCGTTGCCGCTGGCCAGTGCCACCGCGCGGTAGCTGACGGCGTTGCTCAGTTCGGCCGACAGCCGCCGCACGCTGATGCCGCCGCCCAGCGACACGACGTCGTTGACCTTCCACGCCAGCGTCGGGTTGACGTCGATCGTTTTCACTTCTGACTTGATCGCATGAAAGCGGCCGATCCAGTTCGCTTCCCATTCGGTCTTCAGACCGAACGGGACGTTGATGCCCAGTCCGAGCCACAGGCGGTTCGGCAGCGTCTCCCACGACGCATAAAAGTTCGGCACGACCGCCAGATCGCCGGCGTCGCCGCCGTTGCCGCCGAACGCGTGCCCGAGGTTGCCATTCGGCCCCAGCGGACAGCCGCTCGAGCCTGCGCCCGCACCGAGAAACGGCGAGCACGATGCGCTGTTTGCGAACTCGACCTGCGGCTTGATCAGGTGCAGCGCGGCGACCGCCTGCACGCCGCCAAGCCGCGTCAGGCCCGCCGGGTTGAAGTAGATCGTGCTGGCGTCCTGCGCCGCCGCGGCCTGGCCGGCAAACGCGTTGCCGAGCCCGCTGGCGTTCTGCTCGAACAACTGGAAACCGGCCGCACCGGCGCTGCCGGCGGCAGCGGCCAGAACGATCGCGCCCGCGACGGGCGCCGCTTTGCGACTCCACCGACCCATGGGATTCCCCTCTTTCGCGCGTACAGCCACATCCGCCCCGTGCGGCGCGGCCCTGCGGTCAGGGTCGGCGATCGGCCCGCGTTCTTACAGCGCGCCCGCCGCGCGCGCAGCGGATCGAGTCGCTCACGCGAGCGCCGGGTCGGCACGCAGCCGCTGTGCCATCAGGTCGACGAAAGCGCGCACCTTGGCCGAAGCGAATCGGCCTTCGCGGTGCACGATGTGCACCGGCCATGGCGGCGGTTCGAAACGCTCCAGCACCCGCTTGAGCTTGCGCGCCGCGAGCAGCGACGCCACCTGATACGACAGCAGCCGCGTGATGCCGAAACCGCGCAGCGCCGCTTCGATGGCCGCGTCGTTGGTGGTCACCGTCAGCCGCGGGCGCACGCGCACCGGCCGCAGTCCGTCGCCGGTGTCGAAGCGCCAGTGAATCGCGCCGCTGCCAGCCACCGAAGCGATCGTCGAGTGCGTCGTCAGATCCTGCGGCGTGTGCGGCGTACCGTGCCGCTTCAGATAGTCGGGCGCAGCGCACGCGACGATGCGAACGCTGCCCACGCGCAGCGCGCGCATGGTCGAGTCGGCGAGCTCGCCGATGCGCACGCCGACGTCGACGCCCTCTTCCAGCAGATTGACCGAGCG
>JBBIQI010000265.1:0-1322 GCA_037442465.1 Burkholderiales bacterium
GCGCGGCCGGCGCGGCGGGTCGCGTCTGCGGCGCGGCCGCCACGGGCGCCGGCTTCAGGCCGCCGAGCTCGCGCGCCTCGGCGATGCTCGCGGCGATCGACTTGGCGATCTCCGAGTCCGCGGGAACCGAGTTGCGCAAGCGTTCCCAGTACTCGACCGCGGTCTTGTAGTCCTGGCGGTCGAACGCCTCGGTGCCCGCCATCGCGAGCGCCTTCCAATGGTTCGGATCGAGCGCGAGCGCCTTTTTCACCAACGCCAGCGGTTCGCCCGCGATCGTGCGGCCGCGCGCCATCGCCAGCGCATCGGCGTAGTCGGCGAGCACGCCGGCGTCGTCGGGCACGATCTTGACGAGCTGCTCGTACGCCTGCACCGCCTCCGGGAAACGCCGCAGCACGTAGTAGGTGCGCGCCAGCGTGAGCCAGCCGTCGGCGTTGTCGGGCTCCCGCTTCAGCCGCTCGGCGAGCTGCTCGACGATGCGCTCGACTTCCTGCGGCGACATGTTGTGCGGCGAACCGGCGCTCATCGCCTGTTGCAGCGCCGGGTCGAACGCTGCCAGATCGCCGCGCTGCCAGTAGATCACGCCGGCGGCGATCGGCACGACGAGCGCGATGACGAGCGCGGTCGTGCGGCCGCTGCGCGACGCCGCGGCCGGCGCGGCCGCGGTTTCCGCGGCGACTTCGTCGAGCACGCGCCGTTCGAGTTCCGCTTTGGTTTCCGCGTACTGCTCGGCCGACACCGCGCCGCGCGCGCGCTCGGCCTCCAGTTCGGCAAGCTGGTCCTTGAGGATGCCGAGGTTGGCGGCGGCGCGTTCGACCGCGAGTGCTCCGGACTGCCGCCGCAGCAGCGGCGGCAGCAGCCAGGCCAGTCCGACCGCGACCAGGATCGCGGCAATGAAGACAAAGGTGGTCACCTGATCTCGATTCGATGCGTTGTGCGTCCGCTCACGCCATCGCCTCCAGCGCGCGCCGACACGGCCCTCATTGCTTGATTCGTCCGTTGCCGGCGCCCTGGCCGCCGGCCGCGGCGCCGAGCAACTGCTCGGCACGTGCGCGCTGCTCGGGCGTCAGCGGCGTTTCGACGGCTGCGCTGCGTCGGCCCCGGATGATGCGCACCAGCACGATGATGCCAATGGCCAGCAGCACGGCCGGCCCGCCCCACAACAGCGCGGTGGTCGCCTTCAGCGGCGGCCGGTACAGCACGAAGTCGCCGTAGCGCGAGGTCATGAACTCGATGATCTCGGCGTCCGAGCGGCCCGCGGCGATCTGCTCGCGGACCTGGCGGCGCAAGTCCTGCGCCAGCTCGGCGTTGGACTCGGCGATCGA
>JBBIQI010000265.1:1422-4184 GCA_037442465.1 Burkholderiales bacterium
TCCAGCGCTTCTGCCGTGATCGGGCCGATGTGCTTGTAACGGATCACGCCCTGCTTGTCGATCACGAAGGTCTCGGGCACGCCGTAGACGCCGAAGTCGATGCCCAGCCTGCCATCGCGATCGACCACCGTCACCGCGTACGGATCACCGAGTTCGGCGAGCCAGCGCTTGGCGGCCTCGGGCTGGTCCTTGTAGTTCATGCCGACGATCGGCACGAGCTTCTTCGCCGCGACCTCGTTCCACAGCGGATGCTCCTGCCGGCACGGCGTGCACCACGACGCCCAGACGTTGAAGATCCACACCTGACCGGCCATGTCCTTGCTCGCGAACGCGGCTTCCGGCGCATGCAGCTTGGGCCGCTCGAACATCGGCGCCGGCTTGCCGATCAGCGGCGAAGGCACCTCGCGCGGATTCAGCCACAGCCCGCGCAGCAGGAACGCCGCCAGCACGACGAAGCCGATCAGCGGTATCAGGAAAAGGACGATTCGCTTCATGGACGGGTTCTACCGGCGGGACGGCGAGCACACAGAGCGCCCGCGCGGGCCCGGACCCCGCTGCACGCGGGCCGTACGGTCGTCTGACGGCATGCCTGCTGCGCTTCTCACGGTGATCTCCGTGTCGCGCCGGTCGAACCGATCGTCGGGTCGCATCACGCCGCCGCAGGCTTGAGTCCGGCCGCGAGTTCGTCGCGACGCGCGAGCGCACGGTAGCGGCGGTCGGACATCGCGACGAAGCCGCCGATGGCCATCAGCACGCAGCCGCCCCAGATCCAGGTCACGAATGGTTTGTAGTACACGCGCACGGTCCAGCTGCCGTCGTTGCCGACCGGCTCGCCGAGCGAGACGTAGACGTCGCCGGTGATGCCGGTGCGGATCGACGCCTCGGTCATCGGCATCTGCGACTGCGCGAAGTAGATCCGTTTCTCGGGGAAGAGCACGTCGACCGGCTTGCCGTTCTTCAACAGCGTGACCGTGCCGCGCGCCGCGCTGTAGTTCGGCCCCGTGCGCTCGCCCACGCCGTCGAAGCGGAACGTGTAGCCGTGCACCGCGACGGTGTCGCCGGGCGCCATTTTCACGTCGCGCTCGACCTGGAAGCTGCGCACCGAGGTCACACCGACGATGAACACCGCCACGCCCAGGTGCGCGAGCACCATGCCCCACCAGCCGCGCGGCTGCCGCGCCAGCCGCGCGAGCACCGAACCCTGCTGATTGCGGATCTGGTAGCGGATCACTTCGACCGTCGCCAGCGCGACCCAGGCGGCGAGCCAGTAGCCGAACGCCGACAGCGGCGACCACGGCAGCCCGTCCTCAATATTGCCGAGGAAAGGCAGCACGAGCCCGAGCACGAGCGACACCATCAGGGCCCAGCGCAGCCGCACCCACAGATCCGGCAGCGGCGCCTGCTTCCAGCGCGCGATCGGCCCGACGCCCATCAGGAACACGAGCGGCGCCATGATCGGCACGAACACGGTGTCGAAGTACGGCGGGCCGACCGAGATCTTGCCCAGCCCGAGCGCGTCGAGGAACAGCGGATACAGCGTGCCGAGCAGCACCGCGCCGCAGGCGACCGCCAGCAGCACGTTGTTGGCGAGCAGCAGCGACTCGCGCGACACGGCGTCGAAGCGGTCGCCAAGTCCCACCTTCGATGCGCGCAGCGCGAACAGCGCCAGCGACGAGCCGGTCACCAGCACCAGGAACAGCAGGATGAACACGCCGCGCTGCGGATCGGTCGCGAAGGCGTGCACGCTGGTCAGCACGCCCGAGCGCACCAGGAACGTGCCGAGCAGCGACAGCGAGAACGCAAAAATCGCCAGCAGCACGGTCCAGGCCTTGAAGGTGCCGCGCTTTTCGGTCACCGCGAGCGAATGGATCAGCGCGGTGCCGACCAGCCACGGCATGAACGAGGCGTTTTCCACCGGATCCCAGAACCACCAGCCGCCCCAGCCCAGCTCGTAGTACGCCCACCAGGAGCCGAGCGCGATACCGAGCGTCAGGAAGCACCACGCGACCGTCGTCCACGGGCGCGACCAGCGCGCCCACGCGGCGTCGAGCTTGCCGCCGAGCAGCGCGGCGATGGCGAACGCGAACGCGACCGAAAAGCCGACGTAACCCATGTACAGCAGCGGCGGGTGGAACACCATGCCCGGGTCCTGCAGCAGCGGGTTCAGATCGCGGCCTTCCTGCGCGGCCGGGAACAGCCGATCGAACGGGTTCGAGGTCAGCAGCATGAACAGCAGGAAGCCCACACCGACCAGCCCCATCACGCCGAGCACGCGCGCGGCCATCTCCTCGGTCAGATGCCGGCTGAACACGCTGACCGCCACCCCCCAGACGGTCAGCATCAGCACCCACAGCAGCAGCGAACCTTCGTGCGAACCCCAGGACGCGGCGATCTTGTACGGCAGCGGCAGCAGCGTGTTCGAGTTGGTCGCGACGTTGAGCACCGTGAAGTCGTTGTTCACGAACGACCACACCAGGCACAGCCACGCGGTCAGCACGAAGACGAACTGGCCGCGCGCCGCCGGCCGAGCGACCGCCATCCATTCGCGCACGCCCTTGTGCGCGCCGGCCAGCGGCAGCGTCCCCTGCACGAGCGCCAGCAGCAGCGCGAGGATCAACGCAAAGTGTCCGATCTCGGGAATCATCTGTTTCGTCCGGTCATTGGTGCGGCTCGGCGGTTGGCGTCAGCGAGGGAAACGCAGGACCAAGACTCGCGCTCTTCACTGTGCACCCTGTGTCTCGGTGGTCGATTCGCGGCTCTTA
>JBBIQI010000266.1:0-4146 GCA_037442465.1 Burkholderiales bacterium
GCGCCGCGGCCGCGCTCGCAAGCGTGCGGCCGGTGCTGGCGACATCGTCGATGAGCACGACGTGGCGACCGCGCACATCGACCGCCGGCAACTCGATGTCGACGTCGCGGTCGCCGCGCCGCAGCTTGCGGCCGACCGCGTGTTCGAAGCCGCCGGCCGCAGCCGCCTGCGCGACCCATTGCGCAGACTCGCCGTCGGGGCCGATGAGCAACGGGCGCAGGCCCTGCTGCGCGATGAAACGGCCGATCAACGGTGCTGCCGACAGCGCGATCGCCGTGCGCGCCGGCACCGCCTGTGCCAGCGTTGCGGTACGGTGCAGGTGCGGGTCGACCGTGATCACGGCATCGAACAGCCCCGCGAGAAAGCCGCCGACGATCTTCTGGCTGACGGCCTCGCCCGCCGCGAACGCCATGTCCTGCCGCATGTAGGCGAGGTACGGGGCGACGAGCGTCAGGTGTTCGGCGCCAAGCGCGCGCGCCGTGCGCGCGGCGAGCAGCAGTTCGACGAGCTTTTCGTTCGGATGGTTCAGCGTACGCAGCAGCGCGACCCGCGCCGGCAGTCGTGCCGGCAGCGTGAGCTTCAGTTCTCCGTCCGGGAATCGGTGCCGCCTGATCGCCGCCCGCTCGGCTGCGGCCGCCGCGGCGAGCGCCTGCGCGAAGGCCGCTTCGTCGTCGAACGCCAGCAGCAGCATCAAAACTCCACGAAGACTTTGGGTACCTGGTCGGGCGTGCCGATCGAGTATCCCGTGGCGCGCGCGGCAACCTGGCGCGCGAATTGCAGCTCGGAGGCGCTGCCCGCGTAAACGCGATAAAGCGGCTCGCCGCGTGCGACTTTTTCACCGAGCTTGCGCAGCAGGTCGACGCCGGCGCCCTTGATCTTCGGCGCGCCCGCCAGCCGCGCGATGCGTGCGAGCCGCTCGTTGTCGATGCCGATGACCACGCCGTCGTCCGGTGCGGTGACTTCGTGCGTCAGGCGCGCCAGCGGCGGCAGTTCGGCACGCCGGCCCTGCGCGTCGAGGATCTCGTTCATCTTGGCCAGTGCCCGGCCCGAATCGAGGATGTCGCGCGCCACCGCGAAGCCGTCGCCGCCGCGCAGATCGGGATCGAACTCCAGCACTCGACCCGCCAGCCGCAGCGCCTTGACGCGCAGGTCGCTCGGCGCCGCCGGATCGTTGTTCAGTACCTGCATCACGTCGCGCGCCTCGAGTACCGGGCCGATGCCGCGGCCGACCGGCTGGCGGCCGTCGGTGATCACCGCGTCGAGCGCCAGCCCCACGCGGTGCGCGACGTACTCGAACAGCTTCTTCAGCCGCTGCGCGTCGTCCATGTGGCGGACCTTTGCGGTCGGCCCGAGCGGGATGTCCAGCACCAGATGCGTGGAGCCGGCGGCGATCTTCTTGGACAGGATCGACGCGACCATCTGACCCGGCGAGTCGATCGCCAACGGTCGCGACACCGAGATCAGCACGTCGTCGGCCGGCGACAACTCCGCCCGCCCGCCCCACGCGAGACAACCGCGCACCTTGCGCACGATCTCGCCGAGCCGCTCGAAAGGCAGCTCGACCTGGGCCAGGCACTCCATCGTGTCGGCGGTGCCGGCGGGCGAGGTGATCGCGCGGCTGGAAGTCTTGGGCATCAACATGCCGTGCGCGGCGACGATCGGCACGACCAGCATCGACGTGCGATTGCCCGGAATGCCGCCGATGCAGTGTTTGTCGACGACCGGGCGCTCCTTCCAGTCGAGCCTGCGGCCGACCGCGACCATCGCCTCGGTGAGAAACAGCACCTCGTCGCGATCGAGCTCGAACTGGTTGGTCGCGACGACGAAGGCCGCCAGCTCGATCTTCGAGTAGCGGTGCGCCGCGATGTCGCGCACGACCGCATGCAGTTCGTCGCGCGTGAGCCGCTCGCCGCCGATCTTGCGTTTCAGCGCCGAGATCGACGGCGGCGGTTCGGCGTGCGCGATGTGCACCGGCTCGCCCTCGGCCGCACCGAGCTGCGCGAACGCCTCCGCCGACAGCCCGAGTTCGCGCTCTCCGATCAGCCGCGCGTCGTCGACGACGTTGAGCACCGCCATGATCGTCCGGCCGTTGGCCTGCACCTCGACCTTCGACAGCGCCTGGAAGCCCTCGGCGCGGTACACGGGGCAGTCGCGCCGCAGGTACACGACGTTCTCACGGTAGGTGTCGATGCCGACCTTGCGTGCGGTCAGCGCGGCCGGTGCGGTGGGTGCGGACTCAGACGTCATAACGACTCTCCGGCGCGGCCACCGTCGGGTTCCACTTCAATTCGCGCGCGATGCGCGCGGACAGCGCGTGCGCGGCCTCGGGCTCGCCATGTGCGACGAAGGTGGCCTTCGGCTTGCGCGGCACCGCGCGCAACCATGCCATCAGCGAGTCCTGTCCGGCGTGCGCCGACAGGCCGCCGAGCGTGTGCACGCTCGCGTGCACCGGGATCGTTTCGCCGAACAGCCGCACCGAACGCGCGCCGTCGACGATGCGACGGCCGAGCGTACCTTCGGCCTGGAAACCGGTGAACAGCACCGCGCACTCGCGCCGCGGCAGGTTGTGTCGCAGATGATGCCGGATGCGGCCGGCCTCGCACATGCCGCTGGCGGCGACGATCACCGCGCCGTTGCGGATCGAATTCAGGAACATCGAGTCGTCCACGCTTTCCGTGTAGCGCAGCGTAAACGGCAGTTTGCGCGCTCGCTGGGCGACGTGGAACTCGTGCGCGAGCGCATCGAGCGCCTCCAGGTGCGCGAACGTGACCTCGCTGGCCTGCGCGGCCAGCGGCGAATCGACGAACACCAGCGGCACCCGCACGCGGCCCTCGCGCGCCAGCCGATACAGCAGCACTAGGAACTCCTGCGTGCGGCCGAGCGCGAACGCCGGCACGATCACGTTGCCGCGCCGCTCGTGCAGCACGTCGCGCAAGACTTCGACCAGCTCGTTCTCGGTGTCGGCGAGCGCGCGGTGGTTGCGGTCTCCGTAGGTGGATTCGACCACCAGCACGTCGGCCGCGCCCGGCGCGTCGCGGTCGCGCACGATCAGCGGCGACGCCTCGCCCAGATCGCCCGAGACGACGAGCGCGCGCTCGCGGCCGCCGTCGCGCAGCCGGATCTCGGCGAACGCGGCACCGACGATGTGGCCGGCGCTTCGCAACCGCACCGCGACGTTCGGGTGCGGGCGGAACTCGACCCCGTAGGGCACCGCGCACAAGCGCGTGGCCAGCCGGTCGATGTCCTCGATCGCGTACAGCGGGCGCTCCGTCGCGCGCGCGCCGCCGCGCGACGGACTCGAGCCGCGCGCCTGCACGTAGGCGCTGTCCTTCAGCATGACCGGCACCAGGTCCGCGGTGGGCTTGGTGCAGAAGACCATCGGCGCGCCGCGTCCCGCAGCAAAGCGCGGCAGCAGTCCGCAGTGGTCGATGTGCGCGTGGGTGAGCAGCACGAAGTCGAGCCGGCCGAGGTCGCGCGCGTACGCGACACGATTCTTTGCCGCCGCGTCGCGCCCGCCCTGGAACATTCCGCAATCGACGATGAAACGAACATCGTCGGCCTCGACGCGCAGGCACGATCCGGTCACCTCGCCGGCCGCGCCGAAGAAAGTCAGTCGCACTCGTGAGCCCCTCGGCTCGCAGTCTAAGCGCACCGGCGCGACGAGGGCAGCGACGGCCGGGACATGCGTCGGTCGGACGAGCCCGCGCAGCAGCACCCAGGCCTGCAGACGCGGATGCCGTCCCGGTGCGGGTAATTGCGCGTACCTGCCAGGCCGGCACCTGTGGGAAACGCTTCTCTAGATGGCACAGCGCCGACGCGACCGGTCCGTCTTGCCGCTGCGCCTCGACAAATGCGATCGTGGGCTGCCTGTCGGTGAGAACGAAGTCGACCTCACGCCCGTCGACGTCGCGGAAACAGCGCAGTTCGACGGCGCGGCCTGCGTGTTGGCCTAGTCGTCGGCCCAGTTCACGATCGCCTTGTGCACAACGGTCCTGGCGATGTTTCAATCCTCGCGCGCGCCGAGGCGCGCGCGCTGCCTTCGGGTGAGCTGAATTTGGTCAGCAGAATGGAGTTTCAATCCTCGCGCGCGCCGAGGCGCGCGCGCTGCCATGCGCTCGCTGGCGCGCGGTTTGCAGCGCAGCGTTT
>JBBIQI010000267.1:0-4146 GCA_037442465.1 Burkholderiales bacterium
GTGCGGGCGCGCGCCAGCGCCTCGGCGTGCGCTGCGCCCGTGAGCAGGCGCGGCTTCAGCGGACCGCCGCCGTGGGGATTGACCAACGCGGGCAAGGTGCCTCTCCTTTTGTTCGTTCGTGCGCGCCGCAGTCGTGCCTCCCACGCGCCGCGCCATCGCACGGCGGACGCGTGCGAATCCGGCTCCAAGAGGGCGCGCCGAGCCTGCGAGCGGAAAAACCCTGAGCGCGGATTGGACGCTGTTCCGCACAGCATGCACCATTGCCGCTTTGGCATGGGCTGGCCCTGCCCACTTGGGTGGGTAACCACAGCCCACACAGGTAGGCGCTCGATCCCGTGGCGTTAGGGCGGGTGTGGCGCGCCTGCGGGCATGGCACTATCGCCGCGCCCGTCCCGAGCGGTTGCCGGCGGGGCGAAGCGGCGCGGAACTTCACTTTCGGACCGATCGGGTTGAAACGGCTGCCATCACGCATCGCGCTCGCGTCCCTGGTGTGCCTAGGCGTTGTCTGTCCGGGCGCGGAATCGACGGCGTTGGCCGCCCAGGCGCATGCGCTGCCGCTCGCCGCCGGGGCCGCCTCGACGGCCTGGTGGGTCTGGCCGCTGGCGCTGTTCGTCGTGTGCTTTCTTTTAGGAATGATCGCTGTGCCCGCCGGCGTGGGCGGCGGCGTCCTGTTCGTTCCGCTTGTCAGTGGGTTCTTTCCGTTCCACCTGGACTACGTGCGCGGTGCGGGGTTGCTGGTGGCGCTGTCCAGCGCGCTGGCGGCCGGACCGTCGCTGCTGCGCTCCGGGCTGGCGAACATGCGCGTGGCGATTCCGCTCGCATTGGTGGCCTCCGTCAGTTCGATGCTCGGCGCGCTGCTGGGGCTGGCACTGCCGGCGTCGGTCGTGCGCATCGCGCTCGGCGTGGCCATCCTCGGCATCGTCGCGGTGATGCTGACGGCGCGCAAATCGGAACTGCCCGACGTGCCGCACAGCGACCGCCTGGCGCAACTGCTCGGCATGCACGGCGTGTTCGTCGACGGCGCCACGGGCCGCAACGTGAACTGGCGCACGCATCGCACGCCGCAGGGGCTCGCGCTGTTTTTCTTCATCGGCATTTTGGCCGGCATGTTCGGGCTCGGCGCCGGCTGGGCCAACGTGCCGGCGTTGAATCTGGTGATGGGCGCGCCGTTGAAAGTCGCCGCCGGCTCGTCGAGTTTCATCCTGTCGCTGGTCGATTCGTCGGCGGCGTGGATCTACCTGAACAACGGTGCCGTGCTGCCGGTGATCGCCGCGCCGTCGGTGGTCGGCATGATGCTCGGTGCGAAGATCGGCGCGCGCCTGCTGGCGGTGCTGAAAGCCGCGCTGATCCGCAAGCTCGTCATCGCCATGCTGCTGTTCGCCGGCGGCCGCGCGCTGCTGGTCGGGCTGGGCTTCGGAGGCTGAGGGATGCCGAAGGATTCGCAGACGGCCGACGAGCTGCACATTGCGCCCGAGCAGATCCGCTACGCGGAGTGGCTGCGCTGGAGCGGCTGGTTCGGCCTGGCGCTGCTCGTCGTCGCCGCGCTGCTGTACGTGGCCGGCGTGCTGGCGCCGCACGTGCCGGTCGACGAGCTGCCGCGCGTGTGGAAGATGCCGTCGCGCGAGCTGGCCGCGCATATCGGCGGTCATGGCCACTGGGACTGGGTCGCGCTGCTGCACAAGGGCGACATGCTGAGCCTGCTGGGCATCGCCGTGCTGGCGGGATGCTCGGCGCTGCCGCTGCTCGCGGTCGTCGGCATCTATCTGCGGCGCGGCGATCGGCTGTTTGCGCTGCTGTGCGTGCTGCAGGTGGCCGTGCTCGTACTGGCTGCCTCGGGCCTGGTCGCGGTCGGGCACTGAGCGATGAGCGCGCCGCTCCGCCTGCTGCTGTTCACGCAGTGGACCGAATTCGACGCCGGCGCCGAGCGCGCAGCGCTCGCGCTCGCGCAACGGCTCCGCACGCCGCTCGCCGTCGTGGTTCCGCTGCTCAGCAATCCGGAGTTCGAGGCGGTCGCGCCCGAAGTCGCTGCGCAGGCCGAAGCGAAAGCGGCGCAGGCCGCCGCGGATTTCGCGCGCCGCGCGCAGGCTGCGCGCGTGGCGATCGACGTACGCGTTCGGCGCGGCGACGAACCGTGGCGCGAGATCGTGGCCGAGGCGCAGGTGCAGCACGCCGACTTGCTAGTCACCCGGCGGCGCGGCCATCGCAGTTTTCTTGGCAAACTGCGCGTCGGCGACGTCGTGCGGCGCGTGGCTGCACAGGCGCCGTGTCCGGTGCTGATGGTGCCGCGTGCGGCAACGGCGCCGCAGCGTCATGCGCTTGCGGTGATCGACGCGGTCGAATGCGCCGAGCCGGTCGCGGGCGTTGCGGCGGCGTTCGCCGCTGCATTCGGGCTGCGTCTGACCTTCCTCGTGACCGCCGGCGAGCGCACGCAGGCCGCCGGGCTGCTGCAGCGGGCGACCGCGCTCGCAAACGCTGCCGGCGTCGCCGCCGACGGCACCGTGGAAGTCGGTTCGGCAGCGACGATCGCGCCCGAACGCATCGCCGCGTTGCAGGCCGATCTGCAGGTGGTGGCGATTGCCGCGCAGCACGCGGCGCACGGCAAGCTCGGCGATTCGGTCGAAACGCTGATCGCCGAAGTGTCGTGTGCGACGTTGCTGGTGCCGGCCGCCGCGGCCTCGTGACGCGAGCGGTACCGGGGCGCCCCTGGGAGTGCACGATGTCGCAGTGGCTCAATCTGGCGCGTGCGGCGCAATTGGCGGGGGTGCCACGTGGAGCGTTGCAGCGGATGATCGGTGCCGGCGAACTGAAATCGTTCGACGGGCTGATCGACGCGGCCGAACTGCTGCGCGCGTTTCCGCATCTGAAGCTGGAGGACGCCGGGCTGTTCGAGAAGGTCGCGCACATCCGCGACGAGGCGTTCGGTCGGCGTGTGCGCGAACGGATGCTGCCGTCGCAGGAGGTGCTGGCGCAGCGGCTGTTCGCGCAGGGGCAGGAGCTGGCCGACCTGCGCCGGCTGGCGCAGGCCTATCACTTGCTGCTGGTGCAGGCGCAGGCGCGCGTGGACGCGCTGGCCGCCACCGATGCGCGGCTGGCCGAATTGAAGGACATGCTGGACCAGGGGCTGAAGCGCGTGCTTGGCGCCGAACCCGCGGACCGGCTCGATGCGATGGTGAACGTGATGCAGGTCATCTCCGCGCAGGTCACCGTGCTGCCCAGCGGGCGGCAGTTTCTCGTCGAGGGCAGCGATTCGATCCTGCAGGCGGGACTGAAGGCCGGCATGCGCTTCGCGTACGGCTGCGGGACCGGCACCTGCGGGCTGTGCAAGGCACGTGTGGCGAGCGGCGAAGTGCGGCCGATCCAGCACTCGGACTACCCGCTGTCCGAGGTCGAGAAGCGGCAGGGCTACGTGCTGTTGTGCACGCACACGGCGGTCAGCGACGTCACCGTCGAGACGCTCGAGGCACGCGGCCCCGCCGACATCCCCGCCCAGGACATCTTGGCCACCGTGCGGGCGGTCGAAGCGCTCGCGCCGGACACGCGGCTGCTGCACCTGCAGACGCCGCGCACCAACCGGTTGCGCTTCCTCGCGGGCCAGTCCGTCACGCTCGGCATCGCCGAGGCGGGCGGCGACGCGACGCTCACCGCCCCGCTGGCCAGTTGCCCGTGCGACGAACGCAACCTGCACTTCCACATCGCGCGCGAGGACGCATCGCCGCTGGCGCAGGCGCTGTTTGCCGGTCGGCTGCGGCCGGGCATGGCGGTCAGCGTGCGCGGGCCGAGCGGTGACTTCGTGCTGGATGCCGACAGCGCCCGCCCGCTCGTGCTGGTCGCGTGCGACACGGGGTTTGCGCCGATCAAGAGCATTCTCGAGAACGCGATGGCGGGCGAGCAGGTCGAGGCGTTCGATCTGTACTGGTTGGCCACCCGCAGCGACGGCCACTACCTGGCCAACCAGTGCCGCGCGTGGGCGGCGGCGTTCGACAACTTTTCGCACCGTCTGTTGACCGATCCTTCGCCCGTCGCCGGCGCCTGGCAGGTCGTCGAAGCGCTCGTCGCCTCCCGGCGCGAGCTCGCGCAGTGCGACGTCTTTGTCGCCGGGCCGGCCGACTTCGTGCAGGCCGCCGCCCAGGGCCTGCAGGGGGCCGG
>JBBIQI010000268.1:0-4028 GCA_037442465.1 Burkholderiales bacterium
TCACCCATCCCGCACATGCGCGAGCGCCGCGTGCGGCGACTCGTAGATGTGGGGCGCCACGCCGCGGCGCTTCAGCGCGCGGCCGAGCTTCGCGCGCAGGAAACCCGAGGTCGTGTAGCGCGACACGCCGTCGTAGTAGCGGTCGACCAGAGCCTTGACCATCGCGGCGTAGTCGTCTTCGATCTCGGGCGCCAGCTCGAAGTGGTCATAGTTGACGATCGCGTAGACGCGGTGGCCGATGGGTCTCAGATGCGCATCGACTTCGCGCTCGATCGCGTCGACGTCGGCCTTCGTCGCCACCTTCAGCCGCTCGAAGTTGATGAACAGGATATTCTGCTGGTCGTCGTAGGCGAAGCGCGATGAAAGCGGTATCGAGAGCATGCGTTCGCGCAGACCCATCGGCTCTTCGGCGAAGATCGCCGCGTCCATCGTGCGCGGCGTGCCGCGGATCACCGGCGCGAAGTCCATGCGCGCCAGGATGTCGCGCTCGACGTCCACGCCGGGGGCGACCTCGATCAACTCCACGCCCTCGGGCGTCAGTTCGAACACGCAGCGCTCGGTGACGTACAGCACCGGCTGGCCGCGCCGGATCGCGTACGCGCCGGAGAAGGTGCGGTGCTCGACTTCGCGCACGAACTTCTTCGGCCCATTGTCGTTGTGCAGCGTGAGCTTGCCTTCGACGATGCGCACCTGCAGGTCGCCTGCGGTGAAGGTGCCGACGAACACGATCTTCTTCGCCGACTGCGAGATGTTGATGAAGCCGCCAGCGCCGGCCAGCCGCGGCCCGAACTTGCTGACGTTCAGATTGCCCTCGCGGTCGGCCTGCGCCAGCCCGAGAAACGCGAGGTCCAGCCCGCCGCCGTCGTAGAAGTCGAACTGGTACGGCTGGTCGATGATCGCCTGCGTGTTGACTGCCGCACCGAAGTTCAGGCCCGACGCGGGAATGCCGCCAATCACGCCAGGCTCGGCGGTCAGCGTCAGCAGATCCGTGACCTTTTCTTCGGCGGCGACCGCCGACACGCCCTCGGGCATGCCGATGCCCAGGTTGACGACGCTGTTGGCACGCAGCTCGAGCGCCGCCCGGCGCGCGATGATCTTGCGCTCGCTCATCGGCATCGGCGGCACCAACGATGCGGGAACACGGATCTCGCCCGCAAACGCCGGGCTGTACGGCTCGGCGAAGGTCTGGTGGTGGTATTCGGGACGTTCGGCGACGACGACGCAATCGACCAGCACGCCGGGAATCTTCACTTGCCGCGGATTGAGCGAGCCGCGCTCGGCGATGCGTTCGACCTGCACGATCACGATGCCGCCCGAGTTACGCGCCGCCATCGCGATGGCGAGCGCCTCGAGCGTCAGCGCCTCGCGCTCCATCGTGACGTTGCCGTCGACGTCGGCGGTCGTTCCGCGGACGATGCCGACGTCGATCGGGAACGCCTTGTAGAGCAGGTACTCCTCGCCGCCGATCGTCATCAACTGCACGAGATCTTCGGTCGCGCGTTCGTTGATCTTGCCGCCCGAAACACGCGGGTCGACGAAAGTGCCGAGGCCGATGCGCGTCAGGTGCCCCGGCTTGCCGGCAGCGATGTCGCGGAACAGGTGCGTGATGACGCCCTGCGGCAGGTTGTACGCGGCGATGCGGTTGGTGACCGCGAGCGCCTGCAGCTTGGGCACGAGCCCCCAGTGGCCGCCGATCACGCGGCGCACGAGTCCGTCGTGGCCCAGGTGGTTGAGTCCGCGCTCCTTGCCGTCGCCCTGCCCCGCCGCGTACACGAGCGTCAGGTCGCGCGGCCGGCCGATGCCGTGGGGGTCCTGCCCGGCGCTTTCGACGAAACGCGCCTCGAGCGCAACCGCGATGTTCTCCGGAAAGCCGATGCCGACGAAGCCGCCGGTGGCAACCGTGTCGCCGTCCTGGATCAGTTGCACCGCTTCACGCGCGGAAACGATCTTGCCCTTCTCGAAAGTCCGCAGCGCGGTCAACAGTTCGCGTCCGTGCACACTCATCGCTGCCGTACCCCTTTCTTTCGGTCCTCTAAGGCTTGCGCCACAGACTGTAGACGCGCCCTGCGATTGCGCAAGATTGCGCCGCCCTGACCCGGCAAATCATGCATTCCGAAGGCCGCAGATCATGCGTTCGTATGCTTGCCCCACGGCGCGGTCGGCGCGATAGTCAATCCGTCTCCATCGCTGTACGGATGCGTATGCGCCCCGGCCGACCATCGCTGCGTTGCAGGCCGATCGCCTGCCTCATCATTCAGGCATGGCTGGCGCTGCCCCTCGCTGCGGCCCAGTCGAACGCACCTGCGGATTCGCAGCCGCCGCAGCGTTACGGTTACGAGGCCGCAGCCGGCCCTGCGGTGCCTGGCGGCAGTCATGTAGCCGGCGCCGGGCGCACTGGCCGCGGCGAGCTGACCGCGCTGGGCGCGACCCGCTGGACCTCGGCCAGCCTGATCGAGTTGCCGCGCGACGCCGTACCGGGTCGCTACCAGCGACCGCACTACGCGCTCGGCTTCCGGTCGGAGGCGTTGCGCGGCTGGCTGAAGGATGCAGGCCTCGATGCGCAGACCTGCATCGCGCCGGTATTGCGACTGCGCACCAAGCTTTCCGGCGAAGGCGCGCTAAGCGGCGCGCTGTGGGTGTACGCCCGCTGCTCGTTTCACTGATCCTGCCGCGCCCCCTACGCATCGCCGCGCGTCCGACGGCCGGTCGAGTTGAACATTACGCCCGTGCCGGCCATAGTGCGGCCGTTGCGCATCGCGGTAGAGTCCACGCGCCGTGTCCGGATTGCGATCATCGATCGGCTCGACGTTGGCGGCCGTGTGCGGCGCCGCACTGATGCTCGCAGCGGCCGCCGCGCCAGCCACCGAACGTCTGCCCGACCCGCCGATCTATACCGCGCCGCACCTCGGCGATCCGAGCACACAGCGCACCGCCGACGCCGATCCGCATGGCGCGGGCAGCACACCACCGCTGAAACGTCCGTTCGCGCCGCGCACTTCGGGCATGGCGTTGATGGAACTGCCGCGAGAGTCTTTGCCCGGCATCGGCTACCAGCGCCCGCACCACGCGCTCGGTTTCCGCTCGCCGATGACCGAGTCGTGGCTGCACGAGCGCGGCATCCACGCCAGCGACTGCTACCTGCCGCTCGTGCGCCTGCACACCAAGCTTTCCAATTCCGGCGCCGCGAGCGGATCTTTCTGGATCTACGCGCGCTGCGCACTGCGCTGACGCGCGGCCGGCCTCTAGAATCCCCGCTTTCGACGAAGCGGAGAGGCCATGGAAATCAGCAACAACGCGTTCATCGTCACCGGCGGTGCATCGGGGCTAGGGGGCGCGACGTCGCGCATGCTCGCGGCGCACGGCGGCAGGGTCGTCATCGCGGACGTGCAGGCAGACAAAGGCGAAGCGCTCGCCAAGGAGCTCGGCAACGCGACCTTCGTCAAGTGCGACGTGACCAGCGAATCCGACGGCAAGGCCGCGGTGGCGGCTGCGCTCGCGCTGGGGCCACTGCGCGGACTGGTCAACTGCGCCGGCATCGCGATCGGCGAGAAGACCGTCGGCAAGGACGGCCCGCACCGACTCGATTCGTTTGCGCGCGTGATCAACGTCAATCTCGTTGGCAGCTTCAACATGATCCGGCTGGCGGCCGACGCGATGGCGAAACAGGCGGCCGCGGCCGACGGCGAACGCGGCGTGCTGATCAACACCGCGTCGGTGGCCGCGTTCGACGGCCAGATCGGCCAGGCGGCGTATTCGGCCTCCAAAGGCGGCATCGTCGGCATGACGCTGCCGATCGCGCGCGACCTGTCGCGCTCGGGCATTCGCTGCATGACGATCGCGCCGGGGATCTTCGAGACACCGATGCTGCTCGGCATGCCACCCGAGGTCCAGGAGTCGCTCGGCAAGATGGTCCCGTTTCCGCAGCGGCTCGGCCGGCCGGCCGAGTTTGCCGCGCTCGTCCGCCACATCATCGAGAACGTGATGCTCAACGGCGAGGTCATCCGGCTCGACGGCGCAATCCGCATGCA
>JBBIQI010000269.1:0-4009 GCA_037442465.1 Burkholderiales bacterium
CGCGCCGCGCTCGCCGCGGCCGCGCGGCTGGCCGGCGGCGGCGCGGACGCCGATTTTCATCGCGCGAAGATCGCCACCGCGCGCTTCTTCGCCGACCACGTGCTGACCACAGCTTCCGGGCTGCGCGACAGCATCGTCGACGGCGCAGCCAGCGTGCTCGCGCTCGACGCCGAGCAGTTCTGACGACCACCGCCGCGGCATGCGGGCGATTCATAGCGATCGCCTATTCCGGCCATTGGCACAAACCATTGGTTCGCGCGCGGGCGGGCGGGTAAATTCTTCATGCTTGACGCCGCACCGAGCGGCATCGGCTTTTTCGTCCGTTGGATCCAATCAGGAGACTGCTATGGCACAACTCAAAGGTTCGAAGACCGAGGAGAACCTGAAATACGCGTTCGCCGGTGAGTCGCAGGCGAACCGCCGCTACCTCTACTTCGCGGCGAAGGCCGACGTCGAGGGTTACAACGACGTCGCCGCGGTGTTCCGTTCGACCGCCGAAGGCGAGACGGGCCACGCGCATGGCCACCTGGAGTATCTGGAGCAGGTTGGCGATCCGGCGACGGGGCTTCCGATCGGCCCGACCAAGGCCAACCTGAAGGCCGCGATCGCCGGTGAGACGCACGAGTACACAGACATGTACCCGGGCATGGCCAAGACGGCGCGCCAGGAAGGTTTCGACGAGATCGCCGACTGGTTCGAAACGCTGGCCAAGGCCGAGCGTTCGCACGCCAACAAGTTCCAGAAGACGCTGGACTCGCTCACCGACTGACGTCACGTTCTCCGGACGGCGCGCCGTCCGGAGTGCGCATCGATCGCGGTGTCGGGCGGGCTGCTGCGCAGCCCGCTTCGTCGAGCGCGGCGTGCTGCGCTCGACGAAGCGTATCGCCCAATATTTGACAAGAGTTCCCGATGACCGTCCGCGAAGGAAGCCTCGAAGCGCCCACCCGTCACCCGCTTGCGTGGAAGAGTCCGGAGTTCTGGGATCAGGCCGCGCTCGACAAGGAACTGGAGCGCGTCTTCGACATCTGCCATGGCTGCCGCCGCTGCGTCAGCCTGTGCGGCGCGTTCCCGACGCTGTTCGACCTGGTCGACAACGGCCCGACCGGCGAGGTCGACGGCGTGCCGAAGGAAAAGCACAAGGACGTCGTCGACCAGTGCTACCTGTGCGACATGTGCTACATGACCAAGTGTCCGTACGTGCCGCCGCACCCGTGGAACCTCGACTTCCCGCACCTGATGCTGCGCGCCAAGGCGGTGCACTTCCGCACGCACGGGGCCCGCGCGACCGACAAGTTCCTGACCTCGACCGACAAGGTCGGCATGTTCGCGGGCATTCCGATCGTCACGCAGACGGTCAACGCGATCAACCGCACGAAGCCCGCGCGCGCGCTGATGGAGAGCGCATTCGGCATCGACCGCAACGCGTGGCGTCCCGAGTTCGCGGCGCAGAAGTTTCGCTCGGCCGCGCGCTCGAACACCGCCGCGTCCGTGCGCGACGGCGCCAAGACGCCGGGCAAGGTCGCGATCTTTTCGACCTGCTACGTCAATTACAACGAGCCGGGCATCGGGCACGACCTCGTCCGCATCCTCGAGCACAACGAGATTCCGCACGTGATCGTCGAGAAGGAGGCGTGCTGCGGCATGCCCAAGCTGGAGATCGGTGACCTCGACGCGGTCGAACGACTGAAGAACATCAACATTCCGCAACTGGCGAAACTCGCGCGCGAGGGCTACGCGATCGTTTCGGCGATCCCGTCGTGCACGCTGATGTTCAAGCAGGAACTTCCGTTGATGTTTCCGGACGATGCCGACGTGCAGGCGGTCAAGGAAGCGATGTGGGATCCGTTCGAGTACCTGGTGGCGCGCCACAAGGACGGTTTGCTGAAGTCCGACTTCAAGCAGCCCTTGGGCACGGTTTCGTATCACGTGCCGTGCCACGGGCGGGTACAGAACATCGGCCGCAAGACCGAGGAGTTCCTGAAGCTGCTGCCGCAGACGAACGTCAATACGGTCGAACGGTGTTCGGGTCACTCCGGCCTGTGGGGCACGCGCAAGCAGTTCCACGCCATGGCGATGAAGATCGGCAAGCCCGTCTTCAAGAGCATGGCCGCGGCGAAGCCCGATTACATCAGCTCGGATTGCCAGCTCGCCGGCCACCACATCGAACAGGGCATCGGGCAGTTCGCCAGCGACGCGCACGGCGGCAAGACACCGACCGTCGCGCACCCGATCACACTGGTCCGTATCGCCTACGGGCTGTAGACGAGACGATCTTAAAGAGGACGCAGGAGCATGCACATGCCGACGATTTCCCGCGACAGCCTGCTGACGCTGGAGGCGTATGCCAAGCAGCGCAAGGAGTTTCGTGCCAGGGTCATCGCGCACAAGAAACACCGCACGCTGCACCTGGGAGAGCATCTTACGCTGATCTTCGAGGACGAGCTGACGATCCGCTACCAGATCCAGGAGATGCTGCGCATCGAAAAGACCTTCGAGGAAGCGGGCATCCAGGACGAACTCGATGCCTACAACCCGCTGATCCCCGACGGCACGAATCTGAAGGCGACGATGATGCTCGAGTACGACGACCCGGTCGTGCGCCAGCGCGAACTGGCGCGGCTCAAAGGCATCGAGGACCGCGTCTACGTGCAGGTCGACGGCTTCGACAGAGTCTATGCGATCGCCGACGAGGACCTCGAGCGCGAGAACGAGGAAAAGACCTCGTCGGTGCACTTCCTGCGTTTCGAGTTCACGCCGGCGATGATCGCGGCGTTCAAGCAGGGTGCGGCGGTGGCGGTCGGCGTCGATCATCCCGCCTACACCGCGCGCGTCGACGAGATCGCACCGGAAGTGCAGGCTGCGCTGGCGAAGGATTTCGCCTAGGAGGCATCGATGCCGCCGGACCGCGACGGCGACGCGTCCGGGCGGGCTGGCGGCGCGGCGCGGGCGCGCAAGGGGCGCGGAGCGGTCAGCAACATCGCGCACCGCTTCACGCGTCTTGCGCGCGAAGCCGATGGCGCTGCGCTCGACGCGGCGCTGCAGGAAGCGGACGAGACGCTGCCGCCGCTGGTGACCGCGGTCAGCTTCGAGACGGCGCGCAGTCTGCTCGCCTACAACGACTCGCCCGACATTTACTTCGACCGCTCGATCAATCCGTACCGTGGCTGCGAGCACGGCTGCATCTACTGCTACGCGCGGCCGACCCACAGCTACCTGAACCTCTCGCCCGGGCTCGACTTCGAGACCAGGCTCGTCGCCAAGCGCAACGCTGCCGAGGTGTTGCGCGCCGAGCTGGCACAGCCTCGCTATCGGCCGGACGTGATCAACCTCGGCTCCGCGACCGACGCCTATCAGCCGATCGAGCGCGAGCTGCGCATCACGCGCCAGGTGATTGAAGTGCTGGCCGAGACCCGGCATCCGTTCGCGATCACTACCAAGTCGAGTCTCGTCGAACGCGATCTCGACCTGCTGGCGCCGCTGGCTGCGGACGCATTGACCGCCGTCTACATCAGCATTACGACGCTCGACCCCGAATTGGCGCGCACGCTCGAGCCGCGCTGCCCCAGCCCGCAGCGGCGGCTGCGCACGGTCGCCACACTCGCCCGTGCGGGCGTGCCGGTGTGCGTGAACGTCGCGCCGATCATCCCGTTCCTGACCGAACCCGATCTGGAACGCGTCGTCGCCGCCGCCGCCGATGCCGGTGCGCGCGCGGCCTTCTACACCGTGCTGCGACTGCCGTGGGAAGTCGCACCGCTTTTCCGTGAGTGGCTGACCGCGCACTATCCGGAGCGCGCGCAGCGCGTGCTCGCCCGAGTCCGAGACATGCGTGGCGGCCGCGATTACGACGCCGCGTTCCGCACCCGGATGGAAGGCGAAGGCGCCTGGGCCGAGCTGATCCGCCAGCGCTTCGAAAAAGCCTGCGCGCGACACGGACTGCGGCACGAGCGCTTTGCGCTGCGCACCGACCGGTTCATGCCGCCGCGCACACCGCAGCTCGATCTGTTCTAGC
>JBBIQI010000270.1:0-3966 GCA_037442465.1 Burkholderiales bacterium
CGCTTGGCTGAGATTCCTCGCCTTTGGCTCGGAATGACGAGGAACAACGGCTCGGAATGACGAGCGACTGTCGACGCTGGATGACAAGGCGGAATCGCCGGGACTGACAAGGCGCAGTGGGACCGAAACAGTGGGCCGCAGCGGGCAGGAGTGACGCCAAAACGGTCATTCCGAGCGCTCGTCCTTCATGCCCAACGCTCGTTCGTCATGCCCAACGCTCGTTCGTCATCCCGAGCAACGCGAGGGATCTCGGCGCCGCGCTCGGCTGAAATTCCTCGCCTTTGGCTCGGAATGACGAGGAACAACGGCTCGGCATGACGAGCGACTGTCGACTCTGCATGACAAGGCGGAATCGGCGGCACTGACAAGGCGCAGTGGGACCGAAACAGTGGGCCGCAGCGGGCCGGAACGACGCCAGGCGGTCATCCCCGGCAAAGCGTGGGGTCTCGGCGTAGCGATGCGCAGAGATTCCTCGCCCCGGCTCCGGGCCGGAGCGAGAAGTGACGAGGCCGGATCGGAGCCTGTGGACGAGGGGCGCGGAGTGACGCTCGGCAGGCGTGCGTCATCGGGTTGCGCGTCTCTGGGCAACGGGCAGAGCGAGCCCGCATCCGCCGGGTCAGTGCATTCGCGCGAGTTACCGAAGCGCGCCTGCGCTATTCGACTCACCGGAGAGGCCGCCGATCGGCGATTCTGGACATCCGTGCCGGAGTTGAGAGAAACATGGGTGCCAATGACTTTGCGCTGACGACCGTGATCGACCGACGCGAGACGGCGGGCGCACCGATCGCCAAGAGCGAGTACCTGACGTTCCGCCTCGGCGCGGAGGAATACGGCATCGACATCCTGAAGGTGCAGGAGATCCGCGGCTTCGACACCGTCACGCGGATCGTCAACGCGCCGGCGCACGTGCTGGGGGTGATCAACCTGCGCGGGGTGATCGTGCCGATCGTGGACCTGCGGGTGAAGTTCGGGCTCGGCACGGCGCGGCGCGACGCCTTCACGGTGGTGATCATCCTGAACGTGGCGCAGCGGGTGGTGGGTGCGGTGGTCGATTCGGTCAGCGACGTGCTGGAGCTGACGGCCGAGCAGATTCGCGCCGCCCCGCAGGCGAGCGGGCTGACGGACGCGGGCTGCATCACCGGGCTGGCGTCGCTGCCGCAGGGCGAGACCGAGCGGATGCTGATCCTGCTGGACATCGAGCGGCTGATGCTGTCCGCCGACATGGGGCTCGTGGAGGCGGAGCGCCACTGAGCGGGCGCGCTCCCGACCTGCGACTCCGACCCGCCGTCTTCGAGATGGGTGCCTATTCGCTCGACGGTCACGACGCGACGCGTCGGCGCGCCGAAGGCGCCGATGCGGAGGCGCCGCCCGCCGCAGCCGCGCCGGTCATGATCGAGGTCACGCCGGAAATCGAGCGTCTGTTGCGTCTGCTGCAGCTCGTGATCGAGAACACCAGCGTGCTGGTGGTGATCACCAACGCACAGCGCGAGATCGAATGGGTCAACGGCGCGTATACACGGCTCACGGGCTGGTCGATCGACGAGATCCGCGGCCGCACGCCGGGAAGCTTCCTGCATGGGCCGGCCACCGACCGCGCGACCGTGCAGCGGATCAACGAGGCGATCGAACGCGGCGTCGGCATCGAATACGTCGAGCTGCTGAACTACCGCAAGGACGGAACGCCTTACTGGGTTTCGGCCAACATCCAGCCGATCCGCGACGGCGAAGGCCGCGTCACGCACTTCGTCGCGATCGAACACGACATCACCGAGCGCAAGCGTGCCGAAAAGCGTCTGCGCTCGAGCGAGCGGCGTCTGGCGGAGGCACAGCGGCTGGCGCAGATCGGCAACTGGGAGCTCGACCTGCGCAGCAACGTGCTGCTGTGGTCCGAGGAAGTTTTCCGCATCTTCGAGATCGACTCGCGCCGCTTCAAGGCCACTTACGAGGCCTTCCTCGAACGCATCCACCCGGACGACCGCGATGCGGTCAACGCCGCGTACTGGCTGTCTGTCAACAACCGCGAGCCGTACGAGATCGAGCACCGGCTGCTGTTTCCGGACGGCCGCGTCAAGTGGGTCATCGAACGCGGGCGCACCGACTACAACGAACGCGGCGCACCGCTGCGCTCGCGCGGCACGGTGCAGGACGTGACCGAGCGCAAGGCCGCCGAGACGGCGCGCCGCGAGAAGGAGCTGGCCGAACGCGCGAGCCTGGCGAAGTCGCAGTTCCTGTCGCAGATGAGCCACGAGCTGCGCACGCCGCTAAACGCGGTGCTCGGTTTCGCGCAGATCCTGCTCGCCGATCACAAGGAGCCGCTCACCGAGACACAGCGCTCGCGTGTGGCGCGCATCCAGGACGCCGGCGGCCATTTGCTCGCACTGATCAACGACCTGCTCGACCTGTCGCGCATCGAAGCGGGCGGACTCGCGTTGTCGATCGAGCCGATCGACGTCGACGGCGTGCTGCAGGAGGCGATCGCGCTGGTGCAGGCCAAGGCCGACGAGCGCGGCATCGTGCTGCGCCGTGCGGTGGCGGGCGACGCGCTGCGCGTGGCCGCCGACCGCACGCGGCTGCGCCAGGTGCTGGTCAACCTGCTGTCGAACGCGATCAAGTACAACCGCGAACGCGGTTCGGTGACCGTACAGGCGCGCGCCAATGCGGACGGCGCGGTGGGCATCTGCGTGGTCGACACCGGCATCGGCATTCCCGCCGACCGCATCGCGCGGCTGTTCGTACCGTTCGAGCGTCTGGGGCAGGAGACGGGCCGATCGAAGGCACCGGCATCGGTCTGGCGTTGGTCAAGGCGATCGTCGAGCGCATGCAGGGCAAGCTGACGGTCACCAGCGAAGTCGGCGTCGGCTCGACCTTCTGCGTGTGGCTTCCCGGTGTCGCGGCGACGCCGCCCGCGCAACCGTGCAGCGACGCCGCTGCGGACGCAACCCTGGGGGAGCAGGCCGTCGCCGGCACGGTGCTCTACATCGAAGACAATCCGATCAATGTGGCGGTGCTGCAGGCCGTGCTGGAGCAGCGGCCCGAGGTCCGCTTCCTGAGCGCGGCCAGCGGCGCCGCCGGTGTGGCGCTGGCGCTCGCCGAGCGCCCGGACCTGGTGCTGGTCGACATGCAGTTGCCGGACATGGACGGCTACGCGGTCTACGCAAAGCTGCGCGCGGAGCCGGCGACGGCGGCGGTCCCGTGCGTCGCGCTGTCGGCGAATGCTTTCCCCGAGCACGTCGAGCAGGCGCGCGCCGCGGGGTTCCTCGACTACTGGACCAAGCCGATCGACGCGGCTGCGGTGCTGGCGCGCGTCGATCAACTGCTTGCGCGCGCGGCAACCGCGCGCGGCTGAAGCGCTCGGCACCGGCGGCGAGCCGCGACGCTCGGGACGACCGGGCGGTGGCGCCGAACCGAGGGCGAAGAACGAACCGCGCGCCGCGCCGAGATCCCTCGCTTCGCTCGGGATGACAAGACGCTTGCTCCGGATGACAAGGCGCTTGCTCGGGATGACAAGACACTTGCTCGGGATGACAAGACGTCAGCTCGGGATGACAAGACGCTTGGTCGTGATGACAAGAGGCTTGGTCGTGATGACAAGACGCCAGCTCGGGATGACGGACGTTTCGCGCGAGACGACGGAACGCTTGCTCGCGATGAAGGAACGTTCGCTCGCGATGAAGGAACGTTCGCTCGCGATGAAGGAACGTTTGCTCGCGACGAAGGAACGTTATCGAGGATTACGCAAGCTCGTGACACCGCCGGCTTGCGAGTTCGCCTCGCCTTCGCTGTTGCCGGTTCCGTCATCCCGAGCGCGGCGAGGGATCTCGGCACTGCGAGCAGCGGAGATTCCTCGCCCCTGGCTCGGAATGACGAGGGCTGAGGCGTGCATACGCAAAGCCGTTGGCACGTGTCACGAGGATAAGTAATGGTCAACAGTGCGGGATGACCGAACGTTCGCTCGCGACAGCTCAG
>JBBIQI010000271.1:0-3945 GCA_037442465.1 Burkholderiales bacterium
GAGCGGCGCGAAGGTCGGCGCGGCGAGCGCGGTCCGCGCGAGGAGCGCCGCGACGGCCGTCCGGAGCGGGCCAGCCGCAAGGGCGAAAGGCCAGACCGCGGCGACAGGCCGCGCGATCAGGCCGCCGAAGCGGTACGTCCCGCTGCCGCGCCGTCGGCCAGACCGCCAGGCGCGGGCGAAGCGCGGACGGAACGTCGCGACGAGAAGCGCCGTGAGGAGAAACGCCGCGACCGTGGCCCGTTGCCGCCACAGGCGGCATCGGTCCCCGCCGTCGAGTCAAGCGAGGCGCCCGCCGCAGTGCCCGTTGCTCCCGCAGCGCCCACCCCGGCGGGCGCGCCAGTAGCTGGCGAGCCGACCAAGGAATCCGGCGAGGAGCGACGCGGGCGGCGTCGCCGGCGACGCCGTGGGCGTGGCGGCGAACACGCGCTAGAGCCTGCCGGCGCTGCCGCCACCGCAACGACCGAGGGCACGGCAGTCGAGGAGGTCGCGCCGGCAGAGGCCGCACCGCTGGCGACGGCCGCGGCCGCTGCGACGGCGCAGCCCATCACGGTGCCGGCTCCCGCAGCGCCAGCGTCGCTGGCCGCGATGCCGGCGTCCACAGCACCAGCGCCACTGGCTGCAGTGCCGGCGCCCCCACCCGCTGTCGCGGTACCAGCCGGCACGACCGCCGTCGCGCCAGTGCTGCCCAAGGCCGTTCCCGCGCCGCTGCCGATCGACGAGCTTCTGCCGGTGCTCGACCGCGCCGGACTGATCCTGGTGCAAACCGAGCCGCTGAAGCTGGCCGAAACGCAGGCAAGGCTCGCAGCGGAGCCACGACCCGTGCGCGTTCCGCGCGAGCGCCCCATCCTGCCGCCACTCGATACCGGTCCGCTGATCCAGGTGGAAACGCGCAGCACTCGCGCGTAGCGACCGAGCCTTAGCGCCGCGGCTCGCAGGGTTACCCCCTTCGCTGCCGCGGACGCTGCTCGCGCGGCCTTGCCGACGGCGCGCGGCCCGGTAACATGGCTGGCGAGGCTCCTCGATGACCGACCGTATCATTCCCCTGCTCGACGAGCGCGTCGCGACGGTCCGTCCCGCACTGCCGAACGAGACTGAGGTCGCCAGCGGCCGCATTGCCGACCGTCTCGGCCGGCAGCTGCACGACCTGCGCATTTCGGTGACCGATCGGTGCAACTTCCGTTGCACCTACTGCATGCCGAAAGAGGTGTTCGACAAGAACTACCGGTTCCTGCCGCACGCGGATCTGCTGACCTTCGAAGAGATCGCGCGGCTGGCCCGGCTGTTCGTCGAGCATGGCGTCGAGAAGATCCGGCTGACCGGTGGCGAGCCGCTGTTGCGCAAGGATCTGGAGAAGCTCATCGCGATGCTGGCCGATCTGCGCACGCGCGCAGGCCGGCCGCTTGACCTGACGCTGACGACCAACGGCTCGATCCTCGCGCGCAAGGCGAGAGCGCTCGCGGCCGCCGGGCTCAAGCGGGTCACCGTCTCGCTCGACGCGCTCGACGACGCCGTCTTCCGCCGGTTGAACGACGTCGACTTCCCGGTGCGCGACGTGCTCGCCGGCATCGACGCGGCCGACGCCGCCGGGCTCGCGCCGATCAAGATCAACATGGTCGTCAAGCGCGGCGTCAACGACCACGAAATCCTGCCGATGGCGCGCCGCTTCAAGGGCAGCGGCCGGATCCTGCGCTTCATCGAGTTCATGGACGTCGGCTCGTCCAACGGCTGGCGCATGGACGACGTCGTGCCCTCGGCGGAGGTGATCCGCCGCATCGACGCGGAAATGCCACTGGAAGCGATCGATCCGAACTATCCCGGCGAAGTCGCCGAGCGCTGGCGCTATCGCGACGGCGGCGGCGAAATCGGCGTGATCTCCAGCGTCACGCATGCATTTTGTCGCGGTTGCACGCGCGCGCGACTGTCGACCGAAGGGCGGCTTTATCTGTGCCTGTTCGCGCAGCGCGGCTACGACTTGCGCTCGATGCTGCGCAGCGGGGCGAGCGACGCACAGATCTCGACGGCGATCGGACAGATCTGGGAGCAGCGCGCAGATCGGTACTCGGAAATCCGCAGCGCGGCGACCGTTGTGCTCCCCAAGATCGAGATGTCCTACATCGGCGGCTGAAGCGGCGACCTTGGCGATTCCAACGCGCGAACAGATCACCGGCGTCGTTCTGGCCGGCGGCCGCGGCACCCGCATGGGTGGACTCGACAAGGGCCTGGTCGAGTACGCGGGCCGACCGCTCGCCGCACACGTGCTGGCGCGCCTTGCCCCGCAGGTCGGCGCGCTGCTGATCAGCGCCAATCGCAATCTCGACCGCTATGCCGCGCTGGGTGCGCCCGTGGTCACCGATGCGGCCGATTTCGGATCGTATGCAGGGCCACTGGCCGGCGTGCGCGCCGCGCTCGCGGCGATGCGCACGCCATGGCTGGCCGTCGCGCCCTGCGACACGCCGGACGTTCCGCTCGACCTGGTCGAGCGCCTGGCCGCCGGTCTGCACGGAGCGCCGGCGAGCGTGGCCGCCGCCGGCGAGCGCACGCACAGTCTGTGCTGCCTGCTGCACGCGTCGCTCGGGACGTCGCTCGAGGCGGCGCTCGCACGCGGCGAACGGCGCGTCGCTGCCTGGCTCGCGAGCGTCGGTGCGCGGATCGTCGAGTTTGCCGACGCCGCCGCCTTCGCCAACCTCAACGCCGCGGCCGATTTGCGCGCGGCCGCGCAATGAGTCCTGCCATGACGCCGCCCGAGCTGTCCGTCGACGAAGCCATCGCGGAGCTGATCGCAACGCTGCAGCCGATCGAGGACGTCGAACGCGTGGCGACGCGCAGTGCGCTGGGGCGCATCCTCGCCGAGGACATTGCCTCGCCGCTGGATCTGCCCGCGTTCGACAACGCCGCGATGGACGGCTATGCGATGCGGGTCGCCGACCTCGCCCTGCCCGCGCTGCGCGAAGTCGGCACTGCGTTGGCGGGCCACCCGTACACCGGTCGCGTCGAGGCGGGAACCTGCGTGCGGATCATGACGGGCGCGCCACTGCCGGCCGGCGCCGATACCGTCGTGATGGTCGAGGACACGGTCCGTCAGGACGGCTCTGTTCGCGTCGTGCGCGCGCCCGCCGCCGGCGCCAACATCCGCCGCCGGGCGGAACACGTCGGGCGTGGCGACATCGTGTTGCCCTCGCAAAGGTACCTGCGCGCTGCCGACCTCGGGTTGGCGGCCGCGATCGGCGCCAGCGAGTTGCCGGTCATGCGCAGGCTGCGCGTCGGACTGCTATCCACCGGCGACGAGCTGGCCGATCCGCCGGCGCCGCTGGCGCCAAGCTCGGCGTACGACGCCAACCGTCCGCTGCTTCATGCGAGCGTGGCGCGTTCAGGTTTCGCGGCGATCGACCTCGGGATCTGCCCGGATCGCAGCGCGGACCTCGAGCGCGTGCTGGCGCGCGCGCTGGCGGATCGGCTCGATGCGGTCGTGATCAGCGGCGGCGCCGCGCAGGGCGATGCCGACATCGTGCGCCGCGCGGGCGGTGTGCGTTTCGTTGCGCTGAACGTCCGCCCGGGTCGCGGCATCGCGGTGGCGACCCTGACGCAGTCGGACCGCACGATGGCACTGCTGGGACTGCCCGGCAATGCGGTGGCGGCCTTCGTGATGTTCCATCTGGTCGCACGCCCGCTGTTGCTGCATCTGGCCGGCGGCATCGCCGCCACACCGACGTCGCTGCCGGTGCCGCTCGCCGAATCCGTGCATGTCCGTGGCGGTCGGATCGACTACCGTCGGGCATGCTTCGTGCGCGACGCGCGCGGGGCGCTTGCCGTGGCGCCGCTGAAGGACCAGGGCTCGGCGATGTTGCGCACCATCGTCGAAGCCGACGCGCTGATCGCGGTCGGCCCGCGGAGCGACTACTCGGCCGGCGAGCCGGTCGAGACGATCCCGCTGGCGGTGCTCGACTA
>JBBIQI010000272.1:0-3846 GCA_037442465.1 Burkholderiales bacterium
CTCAGTCTTTCACACGGAGGACACGGAGGACGGGGCTTGCGGTGTCGAGTCGCTCCGCCTGCTCTTTGTGTTCTCCGTGTCTGACAAGGGTCGCGGAAAGTCGGCGCTGGCGGACGAGCTCGGCTGCAAGCACGACAGCCCGCGTTTACGGACGGCCGAGATTCCTCGCCGGTGGCTCGGAATGACGAGGCAAGAGGCGGCTCGGAATGAGGAGACAAGATACGACTCCGTATGACGGGGCTGCGGGCGCCGGGCGGTTGCCACGTGTCGCAAGGATTTGTCAGGCGTCAACCGACGCTGCGCCTCTGCGGTTTGAAGCACCCAGGCGGACCGCCGGGCCGAAATGGTGTCGGGCCGCTCGGCTATCCTGAGCGCATGCAACGCTTCCTGATCCTCGCCGGCGTCGTTCTGCTCGCGCTCGGACTGGCGTGGCCGTGGCTTGCGCGGCAGTCGTGGTGGCGCTGGCTCGGTCGCTTGCCGGGCGACTTTCACTTCGAGCGCGACGGCTTTTCGTTTCACTTTCCGCTGATGACCTCGCTCGTCGTCTCGATCGCGATCACGCTGCTGCTGTGGATCTTCCGCAAATGACCGACAACGCACTGAAGCGCCGCCTGCGCGCCGGCGAAACGCTGTACGGCTGCTGGCTTTCGCTCGGCGCGCCGCTCGCGGCCGAGGCGTTGTCGCATGCAGGTTTCGACTTCCTGGTCGTCGACACCGAGCATTCGCCGCTGGACGGCA
The DNA here is from genome assembly GCA_037442465.1 of Burkholderiales bacterium. GTDB lineage: Bacteria > Pseudomonadota > Gammaproteobacteria > Burkholderiales > Burkholderiaceae_F > DSNY01. The sequence continues at coordinate 739 of JBBIQI010000272.1, forward strand.
TGGACGTCGCGGCGGCGCTGCAGGCGATCGGCAACGGTGCGGCCGCGCCGGTCGTGCGAGTCGCCGAAAACGCCGCGGTGCGCGTCAAGCGCGCGATGGACGCGGGTTGCGCGACGATCGTCTTCCCCGCGGTCAACGACGCGGCCGAGGCGCGTCGCGCGGTGGCCGCGATGCGTTACCCGCCGGCGGGCGTGCGCGGCGTGGCCGGCAGCGTGCGCGCCGCGCGCTACGGCCTCGACCGCGATTACCTGGCGCGCGCCAACGACAACGCCTGCGCGATCGTACAGATCGAAAGTGCGGCCGCACTCGGCACGCTCGACGCGATCGCCGCGGTCGACGGGGTCGACGCGCTGTTCGTCGGTCCCGCCGATCTGGCCGCGAGCCTCGGCCATCTGGGCGCGAGCACGCACGCCGACGTGCAATCGGCGATCGATCGCGTCGCGGTGGCGGCGCGCGCGCACGGCAAGGCCGCCGGCATCTTCGCGACGAGCGCGACCCAGGCGCGCGAGTATGCGGCGCGCGGGTTCACGCTGATCGCGCTGGCGGCCGACACGACCTGGCTGCTGCAGGGGGCGACCGCTGCGCTGGCGCAGGTGCGCGGATGACGACACGCGGCGTCCGGTTGCCCGCCATCGCGCCGCGTTACCACAAGGCGCTGCGCGGCGCGATCGACCTGGCCGATTCGCTGACCGAACCCGATGCGATCGTCGTCTGCGGCTCGATCGCGAGCGCCACGCGCACCGGCAGCGCGCCGGACCCCGCCAGCGATCTCGACGTGTTCGTGTTGCACAGCGCGCCGTGGCGGCAGCGCGTGCAGCGGCGCATCGACGGCGTGCCATGCGAGCTTTTCGTCGATCCGTTCGAACAGGTGCGCCGTTACTTCGTCGAGGAGGGTTTTACCGGGCGGCCGGTCACTGCGCAGATGTTGGCCGAGGGTCTGATCGTGTACGACCCGCTCGGCCGCGCCGCTGCGCTCGCAGCCGAGGCGCAGACGCAACTGGCGGCGGGCTTCCATCCCGGCGAAAGCGAGCTGACGCGCCGCCGCTACCACGCCGCCTGCCTGCTCGACGATGCGCGCGACGCGCTCGCGCGCGATCCGACGATGGGCGAGCTGCTGCTCGCGCAGGCGCTCGCCGCGATGCTCGACTACGCGTTCGCCGCAAGCGGCCGCTGGTTGCCGCCGCCGAAAGAACGCGCGGCGGCGCTGACGAAACTCGATCCGGCGGCCGGCACGCTGCTCGCTGCCGGGCTGCGCGACAACGACCTCGCGGGCAAGCTGCGGATGGCCGAACGACTCGCCGACCGGCTGCTCGGCGTGCGCGGCTGCTTCGATTGGGTCGGACCGCGCGAGAACGCGATTTCATCGGGTCTGTAGCACCGGCGACAATCGTCGCCCGCCTTCGCAACGCCAACGCAGCCGTGCCCGTCGCGCCCGTTTTGCTTTCGCGCACTGTCGCCGCGCTCGCGGCCGTCGGCCTGCTCACCGGCGCCGTGGTCGTCTCGTGCGCAGGCGATGCGCCGAGCGCCGGCTCGCCCGGCACGCGGCCCGCGAGCCGCGCGCTCGGGCAATGGACGCCGCTGGCCAACGTCGACACGTGCACGAAAGAGTTCCACGACACATTCTTCGTCGTCGGCCCCGACGGCAAGCGCTATCCGACCTGGCACCGCCCGGAGGAAGTCGATCCCGTCACCGGCGCGCGCTGCACGTTCGGGCACGATCACGGCATGGACCCGCGCGACTCGGACCTGTGGCCCGAACTGCAGCGCCACTTCGCGTTCGACGCCGACGGCAGCGGAACGATCGACGACGCCGAATTGGCCGCCAGCGGCATCCCGTTCGGCTATGTCGCCGAGCAGCTCGAAGGCTCGGCGACGCCGCGCCTGGAAGCGCACACCGGCTACAAGGTCATCCATGCCAACGACGTGACGCGCACGCGGCTCGTCAACGGCCTGCCGCAAGCGTTCGATCTGGCCTGCGATCTGTTCGCGGCTTTCCAGCAGGGCACCGCGAGCGCGGACGCGTTCGCCAGCAACCTGCACTCGGTCACGTACGCGATCGACTGCAACGCCGGTACGGCGCGCACGCAGTACCCGGTCAAGCTCATCGTCAGCGCGATGGCGACTTATGGCGACCCGGGCGGCTTCACGATCTTCGTCAACGGCCAGCCGGCGCAGCAGCCGGCCGGCACGGCCTCACCGCCGAATTCACCGCCCGGCGGCACCGAGCTGGGTCGCCAGATTCCGACCTTCGATCGGGTCGCGGCCGACATCTTCGTGCCGGTCGGGCAAACGTCGAACTACGACGCCGCGCTCGCGGAGCGCTGGGACACGCGCATCGCGTTGCGCCGCGCGGACGGCACCGCGCTCGCGACGATCGATCCCGGTTTCACCGTGTTCGCGCCGCCGCGCTATTTCGACGCGAATCGCGGGCTCGCGCAAACGATCGAGGTCTGCTACGCGGGGTTGAACGCCGCCGGCCAGTTCGTCACCGATCCGCTGCAGGCGGGCACGATCGTACGGCGGGCGCGCGGCGGCGTGTGCGCCGCGGTCGCCCCCAACGGGCCGGCCACGTCGCTCGACCAGCGCATCGCGTTCGACGATCCCGCCAGCCCTTTCAACGCCTGCCGGCGCGATGCGATCTTCCGCGACAACCTCGTGCGCAACGGCGCGGGCGCGACGACCTGGTACACGGACGCTTTCGGTGCGGGCGGCCGCACGGTCCCGTTCAGCGGATCGGTCAAGCAGTTCGTCGCGAGCGCAACCGTCGACACCGTGCTGCTCGTCGAGGCAAGAGCGAACGTGCCGTTCTGTCAGGCCGCGTCGGTGCACGCGCCGAACTGAGCCGCTCGGCGGCGAAGGCTTCGGTCGGGGAAAACCGGCCCTTGCAAGCGGGAACACCGAGAAGCGAAGCGCTTTTTCTCCGTGCGCCCGGTGCTCTCGGTAGTGAGCCTACGTCCGGCAGTTGGCCATCTGTCGTCCGTTCGCTGCGCCGCCTCGGGGCATTCCTAGCCCGGATATTTCACGAGGTCGCCCCCGCTTGCGTGCGTTCTGTCTCGGTGAAACACGCGTGTCGCACTGCGGGCTGCCGATCCAGTTCGTACCGCCGGG
>JBBIQI010000273.1:0-3829 GCA_037442465.1 Burkholderiales bacterium
GGCCCCCGGGAGGCCGAGGCTCCTGCGCTGGCCCCGCACGTCGAGGGCCGCGCGGTGCGGCGACTCGTCGTGCGCGAGCGCCGGCTGCGTTGGCCGGTGCCGGCGCAGCTTGCGCGCGCGGTCGCGCAGCAAACGGTGCTCGCGCTCGACCGGCGCGGCAAGTATCTGCTGTGGCGATTCGCGCGCGGCACGCTGATCTCGCACCTCGGCATGTCCGGATCGTGGCGTGTGCACCTCGGCGCCGCACCCGCACCGGGCGTGCACGATCACGTCGACATCGTCTTCGACGATGCCACGCCGCGGTTGGCGCGGCTGACGGATCCGCGCCGCTTCGGCGCGCTGCTCTGGCACGCTGCGCGCGACGGACCCGTCGAGCGGCACCCATTGCTGGCTTCGCTCGGTATCGAGCCGTTCGATCCGCGCTTCGACGGCCGTTGGCTGCACGCCGGCATGCGCGGGCGCAGCGCGCCGATCAAGCAGGTTCTGCTGGCCGGCGACGTCGTCGTCGGCGTCGGCAACATCTACGCGTCCGAGAGCCTGTTCCGCGCGGGCATCCACCCGGCGCTGCCGGCGCGGCGGCTTGGCCCGGCGCGCTGCGCCCGCCTGGTCGACGCGATCCGCACGGTGCTTGCCGAGGCGATCGGCGTCGGCGGCAGCACGCTGCGGTCATTCGTCGACGCCAACGGCCAGCAGGGCTACTTCATGCTCGACGCCTTCGTCTACGACCGCGCACGCTCTCCGTGCAGGGTGTGCGGCGCGCCGATCCGCCGCATCGTGCAGGGCCAGCGCGCGACGTTCTTCTGTCCGCGCTGCCAGCGCCGCTGAGCGCGCCCCGGTTTGAACGAACAGCGGGCGCTTGATCATCCATTTCTCGCTATCGCGCGACTGTCCGCTGCAATACCTGCGTGCTAGAGTCGTCCGCGCCTCTTGGACGTGGCGTGGCCGATGGCTCAACTCGCGACGAGTTTTCAGGAATACGGCACTTGGCGCGATTCGCTCGCGAATGCGATCGGGCAACTGCGCCGCTGGCTCGAGCAGTCGCAGTTGCTCGAAGCCGATGCCGCGCGCCGCATCGACGTGGCACTCGACCGCCTCGGCGAGGACAAGCTCGTCATCGCTTTCGTGGCCGAGTTCTCGCGCGGCAAGTCCGAACTGATCAACGCAATCTTCTTCGCCGACTACGGCCGGCGCATCCTGCCGTCGTCGGCCGGGCGCACGACGATGTGCCCGACCGAGCTGATGTACGACGAGTCCTTGCCGCCGTGCATCCGCGCGCTGCCGATCGAAACCCGCGCGCGGCTCGGCACGACCACGGACTTCAAGAAGGCGAGCGCCGAATGGCGCGTGTTCCCGGTCAACACGTCCTCGCCCGACGGCATGCTGCACGCATTCCGTCTGGTCGCCGAGACCGTCAAGGTGTCGGTCGACGAGGCGCGCATTTACGGGCTGTTCGATCCGGACGATCCGGATCAGGCGCTCGCGATCGACAAGCACGGCATGGTCGAGATCTCGCGCTGGCGCCACGCGGTGATCAACTTCCCGCACCCGCTGCTCAAACAGGGGCTGGTGATCCTCGACACGCCGGGGTTAAACGCGATCGGCACCGAGCCGGAGCTGACGCTGTCGCTGGTGCCGAGCGCGCACGCGGTGCTGTTCGTGCTGGCCGCCGACACCGGCGTCACGAAGAGCGATCTGGACGTGTGGCGCCACATCGTCGGCGACTCGGGCAACGCGCACAACCACATCGCGGTGCTGAACAAGATCGACGGTCTGTGGGACGCGCTCAAGAGCGAGGAGGAGGTCGACGCCGAGGTCCAGCGGCAGGTCGTGAGCGTCAGCCGCACGCTCGATCTGGCGCCGGAGCGCGTCTTCCCCGTGTCCGCGCAGAAAGGCCTGGTCGCCAAGGTCACCGACGATACGCGGTTGCTGCAGTTGAGCCGCCTGCCGACGCTCGAGAGCGCGCTGGTCGATCTGCTGGTGCCGGCCAAGCAGCGCATCGTGCGCGACCAGGCGGTCGCCGTGGTCGAACGCGTCACCGCCGAGGTACGGCAGGCGCTCGCCGCGCGCGAACGCAATCTGATCGAGCAGCTGTACGAGCTGCGCGCGCTGCAGGGCAAGAACCAGAGTTCGATCGAGCGCATGCTGATCCGCGCACAGGGCGAGCAGCGCGAGTTCGAGGACAACGTGCGCAAGATCGTCGCCGCGCGGGTCGTGCTGTCGAAGCTGTCGGAGCAGGCGTACGAGCCGCTGCGGCTCGAATCGCTGCGCGGCCGCGTGCTCGAAGCGCGCGAGCGCATGCGCAAGAGCCGGCTCACGCCGCAGTTCCTGTCGGCGGTCAAGGACTACTTCGCGCAGTTGCGCGACCTGTTGCGCGCGTCCAGCGCCAAGCTGCTCGAGATCGAGCAAATGGTGCTCGGCGTGCAGCGCCGGTTTGCCGAGGAGCTTGGCTGGAGCACACCGCCGCCGATGCCTTTCTCGCTCGATACCTACATGGCCGAGCTGGAGCGCGCGGAGGCCGCATACCGCAACCACTTCGGCGCGCTCGCGGTGCTCACGCGCGACAAATGGGCGCTGATCGAGCGCTTCTTCGATACGGTGGTATCGAAGTCGCGCGAGGTGTTCGCCGCCGCCGAGCGCGATACCGAGGCCTGGGTACGCTCGCTGCTGCCGCCGCTCGAGGTGCAGGTGCGCGAGCAGCGCGCCCAGCTGAAGAAGCGCGCGGAGTCGGTCGCGCGCATCCGCGATGCGCAGGAGTCGCTCGACGAACGCATCGGCCAGCTCGAAGAGGCGCTCGAGGACGTGCAATCCAAGCTGGAGGCGTTGAAGCAGCTCGGCGGCCGCGCCCGCGCGATCGCCGATCGCGAGCCGACCCCGACGCCTGTGCGCGCTGCCAACGACGCCGAGACGCCCGCATATTTGCGCGTCGAGATCTGAAGGCGCCGCGGCGCCCCGCGCCGTGTATCGTGGCGCCGCATCGAACCGGCCGCAGCGGCGGCCTTTCGGCGAGCGCACCCCCTGATCGACCGATGAGCGAGTTCGCCGCACGCGTCGTCGCGTGGCACGGGCAGAGCGGCCGACACGATCTGCCCTGGCAGGGTACGCGCGATCCGTACCGCGTCTGGCTGGCGGAGATCATGCTGCAGCAGACGCAGGTGGCGACCGTCGTCGGCTATTACACGCGCTTTCTGCAACGTTTTCCCGACGTGGCGAGCCTGGCGGCGGCGCCGCTGGCGGACGTGATGCGGCTGTGGGCCGGGCTCGGCTACTACAGCCGCGCGCGCAACCTGCATGCGTGCGCGCGCAGCATCGTCAACGAGCACGACGGCGAGTTTCCGCGCGACGCCCACTCGCTGGCGCGGCTACCGGGCATCGGCCGCTCGACCGCCGCGGCGATCGCGGCCTTCTGTTTCGGCGAGCGTGCCGCGATCCTCGACGGCAACGTCAAGCGCGTGCTCGCGCGGCACTTCGGCATTGAAGGTTTTCCCGGTGCGGCCGCGGTCGAACGCCGGCTCTGGCAGCTCGCGGGCGAGCTGCTGCCGCGGCGGCAAGCGATGCCCGCCTACACGCAGGGGCTCATGGATCTTGGCGCGACGGTCTGCACGCGTGCGCGGCCGCGCTGCGACGCTTGCCCGGTCGCCTCGACCTGTGTGGCGCTGCGGGCCGGTCGCGTGGCCGAACTGCCCGCGACGCGCCCGCGCAAGCCCGTGCCGACGCGGCGTGTGCAGATGCTGATCGCCGTGCACGAGGACGCCGTTCTCGTCGAAGAACGGCCGCCCGCGGGCGTGTGGGGCGGGCTGCTCGCGCTGCCGCAGTACGACAGCGCAGCGGC
>JBBIQI010000274.1:0-3803 GCA_037442465.1 Burkholderiales bacterium
CAGCAATGCGCTCCCCACGGACGATTGACGTTTCGTTCACAGCTTCTCAGGCTTCGCCGCTCTCGCGCGTTCGCTTGCGATCGAGCGCGCGCAGTTGGCGCAGCCGCTCGGCGATCTTCGCCTCCAGTCCGCGTTCGGTCGGCTCGTACCAGCGCCGCCCGGCCACGCCGTCGGGCAGATACGTCTCGCCGGCGGCGTAGCCTTCCTCTTCGTCGTGCGCGTAGCGATAGTCCTTGCCGTAACCGAGCTCCTTCATCAGCGCCGTCGGCGCATTGCGCAGATGCATCGGCACCGGGCGCGAGCCGTCCTCCTTCACGAACTCGGTCACCGCGCCGAATGCGCGGTACACCGCATTCGACTTCGGCGCCACCGCCAGATAAACGACCGCCTGCGCCAGCGCCAGCTCGCCCTCGGGCGAGCCGAGGCGCTCGTACGCTTCGGCCGCATCCAGCGCCAAGCGCAGCGCGCGCGGATCGGCCAAGCCGATGTCTTCCGTCGCCATCCGGATCGCGCGCCGCGCGATGTAACGCGGATCGACGCCGCCGTCGATCATGCGCACCATCCAGTACAGCGCCGCGTCCGGATCGGAGCCTCGCACGGCCTTGTGCAGCGCCGAGATCTGGTCGTAGAAGTTCTCGCCACCCTTGTCGAAGCGCCGCAGCGTGCTCGGCAGCACGCTGCGCAGGAAGTCGGCATCGATGCCGGCGTGGCCGCGATCGGCCGCGGCGCGCGCGGCCACCTCGAGCGCGTTCAGCAGCCGGCGCGCGTCGCCATCCGCCAGATCGATCAGCATGCGTTGCGCGGATTCGTCGACCGCGAGCCCGCCCAGCTCGCGCTCGCATGCGCGCGCGATCAGTTGCCGCAGGTCGTCCGCGCCGAGCGGCTCCAGCACATACACGGCCGCACGCGACAGCAGCGCGCCCACCACCTCGAAGCTCGGGTTTTCAGTTGTGGCACCGACGAACACGAACAGCCCCGACTCCACGTGCGGCAAAAAGGCGTCCTGCTGCGCCTTGTTGAAGCGGTGCACTTCGTCGACGAACACCACGGTCGGCTTGCCGTCGCGGCGCAGGTTTTTCTCCGCCCGCTCGACTGCGTCGCGAATGTCCTTCACGCCGCCCAGCACCGCCGAGATGGCGATGAAGTCCAGCCCGAACGCATCGGCCATCAGCCGCGCCAGCGTGGTCTTGCCGGTGCCCGGCGGGCCCCAGAAGATCATCGAGTGCGGCCGCTTTGACTCGAACGCCACGCGCAGCGGCTTGCCCGGCCCGAGCAGATGCGCCTGCCCGATCACCTCGTCGAGCGTGCGCGGCCGCATCCGCTCCGCCAGCGGCGCGGCCGCGAGCGGCTTGGCCGTCGGGCGCGGCGCAGGCGGTTCGTCGGCGAAGAGGTCGGTCATTTTCACAGAGGCCGTTGGCACGCGCCGTCAGGCTAGCATCCACTCCCAGATCCATGGTTCAGGTGCGCCAGGTGTTCTTCGACCCCAACAGCCCGAGTGCGGGCCGCAAATCGCTTGAATTGGCCGCATCAGCCAAAATCGGCCCTTGTTGGACAGTTTGACAACACTGCCCCTGTGTTGGCATCCTCTCCAACATGAAGGCTGTGGCCTTGGTCCGTCGCCGAGTCGTTTTGGCGCCTGACGCTTTCGTCGAGGTCGTGATCTGGCGGATTCCGAAGCCGGTTCCGCCCTCAACGCACCCGTTCAAATACAGCTTGGCGTACGTGGTCGAACAGCGATGCGTTCTGCGCTATGACAACGAGCGTGGGAAGGGCGATCACCGGCACACTGAGACCGCCGAGGAACCCTACGCCTTCTCCACGCCTGATCAACTGATGGCTGACTTTGAAGCTGATATCGCGAGGTGGAATCGTGAACACGGTCGTACTTGAAGTGCGGTCGCTGAGAGAAAGTTTGGGTCATGCCGCACGCGCCGTGAAAACGGGGCGTGCGGAAAAGGAAGCCCGCATCAGTTTTGCGACCCCTGAGCTGCTCTGGGAGGTGCTGACGGCGAAGCGATGGGAGCTCTTGAAGGCCCTATGTGGTGTCGGGCCCGTTTCCATCCGTGAAGCCGCACGTCGAGTCGGACGCGACGTAAAGGCCGTCCACGGAGACGTGACTGCTCTGCTGAATGCCGGCGTGCTGACCCGCGCGCCCGATGGACGCATCGAGTTTCCCTTCGATGCCGTCAAGGTAGAGTTCCTGCTGCGCGCTGCGTAGACTGGCGGCGGTCCGGCGATGCCGCTCGCCCCGCACAAGTAGCGGACCCGCAAACCATGGCTGCCAGTTCCACCCGCGCGATCTTCTTTGCCCTCGGGGCCAACACCGGCATCGCGCTCACCAAGTTTGCCGCCGCCGCGTACACCGGCTCGGGTGCGATACTCGCCGAAGCGATCCACTCGGTCGCCGACTGCGCCAACCAGCTCCTGCTGCTGCTGGGCCTGAAGCGCGCGCAACGGCCGGCCACCGCCGAGCACCCGCTCGGCTACCAGCGCGTGACCTACTTCTACGCGATGATGGTCGCGCTGCTGCTGTTCTTCGTCGGCGGACTGTTCTCTCTATACGAAGGCTGGCATCGCATCCAGGCGGCCGAGCCGCTGCACGATCCGGCGGTGGCGTTGGCCGTGCTCGGTGTCGCGATCGTGCTCGAAGCGATCTCGCTGGCCGGCGCGCTGCGCGAGATCCGCAAGGTGCAGGGGCGGCGCAGCCTCTGGCGCTGGTTCCGCGAGACGCGCCAGTCGGAGCTGATGGTCGTCGCCGGCGAGGACATCGCCGCGCTCGGCGGCCTGGTGCTCGCGTTCGTCGCGGTGCTCGCCGCGCTGGTTACCGGCAATCCGCTGTTCGACGCGCTAGGATCGATCGCCGTCGGCGCCTTGCTGATCGTCGTGGCGGTTGCGATCCTGCTCGAGGTCAAGGGCATGATCGTCGGCGAATCGGCCGAGCCGGCGCTGCGCGCCGAGATCCGCCGCTTCGTCGAGTCGCAGCCCGAGGTCGGCCGGATCGTCAGCCTGATCACGCTGCAATGGGGCGAGCAGCTCGTGATCGCCGTGCAGGCGCAGATGGCGCCGCAGCCTTCGGCCGAAGCGCTGGTTGCCGCGATCAACCGCGTCGAGCACGCGATCCAGACCACCTGGCCGCAGGCGCGCTGGGTCTTCTTCGAGCCCGAACTGCCGCGCGCGCCGACCGCCAGCGCATGAACTGGCCGCTGCGCGCCCACCGGCCCGACGATGCGGAGGCGCTGGCGGCGCTGTTTCGCGCCTCCGCCAGCGTACTCGGCGCGCAGGCGTATTCGCCGGCGCACGTGGCGGCGTGGGCATGCTACCCGGAAGATCTCCAAGAATTCCGCGCCCGGCTCGAGCAGGGCACCACACTCGTCGCGCTCGACGGAGAAACGCCGGTCGGCTTCGGCCAGTTGTACCCGGCCGACTGCGTCAACTTCCTGTACGTCGCGCCGACGCATGCGCGCCGCGGTGTGGCGCAGACGATCTACGACGCGCTCGAAGCGCAGGCACGCAAGCTCGGCACCGCCACGCTGCGCGCCGCCGCGAGCCGGCTGTCGAAGCCGTTTTTCGAGAAGAACGGCTGGACGGTCGTGCAGATCGAGCAGGCGCCGCGCTACGACGTCGTGTTCGAGCGGTACTTGATGGAGAAAGCGATTGCCGGCCGGTAATCGACGGCCATCCGCCCCGATCCTCGCGCCCACGCAAACGAATGATTCTCCTTGCAAGTCCGAGCCGCGCGAGCTGCGCACAGCGCCCATCGACGAACCGGCGTGCCTCTGGACGCAGCGGACTGACGCTCCTAA
>JBBIQI010000275.1:0-3784 GCA_037442465.1 Burkholderiales bacterium
CTATACCCCGTTTTGGCGGGATTTGGTGGCGCAGTTAATGCATCAGGATGAAAGCCCGCTGCGGGCGCATGTCCTCCGACACGGCATCATCGGTTTCGTTCGCGCCCCTCGCCTCCGATGAAAAGACTCGCTGCCGTCTTCATGCACGTCGTGATGCTCGCGCTCGTCTGCGCGATCGCCGCCTACTGGGCGATCCGCATCGTCACGCCTCAGCCGACGGCGGCACCGCCGCCACTGGCCGCGCCGCCGCCGCGCGATCCCGACCCGGTGCTGGCGGCGCGCATGTTCGGGCTGGTGCAGGTGGCGCCGACGGCGGTCCTTGCCAATGTGCAGCTGGCCGGCGTCTTCGCTGCCGGCGCGGATTCGTCTGCGGTGCTGATCGTCGACGGCAAGCCAGCGCGCGCGTACTTGATCGGGCAGGAATTGGCGCCGGGAACGCGGCTCGTCGAAGTGCGCGCCGACGGCGTGACGCTGGAGAGCGCGGCAGGCGGCCGGCAGGAACTGAGCGTTCCGCCCCGACAGGTGGCAACCCTGGGTGGCGCACCGCCACCGCTGGCTTTCAACCTGACCGGCAACACGCTGTCGGCGCCGAGCCAGCCTGGCAGCGCAGCGCCAGCGTCCGTGGCCACGCCGATGCCACCGCAGACCGTGCCCGCAGCGGATGCCGAACCGCCCCCCGGCAGGTCGCGCCCGCCCGGCGGTAGCCCGGCGGTTACGAACTGACCGTCGGCCCGGCCGGAAACTCAGGTGCAAGCGCTGCCGCCGCAGCTGCGGGTTTGTCCAGCGCGGCGAGCGGTTCGGCGCCGGCGTCGACCCGTGGTGCGATGGCACCGCGCCGACTCGGCGGCCGCGCGACTTGCGACTTGTACGGCAGAACCGGGCACCGACATACAGATTGACAGCGCATGTCATCAAAGATGTCTCCGCGCCCCGCGCCGCCCGCCAGCCAGGGTGAGAGCCTCTGGCGTAACGGTTTTTTCTACGTCAGCGCCGTGATGGGTGCGCTGGCACTGGTCGACCTCGAGGCCGGTCGGCTCGCCCATGCGCTGGGCGATTCGGGGATCGCGTGCCTGATGTTGTCCTTGATGACCCAGTTCCCCTTCGTGCGGGCGATCGTCGCGGCCAGCAAGGGCGAGCAACCGCGCGAGGAAGCATTGCGCCAGATGCAGCGGCTGAAGGAGGCCAATCCTTGGGCCGACCGGCTCAGCCTGGCCGGTTGGACCCAGTTGGCCGCCTCGCTGATCCTGCGCGCGGTCGGCGCCGAGTGAGCGCGGCGTCGCCACCGCTCCCGCCGGCATGCAGGCCAGTGGCTGATTCCTGCAGTTCGTCGCGCCCGGCTCGCGGCTGTCGGTGCAATCCGCCTACAGTCGCGCCGTGATGGAGGTCGCCCAAGCGTCCGCTCGGCACCCGATAATCTCGCGCTGAACGCGCCGCCGTGGCAAAGACATGAACCCGCAGATTTCGTCGACCGAGTCCGGCGCGACCGCCGCGTCCCCGCAGGCGGCGGACGGGCCGACCAGGGCAGGTCGCTGGCAGCGCGTTCGCGAAGACATCGCCGCCGGCGCCCGGGTTTCCGCACCGGTCATCCGCCAGGCCAGCACACGGTTCGGCGACTGGCTCGCGGGGATCGGCTGGGGCAAGTTTTTTCTGCTTGCAATCCTGCTGCTCGCTTTTGGCGGGATCTTGAGTTCCGTGCTCCTGGAGCGCACACCGATGGTGGTCGTCGATCGGACGGCAACCGACGCGGATCCCGTCAACGTCGTCGTTTCGGTATCGCCCGAAGGCATCCGCATCGCGCCACCTGCGCCGCCCAAGCCGGCGGCACCTCCCGAAGCGCCCAGCGCGTCGGAGCCGCGGGGCACCGGCCAGGCGGAGTCGCCGGCGGACCGCGCGGGGGTCAACGTCGACGACAAGGGTGTACGCATCTTCTCCAACAAGGAGGGTAAGCGGGTCGCCATCACGATCGACGAAAAAGGCGTGCGTGTCGAGGATGCCGGCTCGACCGGCGGGCGCGAGGTGGTCATTGCGCCCGACGTCGCAGCCGATCCGGAGAAGGTGACCGAGGCCATCGAGGCCGCACGCGAGAAGATTGAGGACATCGTCAGCGAGCAGGTCTCGCGCCAGGTCGCGCGGCGCACGCGCGTGTATCGCGAGGAGTCCGGCGGATGGCTGATGAGCCTTCTGCTGGTGCTGATCGTGGCGATGATCATCGTGAAGGTCGTGCTCGGATCCAAGAAGAAGGCCGAGTCCCGCGCGCAGGCAGCCACCGCGACGGCAGCGGAAGAAGGGCTGAAACGTCAGCTCGCCGAGGCGCAGCTCAAGATGATGCAGGCGCAGGTCGAGCCACACTTCCTCTTCAATACGCTCGCTTCGGTCGACTATCTGATCGAAACCGACCCTGCGCGCGCCTCCAGGATGCAGAAGAACCTGATCCAGTATCTGCGCGCGGCACTGCCGCAGATGCGCGAGGGTTCGACCACGCTCGGCAAGGAAATCGCGTTGTGCCGCGCCTACCTGGAGATCTTGAAGGTACGGATGGAGGACCGGCTGCAGTTCGCGATCACGGTGCCGCAGGGGCTGGCGAGCGCGCAGTTCCCGCCGATGATGCTGCAGTCGCTGGTGGAGAACGCAATCAAGCACGGGCTCGAACCCAAGGCCGAAGGCGGCTCGCTGACGCTCAGCGCGGACATCGCCAACGGCAACCTGCGCGTGACCGTCGCCGATACGGGCCTCGGATTCGCCGCGGCCGCGCGCCCCGGCTGCGGGGTGGGTCTGGCTAACGTCCGCGAACGACTCGCCGCGCTGTACGGCGGTCGCGCCCGGCTATCGATCGAAGCGAACACCCCGTCGGGGACGATCGCGACGATCGAAGTGCCGTACGCGATCGACCCGGAGGCGAAGAACTCGCACGAAGCGCCGCTGTCGGCACAGCCGGCGTGAGGCGGCCGGCTGCGCCTACAATCGCGGCCGCATGACGCGCGCCATCCTTGCCGACGACGAACGCTTGATGCGCGAGCAACTGCGCGCGCGGCTCGCCGAAGTCTGGCCGGAACTGCAGATCGTCGCGGAAGCAAAGAACGGCCAAGAGGCGGTCGAGGCCGTTCGTACGCATCGGCCCGACCTCGCCTTTCTCGACATCCGCATGCCTGGCATGACCGGCGTCGAGGCGGCGCGCGAGATCGGCGATGCCTGTCACGTGGTCTTCATCACGGCTTACAGTGAGTACGCGGTCGAGGCGTTCGAACACGGGGCCGTTGACTATGTGCTGAAGCCGGCAGAACGCGACCGGCTCGAACTGACGGTGGCGCGTCTGAAGCGGCGCCTGGGGACCAAGCCATCCGACCTAGGCGAACTGCTGGCCAAGCTGTCGGCCAGGCTCGAGGGCGTTGCACTCGATCGAGACGCACCGTCGTCGAAGTCCTACCTGCAGTGGGTGCAGGCGTCGATGGGCCAGCAACTGCGCATGATTCCGGTCGCCGACGTACTGTTTTTCATGTCGGACGAGAAGTACACCCGAGTGCAGACCGAAGCCTACGAAGCGCTGATCCGAAAGCCGATCAAAGAACTGGTCGAGGAGCTGGATCCCGGGCAGTTCTGGCAGATCCATCGCTCGACGATCGTCAACGCCAAGGCGATCGCCGGCGTGACGCGCGACTTCCGTGGTCGGCAGTTGGTGCTGTTGAAGAACTTTCCCGAAAAACTCGAAGTCAGCCGAAGCTTCACGCACCTCTTCAAGCAGATGTGACCCGGCGGCGTCCCGCCGCGCTGATCCGCTTCGGCTGAG
>JBBIQI010000276.1:0-1442 GCA_037442465.1 Burkholderiales bacterium
GTCGGCGCCGCACGCCGACAGCAGGCCGAGCGCGACGCGTTCGATCACCCAGTCGCGGCTGACGGCGCACACGCCGGCCAGCTCCTCCAGCGTCAGTTGCGCTTCCTCGAGCGCGGCGACGAGCGGGTCGGTACCGGTGTTCATGTCTGCTCCGACGAGGATCGAGCGGCGGCGCGCGCGTCGAAGTCCGCGAGCTCGCGCGCCATCTGCTCGTACAGGCGGCGCGCGCGCGGATCGTCCGCGGACGGTAGCACCACGCGAACGACCAGATCCAGATCGCCTGGCGGCTCGCTCGGCAGCCCGCGGCCGCGGACCGTCAGGCGCCGGCCGCTTTGCGCACCGGCGGGGATGCGCACGCGCAGCTTCGAGCCGTCAGGCAACTCGACCGGGACGATCGCGCCGAGCGCGGCCTCCCACGGTGCGACGGGCAGCTCGACGATGAGATCGCGGCCGTCGACGCGCCAGCGCGGATGCGGCGCGAAGTGCACTTCGAGAAACAGGTCGCCCGGCGGCGCACCGCCGGCGCCGGGCGCGCCCTGACCGGCCAGGCGGATCAACTGCCCTTCGCGCACGCCGCGCGGGATCTGCACTTCCAGCGTGCGCGTATCGAGCACGACGCGGCCGTTGGCATCGACCTTCGGCACCCGCAGGCTGATCATCCTGCGCGCGCCGCGCCACGCGTCTTCGACGTCGAGCACGACCTTGGCATGGTGGTCCTCGCCGCGCGCGCGGAACTCTTGGCCGAAATGGGCGGCACGGCGTCGCCCGCCCATGCGCCCGAACAGTTCTGCGAAGAAGTCGCTGAAGTCGGCCGCCGCCGCGTCGTCGAACCCCGCGCCGGAGAACTCGAAGCCGGCGTCCCAGTCCGGCGGCGGTCGAAACTCCTCGCCCGCATGGTGCCCGCGCGCCAGTAGCGCGTCATACGCGGCGCGCTTTTCCGGATCGGACAGGACCGCGTACGCCTCGTTCACTTCTTTCATGCGGCGTTCGGCGTCCGGCTCCTTGCTCACGTCCGGGTGGTACTTGCGCGCGAGCCCCCGAAAGGCTTTCTTGATCTGCTCGGCGGTGGCGTCCCGCGAGACCCCCAGCGTCTCGTAGTAGTCCTTGAACTCCAAGCGGCTTCTCCTCGCCCTGCCGGGTCACGATGGTGCCTTCCGAGATTGGGATCGGCGCAATTGACTTCAACCCCGGAATTTCAACCTCTTGCCGACCGCCTTGCGCGACGCCGCCTGTTCAGCATGGCGAATCCTCGTGACACACGCCAACCGCCCGGCGTCCGCAGCCTTCACCCCCCTTAATGCTATGTCGCACTTTCCTCGTCACTCCGAACCGGCTACGCCTGGTCACTCAAAGCAAGCGACGCCTCGTCAATCCGAGCGAGCTACCCCTCGTCATCCCGAGCGAGCTACGACGCGTCAATCCGAGCTATGCACCCTTCGTCA
>JBBIQI010000276.1:1542-3772 GCA_037442465.1 Burkholderiales bacterium
TCATTCCGAGGCGACTACGTTTTTGTCATTCCGAGCCGACCACGTTCCTGTCATTCCGAGACGAAGGCGAGGAATCTCAACCGCTCGCGACGCCGAGATCCCTCGCGCTGCTCGGGATGACGAAAGCGGCCTGCGCAGAGGCGATGGAACTTGCGCCCGCGATGGCAATGAAACCAACGTCCGCGAGGGCGACCGGAGCCAACGTCCGCGAGGGCGACCGGAGCCAACGTCCGCGAGGGCGAAACACGCTCGCAGGGCGGGCGGTGTCACGGAAGCAGGCAGTCGGCAATATACGCAACGCCGGCCGCGCCGCGGCACAATGCGCTTGCACCTTGCCTCGTACGAATGCTAACCCCGCCTTTCATCGCCCCGCAACGCTTCGACGATCCTGCCGCGGCGCTGGCGCATGTCGCGACGATCTACGCGCAGTCCGTCGCGTTCCTGCGCGAGGCGCTGGCGCGCTTCTTCGCCGGCGAAGCGCTCTCCGCGCGGGTGCGCGCGTTCTACCCGTTCGTCCGCGTTCGAACCGAATCGGTCGCGCGCGCCGACTCGCGGCTCGCCTACGGCTTCGTCGCCGGGCCGGGCACCTACGAAACCACGCTGACGCGGCCGGACCTGTTTGCGGATTACTACCGCGAGCAGTTCCGGCTGCTGATCGCGAGCCATCGCGTAACGATCGAGGTCGGCACGAGCCGGCAGCCGATCGCCGTGCACTTCGCGCTCGGCGACGACGAGCAGCTCGAAGGCTCGCTCGACCCCGCGCGTCGCGCGCGGATGCGCGACCTGTTCGACCTGCCCGATCTCGGCGTGATGGACGACGGCATCGCCAACGGCACCTACGAGCCCGCACCCGGCGAGCCGCGGCCGCTGGCGCTGTTCACCGCGCCGCGCGTCGACTACTCGCTGCATCGGCTGCGGCACTACACCGGCACGCGGCCCGAGCACTTCCAGAACTTCGTGCTGTTCACGAACTACCCGTTCTACGTCGACGAGTTCGTGCGCATCGGCCGCGCGCTGATGGCCGACGCGGACGGCGCTCGCCACGGATACGGCGCGTTCGTCGAACCCGGCAACGTGATCACGCCGCGCGCGGGCCGGCCGCCGATTGCTGCCGACGAACAGGGTGCACCGCCCGCACGCATGCCGCAGATGCCCGCGTATCACCTGGTGCGCGACGATCGTGCCGGCATCACGCTGGTCAACATCGGCGTCGGCCCGGCCAACGCGAAGACGATCACCGACCACATCGCGGTGCTGCGGCCGCACGCGTGGATCATGATCGGTCATTGCGCAGGGTTGCGTTCGACGCAGGCGCTCGGCGACTACGTGCTCGCGCACGGCTACGTGCGCGAGGACCACGTGCTCGACGAGGATCTGCCGCCGTGGGTGCCGATCCCGCCGCTGGCGGAAGTGCAGGTCGCCCTCGAAGCGGCGGTCGCCGAGATCACGCAACTGCAGGGCTACGAGCTGAAGCGCGTGATGCGCACCGGTACGGTGGCCAGCACCGACAACCGCAACTGGGAGCTGTTGCCGCAGCGCACGCCGATCCGCCGCTTCAGCCAGAGCCGCGCGATCGCGCTCGACATGGAAAGCGCGACGATCGCCGCCAACGGCTTCCGCTTCCGCGTGCCTTACGGCACCCTGTTATGCGTCAGCGACAAGCCGCTGCACGGCGAGATCAAGCTGCCCGGCATGGCCGACCGCTTCTACCGCGAGCGCGTCGACCAGCACCTGAAGATCGGCCTGCGCGCGATCGACCTGCTGCGCGCGCAGCGGCCCGAGCAACTGCACAGCCGCAAGTTGAGGAGCTTTGCGGAGGTGGCGTTTCAGTGAGGTGGCCGGCGTCGAACGCTGCTGCGCGACACGGTGGCGGCCGAGACGTCGACGTGGAGGTGCCGCGCTTCGCCGGGCGCGATCTGCTGCGCGAGCACGCGCGGCGCGAGGGTCTGTGGCTTCGCCGGCGCCGCCTCGGTTGCGCTCCGTAAACCGTCGAGCCGGGCCGCTTCGGAATCCGGGCCGTCGGCGCCCGTCTGCTTCGCGCCCGCACTTGATGCCGAGCTTCACGAGGTGCCCGCAGCCGCGGCCACGTCAGCGCTTGCGAGCGCGCTCCGATGGCGGCCGCACCTGCGGAGGTCGGCGCAGTCCGCTCGCTTGCCGCACCTCGATTCGACCCGTCTTGACTCGCGTCAACCAGCCGATCACGCGCAGGCGTAAACGTATTCACTAAAGC
>JBBIQI010000277.1:0-3729 GCA_037442465.1 Burkholderiales bacterium
GACCGCGCGCAGCATGAGGCGGCGCTGTTCGACGAAGGTCGGTGAGACGCCGGGCGCGGTGGCGCGATGACACCGAAGCCGGCCCGCGGGCGCGCCCGGTTCCGCCGATCCGGGCGTGATATCGGGCCGATGATCTTCGTCACTTCAGCCGCCCGTGCGCCGGGTTGAGCCTAAATCCGGCAGTTGAAGATATGCCATCCGTTCGCTCTGCTGCCTCGGGGCGTTCCGAACTGACGTCCCTCGTCATTCCGGGCCGAGTCTCGTCGTCATTCCGAGCCGCAGGCGAGAAATGTCACCCGCTCGCTGCGCCGAGATCCCTCGGCTTCGCTCGGGATGACAGCCTCGGCGCCGCGCACCGCACCGTCGGCGCTCCGGGCCGTCGCGTCGGCGCACGCGGCGTCGCCGGCGCGGCATTGCGGGCTTGCGCCTTGCGCCAGCGCGAGACAACCTGGTGAGTCGCGGCTTCACCCGCTGGGTGAGCGCAGTCCAAGCCGCACACGCCGGTCGCACGACGCGCTTGCGCGAAACTGCATGGGCGGACTGCCGGACTTAGGATTGGCGCGGTCTCAGGTACGCAAACCTGCGCTCGGACCATTCCGCCGCCGCGAACGCGACGGCCGCAAAGGCAACGAGCGCGAGCACCATGGCGCCGTACGGCACGCCTAGCGCCTGCGGCAGCGTGACCTCGCCAATGCTGTTGGCGTTGGCCCACAGCTCGAGCCCGGGGAAGGCGACCGCGTACAGCGCGAGCCCGGCGGCAAAGCCGAGCACGAACGCGAACCCGTCGCCGCTGCCGCTCGCGGTGGCGACGACGGACGTGCCGGGGCAGTAGCCGCCGATGATGAAGCCCGCGCCGAGCAGCAGCCCGCCGAGCAACTGCGCGCCGACGCTCGTCGGCGTCAGATACACGGCCGACAGGTCGAGCACGCCGAGCGCGGAGAACGCCCACAGCCCCACCGCCGCCGTGACGATCGCGCTGAACATCACCTTCAGCACCGTCATGTCGTACAGGTAAAACTGCGCGCACAGCCGGCACGAACTGCCGAAACCCGCGCGCTCGAGCAACCAGCCGAACGCGAAGCCGAGCACGAGCGCGACGACGAGCCCTTGCGAATCCGAAATCAGCTCGTAGGGGTAAAGGGGGAACGTCATCGCCACTGCCTCCTCACGAAGAACGCCAGCAGATAGGCGCCAGCGAATACCGACAGCATGAAGATCCAGCTGCCGAGGTTCAGTTGCGCGCCGCCGGTCAGCGCCTGACCGCTCGTGCAGCCCTTTGCGAGTTTCGCCCCCGCCGCGGCGACCGCGCCGCCCAGGAAAGCCAGCGCCAGCCGCGCCTGCGCCGACAGATGCGGACCGCGTTCGACGCGCCACCGCGCTCGCCCAGCGGCGAGCGCCGACACCAGCGCGCCGACAAAGGCGCCCGCGATGAGGTAGAAGGTCCAGTTCGTCGCCGGCGGATCGGCAAAGTAGCCCTTCAGTGCGGGATTGGCCGCGGTCCACTCGGGCGAAATCGCGCCGGCGATCGCCGCGACGACCGAGCCGAAGGCCGCGGTCGCGCCCAGTCCGCGCCCCATGATCAGGAACGCGAGCAGCAGCACGACACCGATGCCGAAGCCGGCAAGATACGGGTTCATCAGGCCACGACGCGCCGCCGGCAGGGCGGCGGGCGGCGACGCAGATCTCAAGGCAGTCACGCTCATCGAAGTCTCCATGCGCCGATCGATGAGGCGCCGCTTTCACCTTCGTACCGTCGGTGCGTCGGCGCCACCGCGGCGTTCGCACGCATTCGACACCGTGGCGGCAACGGTGGGTTGAGCCGCCTCAAACCCCGCGCTCGCTAGCGCATCCATCGGTACCAAGGTCACACAGCGCAGGCAACGCAGCCTGTGACGATCGTCACCGAAAGCGGCCGTCCCCGCAGTCAGTAGCGCGCATCGGGCTGCGCTACGTCGGCCTGCGCCCACACGGCCCGCAACTGCGCCTGCGCGCGCTGCGCCTCCCCGCGGCGACCCTGCCGCCGCAGGCTCTCGGCGAGCCCGTACAAGGCCCAGCCATTGGCCGGATGGCGCGCGAGATCCTCGCGAAAGATCCGCTCGGCGTCTGCGGCCCGGCCGGCGAGCAGCAGCGCGGCGCCGAGTGCATGGCGCTGCGGTGCGGCCCACGATGGCGGCTCCTGCGCCTCGAGCGCGTCTTCGAGTTCGACCGCCTTGTGCAGCAGCGCGATCGCCTGCGCGTGCCGCTTGCGTGCCAGCGCGATCTCGCCGCGCAGCGACTCGATGCCGACGCGCAGGTAGCTGGCCAACGGATCGATGCCCTTGAACGACAGCTCGGCGATCGAGTCGTCGTCGGCCGCCGCTTCGAGCGCGGCCAGTTCGGCCTGCGCCTGGTCCGCTCGACCGGTGCGCGCCAGCGCGATGCCGCGCGCGTAATGCCAGACGCCGCGCGGATAGCTCGTCGCACCCGCCGGCGCGGGCGCGGCGAGGATCTCGTCCCAGCGCGCGAAGCGCACCAACGCGAACAGCGGAAGCGCCGCGAAATACTCGTTACCCGCTCGGCCGAAGGGCCGACCGTCTTGGCCCACCTGCGCGGCCAGTTCGCGCGCCGCACCGATCGACGCCGCGCCCCGCCCTTCCATCGCCGCGGTGGCCCACAGGAAGTGCCGGTGGTGCGACACATGCGACAGCGGTTGCGCACCTTGCGCGCGGATTTGCGCAGCAAAGCGCTCGTCGGCGGCGATCGCCTCGACGTTTGCGCGAGACGCTTCGGCGTAGCGGCCGACGCGCAGATAGACGTGCGAAGGCATGTGCACGAGGTGGCCGGCGTTGGGCGCCGCCGTGCCGAGCCGCTGCGCCGCGGGCAATGCGCGCGCCGGGTCCGGTGAATGCTCCAGCGCGTGGATCAGGTAGTGGTTCGCGCCGGTGTGATTCGGCGCCAGCGCGAGCGCCGCCTCGAGCTCCTCGATCGCCTGCAACGTGCCCACCGACGGGTTGCCGTTGCGCCACCACTCCCACGGCGCCAACAACAGCAACGCTTCGGCGTGCAGCACGCGGACGTCGGGATCGGCGGGAAACGCGCGTGCCACCTGCGCCATCGCCTGCGCGTACGCGACGTCGAGCGGATCGATCTCCGCGCTCGGGCGCGCCGTGCACAGCGCCGCATCCGCTGGCGGCATTGCGGCTGCGGCCCCGCCGCCGTAGCGCACCGCGAGCGCCTCGATCAGCGCCCGCTCGCGCGCACTGGCGCGGGGTGCCAACGACAACGCACGACGGACGTGGCGTGTCGCCTCTTGCACGCCATCGCGGTACGGGTGATTGATGTTTGGCCCGAGAACGAGCGCCACGCCCCATTCGCAGATCGCGCAGTCGGGATCCAGCCGGGCGGCTTCGCGAAACGAGCGTTCCGCCTCGCCGTGTTCGAATGCCCACGCGAGCAGCAATCCCTGCGAGAAATAGCGCCGCGCTGCGGCCGACTTCGTCGTGATCTCGAAGGACGTGGCGCCGAGTCCGTCGATCAAGGGCGCCGGGGGCGCACCGGCCGGCCGGTCGCACGCCGCGAGCAAGACGGTCGCGACTACTGGCGCGCAGGCACGGAGCAACTTCATTATCGGTCGAGGCAGCGAGCGGCAGCGCCGCATTGTATTGAGCCCCCTCCGGCGCGTGCCCGCTCGTGGTCCCTCCGAGCAGGCGCCCGCCGTCACTCCGAGCCGATGCGTTTCGTCGCTCTGAG
>JBBIQI010000278.1:0-3699 GCA_037442465.1 Burkholderiales bacterium
TGCCGACGCGGCGGCGCTGCGGCTCGAGCTGGTGCGCTACGCGACGCTGGCGGCTAACAGCCACAACACGCAGCCGTGGCGATTTTCGTTCGTGCCGGGCGGCATCGTCATCGCGCCCGACTTCGCGCGCCGCACGCCGGTCGTCGACCCCGACGATCACCATCTTTGGGTCTCGCTCGGCTGCGCGCTGGAGAACCTGGTGCTCGCC
Organism: Burkholderiales bacterium; assembly: GCA_037442465.1. GTDB lineage: Bacteria > Pseudomonadota > Gammaproteobacteria > Burkholderiales > Burkholderiaceae_F > DSNY01. The sequence continues at coordinate 209 of JBBIQI010000278.1, forward strand.
GCGGCGGCGTTCGGACTGCGCGCCGAGCCGGCGTTCGAACGCGGCGCGCTCGCCGTGCGGCTCGAGACGATGGCCCCGACACGTTCGCTGCTGTTCGACGCGATCCCGCGCCGCCAATGCACGCGTGCCGTGTACGACGGCCAGCCGCTCGCGGCTGAGGAACTGCGCCAGCTCGAAGCCGCCGGCAGCGGCGCCGGCGTGCACGTGCTGCTGCTGACCGACCGCATGCGGCTCGAAGGCGTGCTCGACTGGGTCCAGCGCGGCTGCAGCGCGCAGATGCGCGACCCGAACTTCGTGCTCGAACTGAAGCGCTGGATCCGTTTCGGCGACGCCGAGGCGATCGCCACCGGCGACGGCCTGTCCGCGCGCGCCTCAGGCAACCCGTCGCTGCCGCGCTGGGCCGGCAGCCTGCTGTTCGGTTTCGTCTTCACCGAGGCGGCGGAGAAAGACCGCTACGCGGCGCAACTGCGCTCGTCGAGCGGCGTCGCGGTGTTCGTCGCCGAGCGCGCGGAGCCCGCGCACTGGGTCGAAGTCGGCCGCGCCTACCAGCGTTTCGCGCTGCTCGCCACCGCGCTCGGCGTGCGCAACGCGTTCGTCAATCCACCCGTAGAAGTGGCTGCGCTGCGCGAGCCGTTCGCGCGCTGGCTCGGCATCGGCGCCGCGCGGCCGGATCTCGTCGTACGCTTCGGCCGCGGCCCCGTGCTGCCGCCGTCGCTGCGGCGGCCGCCGCAGGCGGTCGTGCTCGAGCCGACAGCGACGCGCGCGTAGCGGGCATCGGCGCGCGCTGCAGGTCGTGCCGCGCAGCGCGCAGTTCGTCGCACGGCGCTCGCAGCCCGGCCGCCGCCTCGGCGATGATCGCGCTTTCGGTTCGTGCGGAGACATCGATGCCCCCGGTTCGTCTGCTGCTGATCGCGCTGCTTGCCGCGGCCGCCGCACCGGCGCTCGCGCAGCAACCCGTCACCGGGTCAGGACGGATCGTCGATGAAGCGCGGCCGCTGGCCGGATTCACCGCGCTGCGCGTCGGCGGCGGCGTCCGCGTCGAACTGCGCGCGAACGACCGCGAACGCGTGACGGTGCGCGCCGACGACAACCTGCTGCCGCTGGTCGAAACGCGCGTCGACGGCACCGCGCTGGTCATTGGCGTCGCGCACGGCGCGTCGTTCCGCGCGCGGCGGGTGCCGCGCGTGTACGTCGGCTTCGTTCGTCTGGACGACATCAGCGTCACCGACTCGGGTCACGTGCACGCCGACCGCGTGCGCGGCGACACGTTCGCCGTGTCGCTGGCCGGCAGCGGCGACGTGCGGATCGACGCGCTCGACGTAAACGCGCTCGGCGCGATGCTGGCGGGCAGCGGCGACTTCATCGCGCGCGGACGCGCCGACCAGCAGGGCTATCGCATCCGCGGCGCGGGCGACGTGCGCGCGCGCGAACTCGTCGGCCGCAACGTCACGGTGTCGATCGCCGGCAGCGGCGATGCGGTCGTGCACGCGACCGAAACGCTCGCAGTGTCGATCTCCGGGGCGGGCGACGTGGTGTATCGCGGCGACCCCAAGATCACGAAGTCGATCGTCGGCTCGGGCTCGGTCCGGCCGGCGCGATGAACGTCCGGGAGGAAACAATGCTCAAGCGCTGTGCGATCGCCGCCGGTGCGGTGCTGCTTGCGTTTGCGGCCATTGCGCAGGAGGCCCAGCGCGAATCCGCGCCGGTCGCCGAACGCGGCTTCGGCAGCGACCGCTTTTCGGCAGGGCCGGCGGTGCGCATCGCGCAGCCGGTGACCGGCGATCTGTTCGCCGCCGGCGGCAGCGTCGACATCGAAGCGCCCGTCAGCGGCGACACGCTCGCCGCCGGCGGCAACCTGCGCATCACCGCGCCGCTCGGCGAATCGCTGTACGCGGCAGGCGGGCAGTTGCGCATCGACGCGCCGATCGCGCGCAGCGCGCGCGTGGCGGGCGGGCAGATCGAGTGGGGGCCCAAGTCCAGGATCGCCGGCAACCTGACCGTCGCCGGCGGCGAAGTCAAACTGCGCGGCACGGTCGGCGGGCACGTGCTGGCGGCGGCCGGACTACTGCTGATCGACGGCGAGATCGCCGGCGACGTCACGGCCACCGCGGGCGAGATCGAGTTGGGACCAAATGCGCGCATCGGCGGACGGCTGCGGTATGCGAGCCGCGAGGAAATCCGGCGCGATCCTGCGGCGCGGATCGCCGGCGGCGTCGAACGCCTGGCCGTGCGCGGCGAAGCGCAGCGCGCGGAGCGCCGCTTCGGTCCGCGCGGCGGCTGGGTGTGGACCATCGGGCTGACGGTGCTGGCGGCGCTGCTGGTCGGCGGCCTGCCGGAGTTCTACGCGCGCGTGACCGCGACGATGCGCTCGCGCCCCGGCGCGAGCCTGCTCGTCGGTTTCGCCGCACTCGCGTGCGTTCCGGTGGCGGTGGTGATTCTGCTGGTGACGATCGTCGGCATCCCGCTCGCGCTGATAGCGGTCGGGCTTTATCTCGCGCTGCTGGTGGTGGGCTACGTGAGCACGGGCATTGTGCTCGGCGACTGGGTGCTGGCGCGCGCCAGGGCCGCAGCCGCCGCCGAGCTGTGGTGGCGCGTGGGTGCGGCGATGCTCGCCACGCTCGCGATCGCGCTCGTCGCGCGCCTGCCTTACCTGGGCGGCGTACTGATGCTCGCCGCGCTCGTGCTCGGCATCGGCGCGTTGCTGCTGCAGGCGAGAAGACCGGCGCGCGCCTGAAAGTCCCGCACGATTTCCAGCAGACCGCGCGCGATCGCTCGTCGGCGCCACCGCACCGGCGTCAGCGGCGTCGCTGTGCGCTTCGCTCGTTTCTGGCCCTGCGCAGCCCGCGGACACCTGCCCGCGGATAGTCGGCGTTGCCGGCTGCGGCTGCCTCTTCACTTTCATTCGGGCCGCTGATGCAGCCTCATTGGGAGTCGCTGACGCCGCGTCAATTCCGAGGCCCGGCTTCGGGACGGGGCGAGGAATCTCAGCGACTCGTGACGCCGAGATCCCTCGCGTTGCTCGGGCTGACAGAAGGGCCGCCGGGTGATCGCCCTAGCCCGGATATTTCACGAGGGGCGCGGGAAAACGAGCCGCGCCGGGGCGCGGCGATGTTTCGAGCGCAGCGGCCATTGCGCGAGCGGATGCGGGATGCGGATGGGCCGAGAGGGGCGGAGGCGGACCAGTCGAAGCGCCCTGCGGCGCTTCGGCCCGCCGCAGCCGGCACGGCTTGCAAGCCGTGCCGTGGAACGCAGTCGAAGGCCCGCTCGCGGCTCCGACTCATCGCCGCTCGCCCTTCGCGAGCACTTGAGGCCAAGGCCGCGTTCCACGGTCGCGCTTGCAAGCGCGACCGGCTCCGGCGGCGCGAAGCGGTGCTTCGCGAAACCCCGCCTCCGCCCGCAGACGCCGCGCAAGCCTGCGTAGCCCCGGCGGTACAAATGGGATCGGCAGTCCGCGGACCGACAGCGCGGATTCACCGCGACAGAACGCACGC
>JBBIQI010000279.1:0-3664 GCA_037442465.1 Burkholderiales bacterium
CCGCTCGGCCTGCGCCGCGTCCATCGGCGGCAGCAAAGGGATGCTGCTCGCGCCATGGCGCGGGCCGTCGCGCTGCACTTCGGCCAGCAACTGCGCAGCCGCGGTCGGCGCGCGCGCGATCCACATCTCGAACGCGGGCACGTGGCTCGCGAGCCACGCGTCGGCGTCGCCGCCGAGGATCTGCGTCTCGATCACGTCGCGCACCGTGCGCGCGGACGGCGCAGCGCCGCCCGCGAGCGATGCGCGCACGGCGGCGAGCGCATCCGCGTCCGGCTCGCGGCCGACGGCCTGCGGCCAGTCGATCAGCGCGCGCCACAGATATTCCTGCGCAATCTCCGCTTCGATCGCGCGCGTGCGCTCGGCGGCCTTCGCCCCGCCGTCGACACCGCCTGCGGCCTCGACCGCCAGTTCCGCGGCGATGCCTTGCGCGCGCCCGCAGATCGAAAAAAGCCGCGGAACGAGCGCGACCGCTTCGTCGACCGGGCGGCCGGCGAGCAGACGATCGGCCACCTGCGGGCGCGTCGAGTCGATGGCGACTTCGCGCACGTGCGCGCCGTCGAAGCGCAGTCGAATGGCCAGTTCGCCCTCGATCGGCATCATGGCCGGGCTCCGCCGCGGCAGCGTGTCCGCGTTCCACGCGCCGGTACGCGGTCGCTCATGTCCGCTCCTCGTCGCCGCCTGCCCAGCGCCCGCGCAAAAAGTCGCGCTTGGAGACGGGCGCGGCGCGCGCGGCTGCCGGCGTGTCGAACAGTGCGGCGAGAGCGGCCTCGGCGGTGGCGCGGGCGGTGGCCTGATCCGCGAACTCGAACACCGGCGAGAACAGCGAGCAGGTCTGGTACTCGCCGACCGTGTCCTCGCGGCCGCCGATGAACTCGAATACGCCGGCCGGAAACTGGTAGGCGGCGGACGCGCCCGGCCGCAGCGACTGCCAGCGCGCGCCGGGCGCGTCGTCCGGCAGCAGCACGAGGCTCATGAACCATGGCGTGATCAGCACGCCGAGCCAGCGCCCGTTCCAGCGGCGGAAGCCGACCGCCTCGACCGTCAGCCGCTCGTTGACGAACGGCAGTCCGCGCATGCGCGCCGCATGGATCGCGGCAAATGCGGCCGCGAGCCGCGCGGGCGGGGTCTGCAACGCCTCATTCATCGTCGAGCACCAGAAACTTGTCGCGTTCGGCCGCGCAGTTCGGGCAGCTCCAGTGCGCGGGCAGCGCCGCGAACGGCGTGCCGGGCTCGATCTGCCAGACCGGATCGCCGACCGCCGGGTCGTAGACGTACCAGCAGATGCGGCATTCCATCCGCGCACCGGGTGGTGTGCCACGATCCGGCGACGTGCTCATGCGGCCGCTTCGCTCATCCAGTCGATCAGCTCGCCGAGCCGCTCGCGGCTGTCGGCCAGATCCTCGGGGGCGGCGAGCGCCACCTCGGGCACGCTCACGATTTCCATCGTGTTCAAAATCAGCGTCTGCATGCTGTTGAAGTACTGCACGCGCCACAGATGGGCCACGCGCGTGGAGGTGATGCGGCAGTTGCCGAAGCCGCGCGACAGGATCGCCACGGGCCCGGGCGCGATCGCGCGCTCCAGCACCTTCTGGTCGTCGGGCGTGAGCGGCAGCAGCGTCAGGTTGATCACGTGCGGCGCGCGGTGCGGGCGATAGCGGCGCACCTGCTCGCGGATCTCGACGAGCAGCGCCGGCGCGTTCATCGCGCCGGCCGGCATGTCGACGGCGGGCAGGATCGGCAGCGCCGCGCGTTGTGCGGCGTCGATGGCGATCTGCGGGATGCCGCAAGCCTGCAGCCAGTCGTGCACGAGGCGGCCGTCGCCGTCGATGTGCCGCTCGCGCCAGACCCCGGCGAACACCGTCTCCTGAATGCGCACGTCGATCGCAGCGCCGCCGTTGAGCGCGGCCGCATCGGCGATGCGGATCGCGACCTCGCCCTCGCCGAGTGTGTCGTTCAACACCGCGAGCGCGCCGGCGGGCACGCCGGCCAGCTCGATCTTCGGTGCGCCGCCGGCCATGCCGTCGACCAGGCGCGCGAGCACGTCGCGGGCCGCGTGCATGTGGGCGGCGTCGGCGTTGTCGGGTAACCGCGGCATCGCAAACGTCGGCACGTCGCGCGGGATCGGCACGTAGTCCAGCGACGCGTCGTCGGACGCTTGCGAGCCCGGGCCAAGCGGACGGACGGGGATCGGGAAGTCCTTCATCGTCGAATCTCTCAATGGCTGGGAGCGCACGAGGGAGCCGGCCCGGATCCCTCGTTTTCAAGGGGCTCGCCGTTGGCGCCGACGGCACGGACCGCAACGCCGACCGTCGGCGGTCGCGTCGGCTCGGCCTCAAGCAGCCGCGCGACCTCGTCGAGGTACTCCTGCCAGTCGCGCAGACCGTCGATCGCGCCGACATAGCGGCCGTCGCGCAGCATCACCAGCGCCGGCCAGCGGCGGAAGCCGTAACGGGGAGCGAGCGCGCGCGCCGGCGCCTGCAGCAGCAGGCCCACGCGAAACCGCCCCGGGAATGCCCGCGCGATCTCCGGAACGATTACCGCCAGATCGAGCGTCTCGCGATACAGCACCGGGTCTTCGCTGAAAACCAGCAGGGCGTGGCCGGGCTGCGCGACCCACGCGTCGAAGTCGGCGGCGTCGAGCGCCGGCACGCCCAGCACGGTCATCATGCGCGCCAGCAGCGGGTGAGGGGCGGGCGGCGCGGCGGTCGCGGTCATCGGTTCGTCCTCAGGTGTTCGGGCAATTGCGGTTCGCGGTCGACCAAATCGGCGAACAGCGCGTCGATCGCCTCCGTTGCGCCGTCGCGCGCGTGCAGCGCGAGTGCGAGCGCATCGAGCGCATCGAGCGTCTGCAGCGCCTCTGTTTCGGTCAGCACGCGGCGCGCGACCCCGTTGAAGGCAAGCACCCAGGTGCCCGGCGGCTGCGCGCCGACGATCAGCATGTCGATGCGTTCGCGCGCGCTGCGTGCCGCGCCGGTCGAAGGGCCACGCCCTTCGCAGACCGCGGAGATGCCGTCGCCTTCGATCACGCGCAGCGGGATGCCGATGCACATCAGCCGTCTTCCTTCGCGAGCAGCGCGTGGCGGATGTTCAGAAAACGCGCATCGCCGAGGCGCCAGGCGACCTCTTCCGCAGGGCGGCCGCTCTCGTAGGCGTCGAGGGCGAGCGCGGCGGCGTTCAGCCGCTGCGGCGGCGGCGCGTTGCGCGCGCGCGGCGCGTAGCCCCAGGCCGTGAGTTCGTCGACTGCGGCGGCGACCGCGGGCGCGAGCTGCGCGCGCACCGTATCGCTCAAGCTGCCGCCGAAGTCGGTGAGGCGCTCGGGCTGCACGCCGATCAGCGTCAGCACCGGCGGGAAACGTCCCTGCAGGTCGGCGATCGCGAGCAGTTCGTGGAAGCTCTGCTGGTGCAGGCTCATCTTCGAGCCGCCCCACGCCGGCACCTCGCGGTCGCGCAGCACGCGAAGCGCGCCGGGCGCGAGCCCGAAGTCGATCGCGTCGAACACCAGGACGCGGCGCGCGGTGACGACCGGCTCGAGCAGATTCAGCCCCTGCGTGCCGCCGTCCGCCAGCAGCACGCCGGGCGGCACTTCGTACGCGTCGTACAGCGCCTCGACCGCGCGCACGCCGAAGCCTTCGTCGGCCCACAGCACGTTGCCGATGCCGAGCAC
>JBBIQI010000280.1:0-3655 GCA_037442465.1 Burkholderiales bacterium
CGTAGGCGATGGGTTCACCGCTTTCGCAGTACATCATCCGGCTGCACGAGGAACACCACGACCTCGAGGACTACCAGGGTGGCGTGCCGCGCTGGTGCAGCGGCTGCGGCGACAACGCGATCCTGACGGCCGTGCAGCGCTTGTGCCGCGACGAGGATCTCGCGCCCGAGCGCACCGTGTTCGTGTCGGGGATCGGCTGCTCGAGCCGCTTTCCGCACTACATGCGGACCTACGGCTTTCATGGAATCCACGGCCGCGCCTTCCCGCTCGCCGAAGGCATCAAGATGGCGCGCCCCGACCTGCACGTGTTCGTCAACACTGGCGATGGTGACTGCTGTTCGATCGGCGCCGCGCACTGGATCCACGCGATCCGCTACAACATGAACATGACGGTGCTGCTGCACGACAACCATGTGTACGGGCTCACCAAGAAGCAGGCGTCGCCGACCTCGCCGCTCGGCTTAAAGAGCAACACGACGCCGCGCGGCACGGTGCTGCAGGCGCTGAACCCGCTCACCGTCACGCTCGGCGTGCAGAACGTCTCGTTCGTGGCGCAGGCGGTCGACTGGATCCCCGACGTTCTGTACGACATCATCGCCCGGGCCTTCAGGCACCGCGGGTTTTCCTTCGTGCGCATCATCCAGCGCTGCCCCGAGTGGCTGCCCAGGATGTTCGACCCTTGGCTGCACGATCCCGGCCGCACACTGCTGCTGACCCACGCCAGCGGCCTGCAGCCCGGCGCGGAGACCGGCCGCATCTACCGCAACCAGCGCGAGCACGACCCGTTGAACATTCACCAGGCGCGCGAGATCGCATCCACGGAAGACCCGATTCCCGTCGGCATCCTGTATCAGAACCCGGACGTGCCCTGCTACGAGGACTTGCGCGGCGCCGGCCGGGCGCGCACGGCCGAAGCGATCCGCGCCGGACTGGAAGCGGAGTTCGACAAGTTCACGATCTGGCCCGACGCGGACGCGACACCGCGCGCCGGCTGAGCACGAGACCACAGCAGGAATCCGCAATGGACATGGCGGCCAAGTTCCAGGACCAGCTGGTCTTCCACATGACCGGCAAACGCCGCGGCGACGGTCTCGGTGCCGTCGACACCGTCGATCTGCGGCCTGCCCTGCTCGCGCGCTACCGCGACCTCGCCCGGCTGCGCTACGACTACCCGGTCGTGCTGGCCGAAGGCGACGGCGAGGAGTTCGTGCTGTCGTTGAATTCGATCGTCGACCGAGTGCTCGGCGAGGTCGCGCCGCGCGGCATCGACGGCGAGCGCGTGCGCCGCTATGCGCTGCGGATCGAACGCGAACTGCGCGCGCACGCCGCCGCCGGCGGCACCGACCGACTGTCCGAACTGTGGAAGGCTGCGGTCGCGCGCATCGCTGCCGCCGACGATGCGGCAGGCGATGTGCTGGCGCGCGCTGGACAGACGCTGCCGGCCGACGGCACGCTCGTCGACTGCGACGCGGCGCTGCCTGCGCTCCTGATTGCGCACGCATGGCGGCACGCGCAGCGCCAAAAGGCGCGCCGGTTTCGCACGCTCGTCGACCAGTTGCTGCGCCGGCTCACCGACATCCGCCGCGCCGCCTTCGTCAACTCCGAAGCCGGGCGCCGGCCCGAGGCGCTGCGCGCCGCGGTCGGCCCGGCGCACGCCGACGTATTCGACTTCGGCGCGATGTCGAAACTGCTGGCGCGCCACGCACCGAAGGACGAGCTGCCCGCGGCGCGGCGCGCCCGTATCGAATGGGCGCTCGCCGTGCTGCGCGCACAGCGCTTTTATCCGGACCCCGGCTCGACAACGCATGCGCCTGCGTTCGTCTTCGAATTCGACAACTGCACGGCGGCGATCGAGGCGCATCGCGCGCGCCTGCCGCAGATCGTCGAAGTGGTCAAGGCCCTGGCGATCGCCGAACTGGAGGCGGCCGGCGCGTACGTCGAGGCCGAGCATGACCCGTTCTTCGAACGCTACGACGCAACCGCGCTGACCGCCGATGACCTGGCGCTGTTCCCCGATTACCTCGTGTGCATTCCGCCGGCGCGCAACGACGCGCCGGAGAACGCCGCGTTGCTGGACATGCTGTCGGCCGGCCTGCCGGTCAAGGTCCTTGTCGAGGTCGGCGACCTGATCGAGGAGGCATCGATCGGCACGGGCCACTTCGCCTTCGGCGTGCGCAGTGCGCGCCTGGCGACCACGGCGATGGGCCTGGGCGGCATGTTCGTGTTGCAGTCGGCAAGCTCGAACCTATACGCGCTGCGCGAGCGCTTGCGGCGCGGTCTGACGTGCCGCGGCCCGGCGCTGTTCGCGGTGTACGCGGGCACACCGGCGAGCACGCTGCTGCCGTATCTGGCCGCCGCTGCGGCGATGGAGTCGCGCGCGTTTCCGGCATTCACCTACGACGCGGCTGCCGGCGACAACTGGGCGGCACGCTTTTCGCTCGAAAACAACCGCGACCCGGAGGCCGACTGGACGGTCGAGTCGCTCGAATTCGCCGACGACGCGCTGCAGCGCGCGAGCGAGCGCGTTGCGTTCACGTATGCCGACTTCGTGCTGTGCGACCGCCGGCATGCCGCGCACTTCGCGCTCGTTCCGCGCGACCGCTGGAACGGGGCGATGCTGCCCGCAGCGGACTGGCTGGCGCGCCCCGAGGCCGAGGCAAACGATCGCGTGCCCTATCTGTGGGCGGTCGACGCCGACGACCGCCTGCACCGGGTGATCGTCGACGCGCGGCTGATGCAGGCGATGCGCCGCGCGTTGCTGTTGTGGCGCCGGCTGCAGGAGCATGGCGGTATCCACGATTCGCACGCCGAGCGGCTGCTTTCGCGCGAGCGCGCTGCGTGGGAAGCGCAGCACCGGCAAGCGCCGGATAGCGCGTCACAGCAGGCGTCGGCGCAGCCCGCGCAGACACCGGCCGCGGCAGTCGAACCGGCGCCCGTTGCCGAAAGACCGCCGTCTGACGAGGCGTGGATCGAGACGGCACGCTGCCCGAGCTGCGGCGAGTGCCGCAACATCAACGACCGGATGTTCGGCTACAACGACAACAAGCAGGCATTCATCAAGGACATCGACGCCGGCACGTATCGCCAGCTCGTCGAAGCGGCGGAAGCCTGTCAGGTCGCGATCATTCATCCCGGCAAGCCGCGCAATCCGAACGAACCCGGCCTCGACGAGCTGCTGGAACGCGCCAAGCCGTTTCTCTGACCGGACGGTCCGCAGCGCAAGCGCGCGCATGTGAGCCTTGTGCCACACATCACGCGAACGCGGGTCGCCGCACGCGACGATTCGAACGCGGTCGCGCCAGCCGCGGGAAATCTGCACACCCACGCACCATGGCTCGGCGACGAGCGCGCACCGTGCGGCGCGCACGGGAGCCCGGCTCATCCGTCCTGCCGAGTCGTCATCCGTCCTTCCGAATTGATGTCGATCAAGTCGCCGGGGCACGATCCGGCCATCGCATTGCGTCGAATCGATCGGGAGGGAGAACATGGAAACAACGAACGCCAGGCGCGGATGGGTGCGCAAGGCCCTGCGCGGCTCGTTGGCTGCCGCCATCCTGCTGGCGGGCTGCGCCGGCGACGACAAGGACAAAGACAGCGCCACTCAGCCGGCCGCAGCGAACACCTGCGCAGCCGCGCCGGTGCTGTTCACGGACAA
>JBBIQI010000281.1:0-3628 GCA_037442465.1 Burkholderiales bacterium
CCCGCGCGCGGCCTGGTGCTGCTGGCCGTGCTGGGGCTGCTCGTCCTCGCGGGCGCAGCCGCGTTGCTCGGCGCGCAGGTCTGGGCCACGGTCATGCAGCGCGAGCGCGAGGCCGAACTGTTGTTCGCAGGCGATCAGTACCGGCGTGCGATCGAGAGTTACTGGCATGCGTCGCCGACGCCGGTGAAGACGCTGCCGACGTCGATCGAACAACTGCTCGCCGACGATCGTTTTCCGCGCCCGGTGCGCCACCTGCGGCGCGCGTACGCCGACCCGGTCACCGGCCGGCCGTTCGCGCTGATCAGGCTCGGCAACGGCATCGTCGGCGTGCACTCGACCGACCGCGGCACGCCGCTGAAACGCAGCGGGTTTGCGCCGCGCTATCTCGACTTCGAACAGGCCGCCGGTTACGACCAGTGGCGCTTCGTCTTCGCCTTGCCGCGCCGCCCCGGCGCACGCACCCCCAACGCTCCCAGGAACGACACGCCATGAAATACCGCACGCTCATCGTGGAGGATCACCAACTGCTGCGGCAGGGGCTGTGCTCGCTGATCGGCGGGCTGCCCGACTTCGAAGTCGTCGGCGACGCGCGCGACGGCAAGGAGGCGATCCGGCAGGCGATCGCCCTGCAGCCCGACCTGGTGCTGATGGATCTTTCGATGCCGGGAATGAACGGCATCGAGGCCACCGCGCAGATCAAGCGGCGTTTCCCGGCGATGCGCGTGGTGGCGCTGACCGCTTTCAAGAACGACGAGTACGTGCGCGAGGCGCTGCGCGCCGGCGCCGACGGCTACGTGCTGAAGGACGCCTCGTACGAGGAACTGGCCACCGCCTTGCGCACGGTGGCCACCGGCCGCAAGTACCTGAGCCCGGAGATGTCCGGGCATCTGGTCACGACGCTGCTGGCGCGCGGTCCGACGCCACCGCCGGCCACGCCGTGGGACCGGCTCACCGCGCGCGAGCGCAGCATCATGAAGCTCGTCGCCGAGGGCCGGACCAATCGCGAGGCGGCCGAGTTCCTGCACGTCAGCCCCAAGACCGTCGAGAAGCATCGCGCCAGCGTGATGCGCAAGCTCGGTCTGCGCACCGCCGCCGAGCTGACCATCGCCGCGCTGGAGTGCGGGCTGATCGAACGCCCCGGCGCGGTGCGTCGGCTGGTCGGCGATGGTGGCGACGGCGGCGGTGGCGGGCGTTTCGACGCCGCCAGCCCGTTGGCGTTGGGCGCACCGCGCGTCGCGAATTGAGTCCGAAAACTGCGTTTGAACCAAGCAGATACAGAGAACACAGAGCAAGAACACACCGCCGTGCGAATTGCCACGCTCGCGCAGCGGGTCCAGACGCGGAATGCGAGCACGGATTCGTTTCCGGGCTTGTCCTGCGCCTCTGTGTCCATGTGAGCAACCCCGGTCAAGCTCGCCGCAGGCGGGCGGCCGCAGCCAACACCGCGCAACGACGCCAGCGGGCCGCGCAGCAGCAAGATTCACCCTGATTCCGGCAGTCCACCGATGTAGTCTTGCGCAAGTGCGTGGTTCGGTCGGCCTTTGCGGCTTCGACTGCGCTCACCCAGCGGGTGAAGCCGCGATCGAGCGGGTCATCTCGCGCTGGCGCAGGGTGCAGGCCCGGAATGCCGCGCGGGCGACGACCCACGCGCCGACGCGACGACCCCGAGCACCGACGCGACGACCCACGCGCCGACGCTGCCGCCCGCAGCGCCGACGTTGTCATCCCGAGCGCAGCGAGGGATCTCGGCGTGGCGAGCGCGTGAGATTCCTCGCCGTCCGCTCGGAATGACGAGCAGCCTCGGCTCGGGAATGACGAGCAACCTCGGCTCGGTATGACGAAGGACTTCGGCTCGGAGTGATGAAGGCCTTCGGCTCGGATTGCCCAGAGGTGGCGCAGCGACCGGACGAAGAATGGCCAACTGCCGGATCTGGGGTCAATCCGCGCCGCGCGGCCGCGACGCGAGATTCCAGACAGCGCCCACGACAGTGCCGTGCAGCGGCGAGGACTCCAGCAGCAGCCGCCCCTGCGTGGCCTCGACACGCTGCCGGATGCTTTGCAGTCCGACGCCGAGCAGGCACGCGTTGCCTTCGAAGACCGGCGCCGAATCGAACCCGGAGCCGTCGTCCGCGACGGACAGGCGCAACTCGTCGCCCCGGCGCACCAGCGAGACCCGCACGCATCGCGCGGCCGCGTGCTGTGCGGCGTTCGTGACGGCTTCCTCGACGATGCGAAAGATGTCGAGCTTCAGCGACTTCGGCACGTCGGCCTCGGTCACCTCGATGACGCGTTCGACGCGCAGCGAGCGATACGCCTGCTCGCAACGGCGGCAGAACCACTCGATCGTCGGCAACAAGCCCAAGTCGTCGAGCAGCGCCGGCCGCAGCTCCATCGAGATGCGTCGAACTTCGCCGATCACGTCGCGCAACTGCGCCACCGCGTTGATCAGGATTTCGGTCGCCTCGGCATGCGCGCCGCGCATCAGCCGCGCGAGCGCGTCCTCGACCATGAACTTGGCCATGATCGCCAGCGGCGCCACCCCGTCGTGCAGCTCGGCCGACACGCGCGTACGTTCGGCCTCCTGCGTGCTGAGCAGGCCGACGGCGAGCCGGCGCAGCTCGGCGTCCTGTTCGCGCACGGCCGTTGCGGGCGCGAGCGCCTGAACCTCGGTCCAGGCCACGATGTGCCCGCTCGACTCGCCGTCGTCGGCGGGCCGGGCCGCCATTCGCAGCAACGTCCTGCGGCCGCTGCGACCCGCCAACAGCAGTTCGCCGACGTCGCGCACGCCGACCAGGATGCGAGCGGTGACGCTGCGCGCCGGCGTCTCCCAGCCGGCGGCGGCCAGATCGACCAGCGATCGGCCCGTCAGATCGTGCGGGGCATACCCGAGCAAGGCGGCGGCTTCGACGGTGGCCTGCACGATGCGGCCTTCCCGGTCCAACCGGATCACCGCACCGGCAACCGGCGTGACCTCGTTCACCTCCGGCCGGTCGTCCGACCGGGGACGAAAGTCGAATCCGAAGTAGGCGGTCGTCATCGGGCGATGGACTTCGGTGTCACGCGTGGCAAGGGTGCGCAATCGCGCATTAATCGGCAATCGCGTGTCCGGGCAATCCCTTACTCAGCCATGGGGTCGATCCGGCAGCGGCCGGCATGCCGTCGAGCAGCGGGCGCACGACCACCCGGCGCGCGGCGAAGCGCTGCCCGGGTCCGATCGCCAGCCGCGGAAACGCGGTCAGCGGCGGGATGTTCTCCAGGTTGTGCTCGGTCTTCTCGATGCAGTACTCGCGCGAGAAGCTGTCGTCGACATGCACCAGCATCTCGTTGGCGACCATCGCCGCAACCAGCGCGTGCACGGCCACGCGCTCGGAAGCGAACGCGAGCTGCCGCACGGCAAACCACGCGCGCGCCCGCGCCAGTTGTCGCTGCGCCTGCGCCGGCGGCGCCAGATGCGTGACCAGTTCGACGCGGCGCGCCAGCGCCGCGTCGGCGGGCTGCCAGTCGTGGGCAAAGCGCTCCAGCGCCCCGGCCAGCACGAGCAGCCGGCGAGGGGCCGCAGGCAGCGCCGCGTAGCGCCGTTCGATCGACCGCGAATCGGCGGCGGCGACGACCGCATCGCCCGCCCCCG
>JBBIQI010000282.1:0-3614 GCA_037442465.1 Burkholderiales bacterium
AACTTCGGCTCGGGATGACGAGGAACTTCGGCTCGGGATGACGAGGAACTTCGGCACGGGATGACGAGGAACCTTGGTTCGGAATGACCCGAGGCGGCCGAGCGACCGGACGACAAATGGTCAACTGCCGGACTAAGGTTCAGTCCCAGTACGAGCGCAGCACCGGCGGCAGCGGCGCCTCGGCCAGGTGCGACACGTAGCGCGCGTTGTGGAATATCAGCGGCGCGCCGCCGATCGTCTGGAAGGCTTCGACGCGGCCGACCAGGATCACGTGATCGCCTTCTTCGTACTGGCTGCGGTTGCCGCATTCGAACCACGCGGTGCAGCCTTCGAGCAGCGGCAGCCCGTCATCGGTCGGCCGCCATGCGGTCGGGCCGAAACGGTCGGCGCCGCGCGTGGCAAAGCGCTTGGCGATCGGCAGTTGGTCGGCGGCGAGCACGTGGATCAGGTAACGCTCGCACTCGCGAAACACGTCGAGGCTTTCCGCCTTCAGCGACAGGCTCCACAGCACCAGCGGCGGGTCGAGCGACACCGAGCTGAACGAATTGACGGTCAGCCCGACCGGCGCGCCGTCCGGCGCGCGCGTGGTCACGACCGTCACGCCCGTGGCGAACTGCGCGAGCGCGCGGCGAAAATCGGCGAAGGAATCGGTTCGGTTTGGCATCGGCCGCGCGATTCTACGTTCCGCTACGATGCCGGCATGTCGATCTGCGGATCGTTTCCCGGACTGGACGCGCTGGTCGAGCGGCGGATCGCCGAAGCGCTCGCGCGCGGCGAGTTCGACGATCTGCCGGGCGCGGGGCGGCCGCTCGCGCTCGACGACGACGCGCTCGTTGCCGAGGAGGACCGGGTCGCCTACCGGATCCTGAAAAACGCCGGTTTCATTCCGCCCGAGCTCGAGCACATCGTCGAGGTCAACCGGCTGCTCGCCGCGGTCGAGCGCACCGAACTCGGTGACGCCGAGCGCGCGTGCGCCGGCCGCCGGCTGCGCGCGCTGCTCGCCCTGATCGAGGCGAGCGGCCGCCCCGCCACCGCAACGCGCGCCTGGCTCGAGTACGGCGAGGCGCTGGCCCGGCGGATGCGGTGAGGCTTGTATCCGATCGTCGCGGTCCCACATTGACCCGCGGTTCGACTCAACAACAACAGGAGGACGCATGCATCGCTTGTTTGCGTTGATCGCCGTTGCTTTGGCATCGCTTCTCGCCGGCTGCGGCTACAACGAGATCCAGGCCAAGGACGAGGCGGTCAAGGCCGCCTGGGCCGAAGTGCTGAGCCAGTATCAGCGCCGCGCCGACTTGATCCCGAACATCGTCAACACCGTCAAAGGCGAAGCGAACTTCGAGCAGGAAACGCTCGCACGCGTGGTCGAAGCGCGCGCGAAGGCGACCTCGATCCAGGCCACGCCGGAACTCATCAACGATCCGGCCGCACTCGCGCGTTTTCAGCAGGCGCAGGGCGAGCTGTCGTCGGCGCTCGCGCGGCTGCTGGTCGTCGTCGAAAGCTATCCGAACCTGAAGACGAATCAGGGATTCCAGGACCTGCGCACGCAGCTCGAAGGCACCGAAAACCGCATCGCGATCGCCCGCAACCGCTTCATCAAGGCCACGCAGGAATACAACGTGCTCGTGCGGCAGTTCCCGGTCAACTTGACCGCGATGGTGTTCGGCTACAAGGAGAAGCCGCAATTCGCGGTCGACAACGAAGCCGAGCTGAAGAAGGCGCCGGCGGTCGACTTCGGCACCGGGAAGAAGTAATGATCGTCGGGCGTCGGTTGCCGGCGGCGGGCCGCTGGTGCTGCGCGCTCGCGCGGTGCGCGCTGGCGCTGGTGGCGGCTGCTGCCGACGCGCCGCGCGGCGCCGACGGCCTGCTCGCGGTGCCGCCGCTGGCGCGAGTGACCGACTACGCCGGCGTGCTGTCGCCGCAGCAGAAGCAGGCGCTCGAGGACAAGCTCGCCGCGTTCGAGATGGCGCACGGCGCGCAGATCGCCGTGCTGATCGTTCCCAGCACGCAGCCGGAACCGATCGAGGACTTTGCGCACCGCGTCGGCGAAGCGTGGAAGATCGGCCGCGCCGGCATCGGCGACGGCGTGCTGGTGATCGTCGCGAAGGACGACCGCCGGCTGCGCATCGACGTCGCGCGTTCGCTCGAAGGCGCGCTGCCGGACGTGACCGCGCGGCGCATCGGCCGCGAGATCGTCGGCCCGTATTTCCAGCGCGGCGACTACGCGGGCGGACTCGCGGCTGGGCTGGATGCGACCTTCCGGCAGATCGAAGGCGAGGCGCTGCCGCCGCCGCGTGCCCAGCCTGCGGACGACGCGGACCGCTTCGCGCTGCTGATGCCTTTCCTGATCGGCGGCTTCGTGGTCGGCGTGATCCTGCGGCGGATCATCGGCATTCCCGGCGCGGTCCTCGCCAGCGGCGGCACCGGATTCGTCGCCGCCAAGGCGCTCGCATCCGGCTTGCTCGGCGCACTGGCCGGCGTGGTCGTGTTCGTGCTGACGGTGGGCGGGGGCACGCGCGCCGGCCGCGTGCTGGGCGGACGTCGCGGTGGCGGCTTGTTCGTTCCGGGTGGCTGGACCGGCGGCGGCTTCTCCGGCGGCGGGTGGACTTCCGGCGGCGGCGGCGACTTCAGCGGCGGCGGCGCCACCAGCGACTGGTGAACCGATGCGACTCGTCCGCTGGCTGCGTCATCTGCTCGCCACGCCGCTGGCGGTCCGGCGGGCGTTCCCCGAGGCGTCGCTTGCGCGCATCCAGGAGGCGATCGCGCAGACCGAGGCCCGCCACACCGGCGAGATCCGCTTCGCGGTGGAGGCGGCGCTGCCCTGGTCGTACCTGCGGCGCGACGCGCCGGTGCGCGAGCGCGCACTGATGCTCTTCTCCAAGCTGCGCGTGTGGGACACCGAGCAGAACAACGGCGTGTTGATCTACGTCGAGCTGGCCGACCACGGCATCGAGATCGTCGCCGATCGCGGCATTGCCAGGCACGTCGCGCGCGAGCAGTGGCAGGCGATCTGCGACGCGATGCGGGAGCGGTTCCGTGCCGGCGACTTCGAAGGCGGCGCCTTGATCGGTATCGAGCGCGTCGGCGAGAAGCTCGCGCAGTTCTTTCCGCTCACGGAAGGCGCGGCCAATCCGGACGAGCTGTCGAACAGACCCGCAGTCATCTAGCGGCCCGCATCTTCTACACGGACTCGCCAGGCCGCCCTTTCGTCTGCTCCGTGTCTCGGGAAAATTACGGTTGGACCCGCAGGTTCTGCCTTAGGGACAACATCCCATTGATTCTTAACGGTCCGGTTCGACTGGCACGGTCCGTGCGTAAGTCAAGTTGCTGGGATGCTTTCCCAAGATTGATCGAACCACGGAGAACGTAGATGAACACGTTCAAGAAGCTCGCCGCGGGTCTGCTGGCCGCGCTGTGCATCGGAGGCACGGCGTCCGCCGCGGACATCCTCTGCGAAAACCCCGCGCTTAACCACATGCTGATCGACAGCAGCTATGTGTCGGCCTGTCTCGACGCGGGCACCGGCAATCTGACCGGCAATCCGCTGAACGATATGTTCATCAACGGCGTCGGCGTCGGCTACGGGTCCATCGGCGCGACCTCGTGGACTCAGA
>JBBIQI010000283.1:0-3581 GCA_037442465.1 Burkholderiales bacterium
TCGCCGATCAGCAGGCGCGCGTGCTCGAGAACCTGCGCCGTCTGCACGAGCCGCTGAACAAGTACATCGCGCTCGAGGCGCTGCACGACCGCAACGAGACGCTGTTTTACCGCGTCGTCATCGACAACATCGACGAGATGATGCCGGTGATCTACACGCCCACCGTGGGGCTGGCGTGCCAGCAGTTCGGGCACATCTATCGCAGGCCGCGCGGGCTGTACGTCTCCGGCGCCGAGCGCGGGCGCGTGGCGAACTGCTCGCCAACTGGCCGACGCGCGCGGTCGACATCATCGTCGTCACCGACGGCGAGCGCATCCTCGGGCTGGGCGACCTGGGTGCGAACGGCATGGGCATTCCGATCGGCAAACTGGCGCTGTACACCGCGTGCGCAGGGATCGACCCGACGCGCTGCCTGCCGGTCGTGCTCGACGTCGGCACCAACAACGACGCCTTGCTCGCCGACCCGCTGTACCTCGGCCTGCACCGGCGGCGACTGACCGGCGCCGCATACGACGCGCTGGTCGAAGAATTCGTCATGGCGGCGCAGGCGGCATTCCCCGGCGTGCTGATCCAGTTCGAGGACTTCGCCAACCACCACGCGTTCGCGCTGCTGGCGCGCTATCGCGACCGCGTGCCGTGCTTCAACGACGACATCCAGGGCACCGCGGCGGTCGCGCTCGCCGGGGTCTTCTCCGCACTGCGCGTCACCGGCGGCGCGCTCGCCGAGCAGACGTTCCTGTTTCTCGGGGCGGGCGAAGCCGCCACCGGCATCGCCGACCTGATCGTCGCCGCACTCGCCGCCGAAGGCGTGCCTGCCGAGCGCGCGCGCGGCCGCTGCTGGCTGCTCGACAGCAAGGGGCTGGTCGTCGCCGATCGCGGCGACCTGGCCGCGCACAAGCGGCCGTACGCGCACGCGCACGCGCCGGTGGCCACCTTGGTCGAAGCGATCGAACGCCTGAAGCCGACCGCGTTGATCGGCGTGGCCGCCACCGGTGGGACCTTCACCGAAGACGTGCTGCGTGCGATGGCGCGGCTGAACGCGCGACCGATCGTGTTTGCGCTGTCGAACCCGACCTCGAAGAGCGAGTGCACCGCCGAGCAGGCGTACCGCTACACGGACGGCCGCGCGCTGTTCGCCTCCGGCAGCCCGTTCGCCGAAGTCACGTTCGCCGGCCGCACCTTCGTACCGCGCCAGGGCAACAACTCGTACATCTTTCCCGGTATCGGGCTCGGCGCGATCGCCAGCCGCGCGCGCCGCGTCACCGACGAGATGTTCCTCGCCGCGGCGCGCGCGCTCGCCGCGCGGGTGGCCGACGCCGATCTGGCACAGGGCAGCCTGTATCCGCCGCTCGCGTCGGTGCGCGACGTCTCCGCCCACATCGCCGCCGCGGTGGCCGAAGTCGCGTACGCACGCGGGCTGGCGGCGCGCCCGCGTCCGGCCGACGTGCTCGCCGACGTGCGCGGCCGCATGTACGAACCGGCCTACGCAACCTACGCGTAGCGCGCGCCGGCGCGCGGCCGGTGACGCGGGTCACACGCGCGCGGCCCCTTGCATCGGGACAATGACGGCATGGCCTGGCTCGATCGCATTCCCCTGTGGCTGATCGCCGTCGTCGCGGTCTGGCTCGCGCTGGCACCGTTCGTTCCCGAGCCGCACCTGACGCAGAAGCTCAAGATGCTCGTGGCCGGGACGCTGAAGCGGCCGCTCGACGTCTTCGACCTGCTGTTTCACGCCGCGCCGATCGTTGTGCTGGTACTCAAGCTCGTGCGGCTGGCCCAGTTGCGCGGCTGAGCGACGCGCCCGCGGAAGGTATATTGCCGGCGCGCCCGCGCGCTGCGGACGCGCCGCTACCCATGGAGGAATGCCCGATGACCCTGCGCCACGCTGCCTTGCCGCTCGCCGTTGCGGCGTCTTTGTTTGCGACCGGATGTTCGACCGTTCGCGGTTGGTGGGACTCGATCGCCGGGTCGGGCGGCCCGGCGGCGATCGCGGAACTGAAGCCCACGCGCGGGAACATGACGAGCGGGATCGCGCGGTTCGAGCAGCGCGGCAACAAGGTGCTCGTCACCGCGGAAGTGCGCGGGCTGAAGCCGAACGCCGAACACGGTTTCCACGTTCACGAAAAAGGGGACTGCTCCGCGCCGGACGCGATGAGCGCGGGCGGGCATTTCAATCCGGGCGGCAAACCGCACGGGCATCACGGCCAGGCCGAGCGCCACGCAGGTGACATGCCGAACCTGAAGGCCGATGCCGACGGCGTGGCCACGCTGCGTTTCGCGAGCGAGCTGATCACGGTATCGGCCGGGCCCGCGAGTGTGGTCGGTCGCGGTCTGATCGTTCATCGCGACCCCGACGACTACAAGACGCAGCCGACGGGCAATTCCGGGCCGCGGCTCGCCTGTGCGGTGATCGTCGCGGCCAAGTAGTCGTCGTCCGCCACCAGCGCCCGCCGCAGTCCGATCTGTGGCGCGCCTACGCGCGCGCGTTGCTCCCGCGTTGCCGGCGGTCACCGGATGTAAGTGCGGTCGTCGTTCGCCGCGGCCCTACCTACAATCGCGCTTTCGTAACGAATAGCGATCGATGGACTTCGGACTCCTGCGCCGGCCGCGTGCGATCGCGGTGGCGCTGACGGTCGCCGCCGCGGTCGCGGCTGCCGGCTATTGGTATCAGCGCCGCAACGCCGACGCGCCGACGTACCGCTTTGCCAAGGTCGAGCGCGGGCCGCTGACTGCGAGTGTCTCCGCGACCGGCACGCTGAATCCGGTCACCGCGGTGCAGGTCGGCACGCAGGTCTCGGGGCAGATCAAAGAGCTGCTCGTCGACTTCAATTCGCCGGTCAAGCGCGGGCAACTGATCGCACGGATCGACCCGGAGACCTTCGAGTACCGCGTGCGCCAGGCGCAGGCCGACGCCGAAGCGGCGCGTTCGGCGCTCGGCCGCGCGCAGGTCAATCTGCTCAACGCGCAGCGCGAGCTGGCGCGCGCCAAGGAGCTGGTCGCGCGCAATTTCGTCTCGCCGTCCGAACTGGACACCCGGCAGGCGGCGTTCGATCTGGCCGCCGCCGATGTCCGGAACATGCAGGCGGTGGTCGCGCAGCGCGAGGCTGCGCTCGCCTCCGCGCGCGTGGACCTGGCGCGCACCGAAATCCGGGCGCCCGTCGACGGCGTGGTGATCAAACGCAGCGTCGACGTCGGGCAGACGGTCGCCGCCAGCTTGCAGGCGCCGGAGCTGTTCGTCATCGCCAGGGACCTGCGCGACATGCAGGTCGAAACCTCGATCGACGAGGCCGACGTCGGCCGCATCCGCGTCGGGCAGCGCGCGACGTTCACCGTCGATGCGTTTCCGGGCCGCACCTTCGCCGGCGAGGTCAAGCAGGTGCGCAAGGCCGCGCAGACGGTGCAGAACGTCGTCACCTACACCGTGCTGGTGACCGCGAACAACGAGTCGGGCGAGCTGCTCCCCGGCATGACCGCCAACGTTCGCATCGTCACCGATACGCGCGAATCGGTGCTGAAGGTGCCGAACGCGGCGCTGCGCTTCCGGCCGCCGGGCGAGAGCGCAGCGGCGCCGGCGGCCGACG
>JBBIQI010000284.1:0-3557 GCA_037442465.1 Burkholderiales bacterium
ACGCACTTGCGCGAAACTGCATGGGCGGACTGCCGGATTCAGGTTCACGGACCGCCCGGCGGCCGCGCGCGATCGATCACAGAACGAGGATCGCCTCGACCTCGAACTGCGCGCCCTTCGGCAGGCTCGCCACGCCGACGGTCGAGCGCGCCGGATAAGGCTGCGGCACCATCTCGGCCATGATCTCGTTGACCTTGCCGAACTGCGACAGGTCGGTCAGAAACAACGTGAACTTGACCGCGTGCGCGAGCGAGCCGCCGGCGGCCTTCGCCACCGCGGCGAGGTTGCGGAACGCCTGCCGCACCTGCGCCTCGAAGTCCGCGCCGACGAGTTCCTTGGTTGCCGGGTCGAGCCCGATCTGCCCCGACAGGAAAACGACGAGTCCGGTCTTCACCGCCTGCGAATACGGCCCGATCGCCGCCGGAGCGTCGGGGGTCGCGATAATGTCTTTGTTCATCCGGTCGCACTCCTGGTCTTCGTTGGCGCGGGCAGTCTAAATGACCGACACGGTGCTGCAGAACCTGTTGCGACTGCTCGGCGGTCCGCGCGACAGCGGCGCCAACGCGGCGCTGCTGCGATTTTCGATCGGCTCCGAATACCTGAAGCGGGAGCAGTTCGACGAAGCCGCGCACTATCTGCGAGCAGCGGTCGAGCGCAGTCCCGCCTACTCGGCCGCGTGCAAGCAGCTCGGTCGCGCGCTCGCGGCAGCCGGCCGCGCGGCCGAAGCGATCGACGCCTACGAACGCGGCATCGCCGCGGCCGAGGCGCACGGCGATCGCCAGGCGGTCAAGGAGATGACGGTGTTCTTACGGCGGCTGCGGCGAAGCGACTGAAACGCAGCGCGGCAAGGTATCGCGTCCGCGAAAGCGCCGTGAAGCCGTCGCTTCTTGCCGGACCGCGTCCGGGCGCCTGACCCAGAATTCAGTCGATCGGGCCGACCGGGCGCTGCCGCCGCTTCGGGATCCGGCCCGTTCCCGCGCAAAGGTGCTATTGCCGGGCGTTGCCGGCCGCGGCGCCGCAGCGCGCGAAGCAGGAAGGATGCGTCGTGCCCCAGCCACTGCAAAGTCGTCGCCGGTCGGGCTTTACGCTGATCGAGCTGGTCGTCGTGTTCCTGATCCTCGCCATCGTTTCGGCGGTCGCGCTGCCGCGCTTCGTGAACAGCGGCGGCGAAGCGCGCCGTGCGAAGGCCGAGGCTCTGAACGGGTCGATCCGCGCCGCGGCACAGGTGGTGCGAGCGGCCGCGTTGGCCAAGGGGCGGACCGCAGCCGGCCCGGGCGGCGCAAGCCACGTCGACGTCGACGGCGCGACGATCCAGACCAACCACGGCTATCCGGAAGCGTCGGCAGCTGGCGTCTTGCGGGCGGCCAACATCGCCGCAGAAGACGGGGTCACGGTGGTCGGCGGCGGCGCGCAACCGGGCAGTTCGATCACGATCCGAGTCAACGGCGCACCCGATCCCGCGCGCTGCCAGATCGTCTACACCGCGCCCGATCACGCGGCGTCACCGACGATCACCGCACCGATGATCGAACTGACCACCGACGGCTGCTGAGCCGCTGCGGCGACGCCGTCGCGAACCGTCGTAACTACACGCAGGTGCGCCGCAGCGGCGGCGCGCGAGCGCCCCTCCGGACGCCGCCGAAAGCGCGGCTTTTCGAGCGATCCGCGCGGTGCCGCCTCCCTAGCATCGTTTCTGCCCCTTGGCTCGGGCGCACGCGGCGACGGCCGGCGCGGAACCCATGGAGTCTGCGATGAAACACGACACCAACGCCTTCGATCCGCTGGCCGAGGCTCCGCGCACCGTGCATCGCAACGATCCGCCCGAGGAGCCCCGCACCCTGTCGTGGCTGACCCCATGGTGGCTAGCCGCCGGAGCCGTGCTGCTGACGGTCCTGCTGGCCGGGTGAAACGACCGCGAGCGGGGACAACCCGATGTATCTGAAGCACTTCGGACTCGCGGCGCCGCCATTCTCGATCGCGCCCGACCCTGACTTTGCCTACCCGTCGCACGCCCAGCGGCAGACGCTCGCCGCGCTACTGCAAGCGATCGACAGCGGCGATGATTTCGTCAAGGTCACCGGCGAAGTCGGCACCGGCAAGACCCTAACCTGCCGACGACTGCTCGCCGAGTTGGCGAGCCGCGCGCAGCGCGGCGACGGGTCCTCGTGGCAGACGCTGGACACGGTGTTCATCCCGAATCCCTGCCTGACACCGCGCACGCTGCTGCTCGCGATCGCGTTCGCGCTGAAGCTGCCGCTGCGGGCGAACGCGCGCCAGGAGCGGGTGCTGGCGCTGCTCGACCGCGCGCTGACGCAGGCGCAGGCCGCCGGCCGCTGCATCGTCGTCTGCCTCGACGAAGCGCAGGCGATGCCGCCCGAAGCGCTCGAGGTGCTGCGGCGACTGTCCGGTCGCGAAAGCGGCACGTGCGGGCGGTTGCAAGTCGTGCTGTTCGGCCAGCCCGAGCTCGACGACAAGCTCGCGCGCCGCGATCTGCGCGCGCTCGCCAGCCGGATCAGCTCGCAGTTTCGGCTCGGCCCGCTGTTGGCGAACGAGACGGGCGACTACCTGGCACACCGGTTGCGCGTGGCCGGCCGTGCCGCTCACGCCGCGCCGCTGTTCGCTCCGGCGGTCGCTGGGCTGGTGCATCGGCACGCGCGCGGCATTCCGCGGGTCGTGAACATCATCGCGCACAAGTCGCTGCTGCTGGCCTGCCGCGACGGCGCGCCAGGCGTCGCCGCGCAGCACGTTCGGGCCGCCGCTGCCGCCACGCCGTACGCGCGGCCGGCCACTGCGTTGTCGCGGCTCGCCGCGTGGTGGCAGCAGGCACGGATGCGCCAGGGCACGCCGGCCTGAACGGCGAGGAACGCGCCTGCCGCGGGTGTCGGTCGCGCCGCGCGCATTCGACCGTCCCCCTGGAAAGCGAGCGGGCGAGGTCCGGGGGAGGGACCTGCCCGCTCGAACGCCTCTGCGTCGTGGTCTGTTCGCGAGGCGGCTGAGGAAGTCAGCGAACGCCTTCGTGCCTGCAATCCTTTCTCGGATGGGGCGAACGGCAGGTCGCGCTCAGAGCGTCTTCGCCGAGGCGCCCTGCGAGGCCGCGGCGGTCGCGTCGGACGCGGCCGCCGGGCGCTCGCCAATCACCGTCACCGCTTCCAGCCGCACGATCTGCGCACGGCTCGTCGCGAGTTCGCTGGCCTGCCGCGCGTAGCCGTCGATCGCCAACATCACCGCCAGCGTGGCCACCACGCTGCCGGCTGCGCCGAGCATCCGAATCGAGTTGTTCCGTGGGTACATCGTCGTTCCCCTTCTCGCCTGCCGGCCACTGCAGATCGCGTGTGCCGCTGCGTCGAAGCGAACGTTAGGCAGTCGCTGCGCGACGCGCGAGCGGCATGCGATGAAACGATCGAAGCGTGCGTCGAACTGCAGATACGCGGCGCGAGCCGCGTGGAATCGGTGCACGTGGCGACGAAACGCGCGTGCGCGCGACGAACCGGCACCGGAGGTTTCATCCTGAATCCGGCAGTCCGCCGATGCCGTTTCGCGCAAGTGCGTTGCGCGGC
>JBBIQI010000285.1:0-3505 GCA_037442465.1 Burkholderiales bacterium
CGCCCGCAGCGGCACCGCGCCCGGCACCCGCGCCGCCGCCGTCTCGCAAGGAGCCGGCCGATGTTTCGCTGCGTGAACTGACGCTCGCGTGGTTCGAGGCGCGCGGCTACCGCGGCTCGCCGGCCTCGCCCGCGGTGCGGCCGATCGAACTGGTACTGCGGCACAAGGGCGATCCGGCGCGCGCCTACGCCTTCGTCGTCGAGGCGCGGCGCGTGACCGGCGAGCGGGTCGCTGCGCTGGCGAACCAGGCGCGTTCCATCGGTCTTCTGCGCCTGCTGATCGTCGCCGAGGGCGGCGCCGAAGCGGGCGCGGCCGCGCAGCGCAAGGGCGTGCGGCTGATGGACCGCGCCGCGATGGACGGCGAGTTGAAGAAGCTCGACCTGTCGGTCGCGGCCAAGATCATCGCGGTGGCGCGCAGGCGCACTGCGATGCGCGCCGCTGCCGCCGTCGTGCACTGACGTCGCGGCGGCGAATCCTGCGCGCGATCAAGCGCCGCGCGCACGGGCGGGCTAGCATGCAGTCGTCACGTCTGCCCGCTTCCGACGCATGTTCGCCGACCGCAGCGACGCGGCGCGCCGACTCGCGCACGCGCTCGAACACTACAAGGGCCGCAATCCGCTCGTGTTGGGCATTCCGCGCGGCGCGGTGCCGATGGCGCGCGACATCGCGCGCGCGCTCGGCGGCGAGGTCGACGTCGTGCTGGTGCGCAAGCTGCGCGCGCCTGGTCAGCGCGAGTTCGCGATCGGCGCGATCGACGAGTCAGGCTGGTCGTACCTGAACCCCGAGGCGTCGTTCGCGCACGCTTCGAGCGAATACCTGCAGGCGGAAAAGGAGGAACAGTTGGCGACGCTGCGCGAGCGCCGCCGCGCGTATACCGCGCAGCGTGCGCCGATCGATCCGGCCGGGCGCATCGTGATCGTCGTCGACGATGGTCTGGCCACGGGCTCGACGATGATCGCCGCGCTGCACGCGCTGCGCGAGAAGAAGCCGGCGAAACTGGTGTGCGCCGTTCCGGTGGCGCCGCCCGACACGCTCGAGCGCGTGCGGCCGCTGTGCGACGAACTGGTGTGCCTGGAGGTGCGCCGCGACTTCTTTGCCGTGAGCCAGTTCTACGCGTCGTTTCCCCAGGTCGAGGACGACGAAGTCGTCGCCGCGCTGTCCGGCAAGTAGCGCACGAACCAGTCGCGCGCAGCCAGCGCGGCCCGTTCGAGCGTACCCGGCTCCTCGAACAGGTGGGTGGCGCCGGGAATCAGCACCAGATCGTTGATGCAGCGAAGCTGGCGCGCGGCGCTGCGGTTCAGTGCGATCACTTCGCGGTCCCGTTCGCCGACGATCAGTCGTGTCGGCGCTTGCACGCGCGCGAGATCCTCCGGCGGTGCGAGATCCGGGCGCCCACCGCGCGAGACGACCGCACGCACCGCGTCGCCGAGCGCGGCCGCGGCGATCAGCGCCGCGGCCGCCCCGGTGCTCGCGCCGAACAGTCCGAGCGGCAGCGCCTTCAGCGAAGGTTCGCGAGCGGCCCAACGGCAGGCGGCGAGCAGCCGGCGCGCCAGCAGCGGGATGTCGAAGCGCGCGGCGCGTTCGGTGTCTTCTGCCGGCGTCAGCAGGTCGAACAGCAAGGTGGCGATCCCTTCCTCGTTGAGCACGCCGGCCACGTAGCGGTTGCGCGGCGACAGCCGGCTCGACCCGCTGCCGTGCGCGAACAGCACCACACCGCGGGCGGGCGCAGGCAGCACGAGATCGCCGGCGAGCGTGACGCCGTCGGCGGCGAGCGCGACCGCGCGCGGCGTCATCGTGCGTGCAGCCGCACCGGAATGCGGCGCGGACCGAAAGCGCCCTCGAACCGGCCGAAGCGTCCGGCGATCGCGGTCGTGCAATGCGGGCAGCGGCCGTCCTCGGTCAGCTCGTAGCGCAGGATGCGGTGCCAGTCGCGCTCGATCAGCGCGGCGTGGCAGTTCGGACAAAAAGTCGTGCCGCCTTCGGTGTCGTGCACGTTGCCCGTGTAGACGTAGTGCAGGCCTTCTTCGAGCGCGATGCGGCGTGCGCGCGCCAGTGTGGCGGGCGGTGTCGGCGGCAGATCGGTCAGCTTCCAGTCGGGGTGGAAGGCGGTGAAATGCAGCGGCACCTGCGGGCCGAGCTCGCGGCGGATCCACCGGCTCAGCGCGCGCAGTTCGTCGTCCGAGTCGTTCTTGGTCGGGATCAGCAGCGTGGTGATCTCGGTCCACACGTCGGTTTCGTGCACGAGGTACTTCAGCGTGTCGAGCACCGGCGCCAGGTGTGCGCCGGTGAGCTTGAAATAGAAGTCCTCGGTGAATGCCTTCAGGTCGACGTTGGCCGCGTCCATCTTCTCGTAGAACGCGCGGCGCGGTCCGGCGTGGATGTAGCCCGCCGTGACCGCGACGGTCTTCAGTCCGCGCGCGTGGCACGCGTCGGCGCAATCCATCGCGTACTCGGCGAAGATCACCGGGTCGTTGTAGGTGAAGGCCACGCTCTTGCAGCCGGTGGCGAGCGCCGCCTCCGCGATCTCGTCGGGGCTGGCCTGGTCCATCAGCCGGTCCATCTCGGTCGACTTCGAGATGTCCCAGTTCTGGCAGAACTTGCACGCGAGATTGCAGCCCGCGGTGCCGAAGGAGAACACCGCCGAGCCGGGGTAGAAGTGATTCAGCGGCTTTTTCTCGATCGGGTCGACGCAGAAGCCCGACGAGCGCCCGTAAGTGGTCAGCACCATCGCGTCGCCGACGCGCCGGCGCACGAAGCACAGCCCGCGCTGCCCTTCATGCAACTTGCAGTCGCGCGGGCACAGATCGCACTGGATGCGGCCGTCGGGCAGCCGGTGCCACCAGCGCGCGGGGTAGAGGCTTTCTGCGGTCGCGTTCATGCCGGCACCTCGTGTTCCGACCACTTGCGCACCGTGTAGCGCGAAATGCGCACCTGGTCGGACCAGAAATCGGCGGGCAGCCCCGCCTTGCGCTTGAGTTCGCCGAGGAAGCGGCGCGCGTCGGGCAGCGACTGCCAGACCTGCGGCAGGAACGTGCTGCGCCGCTCGCCGCACTCGAACACGACGCCGTCGACGTGCGGGCGCAGCAACGCGAGCAACTCGCCTTCGCTGGCGGCCGCGAGCGGCACCGGCGCGGACAGCAGCGACACCTCGATGCGGACGGCGTCGAACTCGTGCCTGGCGAGCGGCGCGAACCGCGGATCGGCGAAAGCCGCGGCGCGCGCGTTGTGCGCGACGTCTTCGCCGAGCGCGCGCTGCGCCCGCAGCGTGCCGATGCAGCCGCGCAGCTCGCCGTGCTTGCGCAGCGTGACGAAGCTGGCGCCGGGCGCGTCGAGAAAGGGCGCGGCCGGATGCGCGCGCGCGGGCAGGCCGAGCTCGCGCGCGATCGCGCCGCGCGCCAGCGTCGTCAGCACGGCGCCGGTGTCCTTATCCTCGTCGGCACGCGCCTCGTCCGGTTCGCACAAGGCGAGCGCGGCGTAGCCGACGACGCGCTGCCGGTCGCCCGCG
>JBBIQI010000286.1:0-3473 GCA_037442465.1 Burkholderiales bacterium
CCCGCTGGGCGGGATTGCCCGCGGCGCATCGCGTCGCTACGGGCCAGCGCGCCGGTCCTTGGCACTGGCCAACGGACCGCCGGCGGCGCCTCGCGCTGCATTCCCGGCCAATCCCGCCGCGCCCGCCCGGGGACATTGCCAGAGGTTCTACACTGCCGGCGTGACGACGCGCATCTCTCCCCGCTTCTGCTCGGTCTGCGGACATGCGGTCGTGCGCCGCGTGCCGCTGGGCGACAACCGCGAGCGCGACTGCTGCGACCACTGCGGCACGATTCACTACGTCAACCCGCGACCCGTGGTCGGCACGATCCCGGTCTGGCGCGACCGCATCCTGCTGTGCAAGCGCGCGATCGAGCCGCGTTACGGCAAGTGGACACTGCCCGCCGGCTTCATGGAGATCGGCGAGACGACTGCCGAAGGCGCGCTGCGGGAGACGCTCGAGGAGGCCGGCGCGCGTGTCGAGCTGGGGCCCGTGTACACGATGTTCGACGTTCCCTACGTCGAACAGGTGCACATTTTCTTCCGGGCGCAACTGCTGGACCTCGACTTCGCGCCCGGTGCGGAGAGCCTCGAGGTTCGGCTTTTTGCCGAGCGCGAGATCCCCTGGGACCAGATCGCGTTCCGCACGGTGGCGCTGACGCTGCGGCACTATCTGGAAGACCGCGCGCGCGGCGCCTTCGGCGTGCATACCGGCACGATCGCGCCTGCACCGCCGCGGCCGCCTGCGTCCGCATGATCGCCTGGCTGCGTCCGGGCGACCTGTTTCCTCCGGTCGCGGCAGCGCTGACGCAGCCGAACGGGCTGCTCGCCGCCAGCGGCGAACTGACGGTCGACCGGCTGATCGACGCCTATCGGCGCGGGATCTTTCCCTGGTACGCGGAGGGTGAACCCATCTTGTGGTGGTGTCCCGATCCGCGCATGGTCTTGTTCACGGACGAGTTTCGGGTGACGCGCTCGCTGCGCAAGAAGCTGCGCGCCGCCGCGCGCGGCGACGCGCTGCGGCTGACCTGCGATGCGGCCTTCGAGCGCGTGATGCGGGCGTGCGCGGCGCCGCGCGAAGGTCAGGACGGCACGTGGATCACCGAAGCGATGGTGGGCGCGTACGTGGCGCTGCACCGGCGCGACCTGGCGCATTCGATCGAAGTCTGGCGCGGCGGCGAGCTGGTGGGCGGACTGTACGGCGTCGCCTTGGGCCGCATGTTCTACGGCGAGTCGATGTTCACGCGGGCGACCGACGCCTCGAAGATCGCGCTCGCCGCGCTGGTGCAACTGCTGCGAAACGAACAGGTGCCGGTGATAGACTGCCAGCAGAACACGGAGCACCTCGCGTCGCTCGGCGCGCGTGAGATCCGGCGCGCCGACTTTTGCGCGCACGTCGCCGCCGCGACGGCACGCGGGCCGATCGACTGGTCGATCTATCGCGCGAATGCGCTCAATTCCCTGCTGGCACGTTATTAGATGGCCAACCTGAAGGAACTGCCGTTCGCCGCGTTGCAGTTCTACGCGACGGCGCCGTACCCGTGCAGTTACCTGGAGCACCGGCAGGCGCGCTCGCAGGTGGCGACACCGGCGCATCTGATCAACGCGGACGTGTACAGCGAACTGGTCCGCATGGGCTTTCGCCGCAGCGGCATCTTCACCTACCGGCCGCACTGCGACGGCTGCCGCGCCTGTGTTCCGGTGCGCGTGCCGGTGGCGGCGTTTCGCGCAAGCCGCAGCCAGCGACGCGCGTGGATTCAGCATCGGGCGCTGGTGACCCGCGTCGTCGGGCTCGCCTTCGATCACGAGCACTACGACCTGTATCTGCGCTACCAGTCGACCCGCCACGCCGGCGGCGGCATGGACAACGACAGCCGCGAGCAGTACTCGCAGTTCCTGTTGCAGAGCAAGGTCAATACGCGGCTCGTCGAGTTCCGCGAGCCGGTGCCGCCGGAGGCGGGCGATGCGCTCGGCATGCTGCGCATGGTGTCGATCATCGACATCCTGAGCGACGGGCTGTCGTCGGTCTACACGTTCTTCGACCCCGACGTGCCGCGCGCGAGCTTCGGCACGTTCAACGTTCTGTGGCAGATCGAACAGTGCCGCGCATTGCGGCTGCCGTACCTGTATCTGGGCTACTGGATCGAGCACAGTCCGAAAATGGCGTACAAGGCGCGCTTCCGCCCCGTCGAGATGCTGCAGGGCGGTCGCTGGGTGCGCCACGATGCGCCGGCGCTCAGACGGCACGGCCCGTAGAATCGCGGCGTGCTCTACGACCTTGCGCGCCCCTTCTTCTTCGCTCTCGATCCGGAAACCGCCCACGATCTCGCTTTCGCCGGCCTCGCGCGGGCGCATGCGCTCGGACTGACCAGACTGGCGCGCCCGCGTCTGCCCGCCGATCCGGTCGATGCGATGGGGCTGCGCTTTCCCAATCCGGTGGGACTCGCGGCCGGACTCGACAAGAACGCCGCCTATATCGACGCGCTTGGCGACTTCGGGTTCGGCTTCATCGAAGTGGGAACGGTGACGCCGCGACCACAACCGGGCAACCCCAAGCCGCGGCTGTTCCGGCTGCCGCAGGCGCGCGCTTTGATCAACCGGATGGGATTCAACAACGACGGGCTCGAACGCTTCGTCGCCAATATCGAGGCCAGCCGGCAGTTCTCCGCAGCCGGCGGCGTGCTGGGACTGAATCTCGGCAAGAACGCCGACACGCCGATCGAAAAGGCGCTCGACGATTACGCGCTCGGACTGCGTGCCGCCTACCCGCTGCTGCTGCAACGGCCCGGCTATGTCGCCATCAACATCTCGTCGCCGAACACCAAGGATCTGCGCTCGCTGCAGGGCAGCTCGGCGCTGCGAGCGCTGCTACGCGGCCTGGCGGCCGAGCGCGCACGACTCGCGGACCGGCACGGCAAACGGGTACCGATCGCCGTGAAGATCGCGCCCGATCTGGACGATGCGGACCTGCCGCGCGTGGCCGACGCGCTCGTGGCGCACGGCATGGACGCGCTGATCGCGACCAACACGACGATCGCGCGCGAGCGCGTGGCCGGACTCGCACACGCCGACGAAGCGGGCGGGCTGTCGGGCGCGCCGCTGTTTCCGCGCTCGACCGAAGTCGTGCGCATCCTGGCCGCGCACCTGCGCGGCGCGCTGCCGATCATCGGCGTCGGCGGCATCCTGAGCGGCGCCGACGCCGCTGCCAAGCTCGACGCCGGTGCCACCCTCGTGCAGATCTACACCGGCTTGATCTACCGCGGTCCCGCGCTGGTGGCCGAATGCCGGCGCGCGCTGCTGGCGCGGCGGCGCTAGCGACAGGCAATGCGCTGCTTTGTCGCGCTCTGGCCGGACGAGGCGGCGCGCGCGCGCCTTGCCGCCGTCGCGCGCGAACAGCAGCGTCGCTTCCCGCGCGCGCGCGCGATGCGGCCCGAGAACCTGCATCTGACGCTCGCGTTCGTCGGCGAACTGGATCCGGCGCGCGCCGCGCGGGT
>JBBIQI010000287.1:0-3472 GCA_037442465.1 Burkholderiales bacterium
TCTCGCGCAACCTGCCGCGCGCATCCGCTCGCGCAACTCCCGCGTCCCCCGTGAAATATCCGGGCTAAGCGCCGGGCCGTCGCCGCAACAGCCAGGCCGCCAGCAAGGTGATTCCGACCCACACGCAGGTGCGCAGGCCGAGCGCATAGACGGTGCGCGTGTGAAGCGCGCCGCCGGCGGCGACGTAGAGGCCGAACGCGGTGAAGACCGCAGCGGTGGCCAGCGCCAGCGCCAGCGCGAGCGCGATCGACCAGCGACGCGCAAGCGCAAGCCCAAACGCGGCGGCGACGTAGACGAATCCCGCGGCGAAGTTGAACCAGACGACGAAGGGCACCATCGCATCCGGATCGCCGCCTGCGGGCTTTCCGAAAAGCACGCTGCCCGCGGCCACGATCGTCGCGACACCGAACAGCCCCGCGAACAAGGCCGCCCCGCGCAGCGCCCAGCGCGCCGGCCGATTCGGTGCGACGACTCCGCTCATGCGCTTTCGTTCCGTTGCTGCCGTCGAAACGCAGCGCGGCGCAGGCTAGCGCGTCACACACGCGGCGCGATCTGATGCGAGTCAAGGAAGCGCGCACGCGCGCGTTGCTATGGTGCAGCGATGAACCTCATCCACGCTGCCGGGCAGCGCGTATTCCTTACCCTCGACCGGATCTTCAATCGCGTCTTCAGCGAAGCGCTCAACCCGCTCTATTACCTGGGCGCGATCAGCTATTTCATGTTCTGGGTCGTGCTGGCGAGCGGCTTCTATGTCTACGCCTTCTACGAAACCGGTGTGGAGACGACCTACACCTCGGTCGAGCGGCTGACGCACGCGCAGTGGTACGCGGGCGGCGTGATGCGCAGCCTGCACCGCTATGCGTCCGACGCGATGGTGCTGACGATGGTGCTGCACTTGGCGCGCCACTTCGTGTTCGATCGCTACCGCGGGTTTCGCGCGTTTTCGTGGATCACCGGCGTGATCGTGCTGTGGCTCGCGATGGCCTCCGGCGTCAACGGCTACATGCTGCCGTGGGACCGGCTCGCGCAGTACACGGTCGTGACGACCGCCGAGTGGTTCGACGCGCTGCCGGTGTTCCGCGGCACGCTGGTGCGCAACTTCATCCTGCCCGAGGCGGTCAGCGACCGCTTCTTCTCGCTGCTGTCGTTCCTGCATATCGGCATTCCGCTCGCGGTGCTCGCCGCGCTTTGGATCCACACGCAGCGCGTGCCGCGCGCGCGCACGAATCCGCCGAGGCCGCTCGCGTTCGGCCTGCTGGCGATGCTGCTCGCGCTGTCGGCACTGAAGCCCGCCGTCAGCCAGGGCCCGGCCGACTTCGCCACACTGCCGGCAACGATCGATCTGGACAGCTTCTATCTGATCGCCTATCCGCTCGTCACCGAAGGCGCCGCGCTCGCGTTGTGGGCGCTGGCCGGCGGCGGCACGCTGCTGCTCGTGCTGCTGCCATGGCTGCCGCCGGTGAAGCGCAGCGCCGTGCGCGCGTGGAGGATGACCGTGCATCCGGGCCGTCGCAGCGTGCCGGTGCGTGCCGGCGAGACGCTGCTCGACGCCGGCCTGCGCGCGCAGGTGGCGCTGCCGTTCGAGTGCCGCTCGGGTGGCTGCGGTGTGTGCCGCGCGACCGTGCTGGCCGGCGAAGTCGATCCCGGCATCTATCAGAAGTCGGCGCTGCCCGACGAAGCGCGCGCGCGCGGCCAGGTGCTGCTGTGCTGCGCGGTCCCGCTGTCGGACGTCGAGATCGAGCTGCAGGAGGGTGCGGCGCTGCGCGAAAGCGCGGTGCCGGTGTACGAAGCGAAGGTCGCGCGCATCGAGCGGCTCGCGCCCGACGTGGTCCTTCTGGAACTCGCGCTGCCGGCGGGGCAGACGATCCACTACGAGGCGGGCCAGTACCTGAACATCCTGCTCGAAGACGGCGCGCGTCGCAGCTATTCGTTTACGGCGCCGTCGGGCGAGACCGACCGAATCGAACTGCACGTGCGTCGCGTTCCGGGCGGACGCTTTACGACGCGCGTGTTCGAATCGCTGAAAGTGGGCGACAAGCTGCGTTTCGAAGGGCCGCTCGGCGAGTTCGTGCTGCACGAGCCGAGCGAACGGCCGCTGATCTTCGTCGCCGGCGCCACCGGTTTCGCGCCCGTGAAGAGCCTGCTCGAGCAGGCGTTTCGCATGGGCATCACGCGGCCGCTGTACCTATACTGGGGCGTGCGCAAGCGGCGCGACTTCTATCTGTTCGACCTGCCGCAGCGCTGGGCCGAACAGCATCCGAACTTCCATTTCGTGCCGGTGCTGTCGGAGCCGGGGCCGGACGACGAGTGGACCGGTCGCACCGGCTTCGTGCACGAGGCGATCCTGGCGGACTTTCCGGACTTGTCGGGCCACAGCGTCTACGCGTGCGGATCGCTCAACATGGTCGCGGCCGCGGTGCCCGACTTCATCGCGCACGGGCTCGACGAAACGCATTGCTTCTCCGATGCGTTCACGCCGCAGGGCGGCGCGTCGGCGCCCGCAGCGGCGTCGGTGGCCGCGCGGCCGCAGCCGGCCGGCTCATGATCCGCGAGGCGCCGGGATGATGGCGACGACGCTGCACTACGACGCGGACGCGGCGATGCAGCTCGTCGCGATCTATCTGACGCCCGACATGGTTGCGCAGCGCGCGGCCGTGCTGCGCGCGCTCGTGCCCGGCCCGGGCGAGCGCGTGCTCGACGTCGGTTCGGGCCCCGGTCTGCTGGCCGCGGCGATCGCCGAACGCGTCGGTGCCGCCGGGCGGGTGCTCGGTGTGGACATCAGCGCGCCGCTGCTCGCCTACGCGCGCATGCACTTCGCCGCGCTGCCGTGGCTGCGCTTCGTCCGGGCCGACGCCGCGCGGCTGCTGTGCGCCGACGCGTCGTTCGACACGATCGTCTGCACGCAGGTGCTCGAGTACCTGCCCGACGTCGACGCGGCGCTGGCGGAGTTCGCGCGCGTGCTGCGGCCGGGCGGGCAACTGCTCGCGATCGACACCGACTGGGACTCGCTCGTCTGGGCGAGCGGCGATGCCCCGCGCATGGCGCGCGTGCTCGCGCTGTGGGACGAGCACGTGGCCGACCCGCACCTGCCGCGCACGCTCGGCCGGCGGTTGGCGCGCGCCGGTTTCGAGCGCGTGTGCGTGCGCGTGGTGCCGCTGCTGAACCCGGCGTTCGACCCCGACACGTACAGCAACCGGCTGATCGACCTGATCGCGTCGTTTGCGGTAAGCCGCGGCGCGGACGCGTCCGAGATCGACGCGTGGGCACGCGAACTGCGGGCGCGCGAAGACTATTTTTTCAGTCTGAACCGCTACCTGTTCTTCGCGACGCGCGCGGGGGATGCACGCTCCGGCGTGACCGTACGTTCGTGAGCCGGGCGCGCTGCACTGGCGCGACCCCGCATTCGCCCAATCGCATCATGCGGCGGTGTTCCAGGTGGCACGCTGCTGCGGTTTTCAACGCGTCATTCCGA
>JBBIQI010000288.1:0-3456 GCA_037442465.1 Burkholderiales bacterium
TGCCGGCCGCGCTGCGGCTCGCGTGCGACGCGTCCGATCCGGCTGCCGTCGCCGCGCTGTTCGCGCGGCTCGACGCGGAGTTGCCGCCGCTGGAGGTCGTGCTGTACAACCCGAGCCACCGCGCGCGCGGCGCATTCGTCGACCTTTCGCCCGACGACGTTCGGCGCAGCCTGGACGTGAGCGCGTTCGGCGGGTTTCTGGTGGCGCAGCACGCGGCGCGCCGCATGCTCGCCCGCGGCCGCGGCGCGCTGCTTTTCACCGGCGCTTCGGCGAGTGTCAAGGGCTACGCGAAGTCCGCGCCTTTCGCGATGGGAAAGTTCGCGCTGCGCGGGCTGGCGCAGAGCCTGGCACGCGAGCTGGCGCCGCAGGGCATCCACGTCGCGCACTTCGTGATTGACGGGCAGGTGCGCACGGGCGATGCCGATCCCGGGGACGCCGGGCTCGATCCCGACGCGATCGCATCGACCTACCTGCACGTGCTACAGCAGCCGCGCAGCGCGTGGACCTGGGAGGTCGAGCTGCGCCCCTGGGTCGAGCCCTTCTGAAGGCACGACGATGGCCCACCCGCTGCAACGGCTGCTCGACAACAACCGGCGCTGGGCGCGCGGCGAGGTCGAACGCGATCCCGCGTTCTTCGAAAAGCTGCTGCGCCAGCAGGCACCCGAATACCTGTGGATCGGCTGCTCGGACAGCCGCGTACCGGCCAACCAGATCACGGGGCTCGCGCCGGGCGAAGTGTTCGTCCACCGCAACGTCGGCAACCTGGTCGTCCACACCGATCTGAACTGCCTGTCGGTGATCGACTTCGCGGTCGACCTGCTGCACGTCAAACACGTGATCGTCGTCGGCCACCACGGCTGCAGCGGCGTGCGGCTCGCCTTGCAGCGCTCGGCGGTCGGGCTCGCCGAGAACTGGCTGCGCCACATCCAGGACGTGCACCGCGCGCATGCCGCGCTGGTCGACGCGCTCGACGACGAAGAGCGCCGCGTCAACCTGCTCGCCGAACTGAACGTCGTCGAGCAGGCGGTCAACGTCTGCGAATCGACGATCGTGCAGGCGGCCTGGCGCCGCGGCGCCGGGCTCGCCGTACACGGCTGGATCTATTCGCTGCGCGACGGGCTGCTGGTCGATCTGGGTTTCGCGGCGGCCGGCGCGCAGCAGGTCGATGCTGCGCGCGCCATGGCGCTGGCGCGCATCCGCGAGCGCTATCGCGCGTCCTGAACGATCGCCGCGCCGCGCTCGGCGAGCAGCGCGCGCAGGATCGAGCGGTGACAGCGCGCCTCGTTCTGGCAGTAACAGCCGACCGAAAAGTCCGCGCCGTGCGACAGCGCCGCCAGCACGTCCAGCACGCGGCTCGCTTCGGGGCGCTTCATCTCGGCGCGGTAGCGCGCCGCGAAGCTGCGCCACGCGCGTTCGTCGGACGCCGCTTGGCCGCGCTTGAGCAGTGCCTCGCTCGGCGCCAGGTTCGGCAGCCAGACGTCGTACAGATCGCGCTGCGCGTATTCGTCCTTCGGCACCCCGCGCGGAGGACGCCGCACCGTGCCGATGCGAACGCCTTCGCCAGCAGCGCGCGGGCTGCCGAGCCGGACCACGCGGATCGCCATCGGACCTCCTTTGCCGTACTCGCGGATGACCAAGGTATTGTGCCGTGACGCGCGCGACGGTACGTTGCGGCATGGCGGTCACGCGGGGCGCGACCTCTGCGCGCTGCTCGAGGCCGAGATGCCTCGCGCTGGCTCAGGTCCGGGGCTCGGCGTGACGGTCCAGCAGTCATCCCGAGCAATGCGAGGGATCTCGGCGTTGCCAGCGGCCGCGATTGCTCGCGCCGACTCAAGTCCGGGGCTCGGAATGACGATCCGGCAGTCATCCCGAGCAGTGCGAGGGATCTCGGCGTCCCGTGCGGCCGGGATTCCTCACTCGGCTCAAGTCCGGAGCGAGGGTGACGGGCGGCCTGGGCTGCGAATGCCAGCCGGTTCGAGGATGTCAGCGGGATTCGTATCGATCGGAAGGCCGCCTGCGCGATGAGCAAGCCCGAACCGAAGACGGCGTCGAAGGGCAGCGCCACTCGCGCGCTCGCCGCTTTGGAACGCGCCCGCGACGCGTACTCGCCCGCAACCGCCGCTCGCAAGCTGCGGGCGTTGCGGGTGCTTGCGCACACGACGCTACGCAGCGCGCGCCAGGTCGAGCGGCTGCACGAACTGCTGTGCTTCCTGCGCGCGTATCCGGACGACGCACGCGTGCTCGCGCAGGTCGAGGCGATGCTCGCGCGCTTCGCCCGCCGCGCCGATCTGCGCGCGCAGCGCGCCGCGCTCGCGCACACGGGCATCGCCGGTACCGACACCGGCTATCCGTTCTTCTGGCCGACCGCGGTCTGGCTCGCGCGACGCTGGCCTGCGCTGCTGCGGCTGGACCGCAGCGACGCCTTGGCCGGCGACAACATCGCGCGCGCGCTGCCGCTGCTCGTGACTGCGCTCGAAGCGGCGGCGCTGAAGGAACTCGCGCTGCCCGGCTACGACGCGATCGATCGGCTGCGCGGGACAACGCCCGACGCGGTTTTCCTGATCGACCGCGTCCTCGCCATGCCGGGCGATGCGTTCACACGCGAAGCCTTCTACGACGGCATCAATCCGAGCTGCACGCTCGCCGCCGGCGCCGACACGCCGGCGCGCACGCGCGAGAAGTTTGCCGGCGCGCGCATCGCCTGGCAGACCGGCCCGCTGCGGCGTGGCCGTCCCGATCTGCGCCGCGAGATCGCGCATGCGCCGCGCGCGCTGCGCCGCCTGTCGCCGCGCCACGGGCAGGCCGTAATCGAGCTGGCGCGCGGCGCGATGGTCGCGCGGCAACGCGATCTTGACGCCTTCGCCTATGGCCACGCCGACGACGTCTGGTTCGTCGACGACGGCGACGGCTATTCGTTCCTGCTGAACGGCGTCGAGCCGGAGCGGCGCGCGCCGCTGGCGGCGACTTACGGCGGGCTGATTCTGCGCAGCGGCGTGCCGGTCGGGTATCTGCAGGCGGATCTGGTCGGCCGCTCGGCCGCGCTGTCGTTCAACACCTTCGAGACCTTTCGCGGCGGCGAATCGGCCCACGTCTTCGCGCGCATGCTGGCCATGTTGCACCACGTGTTCGGCGCGACGTCGTTCACGCTCGACCCGTACCAGCTCGGGCACGGCAACGACGAAGGCATCGCGTCCGGCGCGTGGTGGTTTTATTTCAAGCTCGGCTTCGCACCCCGTGCGGCCGACGCGCGCCGCCTCGCGCGAGCGGAGCTTGCCCGCATCGAGCGCAACCCGCGGCATCGGTCGAGCGAAGCGACGTTGCGTGCGCTCGCGCGCCGGCATCTGTACTTCGAGTTCGATCCGGCACGCGCGCTGCCGCTGCCGCCGCTCGCGCGCATCGGCCTGGCCGGCGCGAAGCTGCTCGGCGCGCTCGCCGGAGCGGATCGCCAGCGCGCGC
>JBBIQI010000289.1:0-3404 GCA_037442465.1 Burkholderiales bacterium
GGCCGCAAAACCTGCCGCCGCGCCGCCCGCCCGCGCGCGCGTGGACTCGAAGACGCAGGCCGTCGCGAGTGCGGCACCGAACCGCCCGCCGCCGATCGCGCGCGAACAACTGCCGGTCGAGCTGCGCGCCGAGTTGCCGCCGCTCGCCGTCGGCGGGTCGATGTACTCGACGACGCCGGCCAACCGCACGCTGATCATCGACGGCCGGCTCTATCGCGAAGGCGAACAGGTCGCGGCCGGCCTGACGCTCGAGGAGATCCGGCTGAAGTCCGCGGTGCTCGCGTACAAAGGCCATCGCTTCGAGATCCGCTTCTGAGTGCGATGCGGCGACGACAGGGGGTGCGAGGATGAACGCAGCCGAATTACGCGCGGGGACCGTGCTTCGCCTCGAAGGCGAGTTCTATCGGACGATCGACGCGTCGTTTCATGCCGGCGGCGGACAGCTCGGCGGCGTGGTGCACGCGAAGCTGCTGAACCTGCGCACGCGCGGCGCGATCGAGCGCCGCTTTCGTCCCGACGAGCGGCTCGAACCGGTCGACGTCGAGCGCGCGCGCTGGCAGTTCATCTACGCCGACGGCGACGACTTCTACTTCATGAACCCGCAGACCTTCGATCAGGTGCCGATCGCGCGCGCGATGCTCGGTGCGGCGGCCGCTTTCGTGCACCCCGACATGGAAGTGACCGTCGAAAGCCACGAAGGCCGCCCGCTGTACGTGGTGCTGCCGGAGACGGTCGAGCTGCGCGTGGCCGAAACCGCCGAGCCCACGCACCAGCGCGACACGAGCGCGATGAAGACGGCCAGGCTCGACAACGGCATGGAGGTGCTGGTGCCGCTGTTCATCAAGACCGGCGACCTCGTGCGCGTCGACACCGCGACCGGCAGGTATCTGGAGCGGGCGAAGGCCAGAGGCGGTTGATCCCGACCGCCCGCGCGCGGCGCGGCGCCGCGCGCACGGGCCGTTACTTCGCCGCGAAGCAGTAAAACAGGCCGTCGCCGCCGGTACTGCGCAGCGCGTCCTGACTGCAGCCGCCGCGCGTCGGATGCGTCGAATTCCAGGACACGGCCCAGGCGTGTTCGACCGGGCCGGCGCGGTCGTGATGGCCGGTCATCGCCGCGCCCTCGGCGCCGCTTCGGGTCCAGTTACCGCAGGTCATGTCGCCGAACGGCGGCGAGGGCGGGAACGCCGTGCCATCCGGGCGCGAGCCGGTCAGGATGTCGTGCCGGTTCGGTTTCTCGGTGCGGCCGTTGACCAGGTTGCCTTTCTCGTCGAGCGCGGTCTCCTTGGTCAGGTTGTTGCGCGGCGAGTGCAATTCCTCGACGTTGCGCGCCACCAGCACACCCTTGGCGTTGTGCCACGGACCTGCGCCGATGCGATCGCGCGCGTGTACCGCCTTCGGGTCGGCAAGCCCACCGGTTGCCTGCGTGCTCAGATAGGCGCGCCACGTCCGATCGCCGGCGCCGGCGGCGCGAGCAAGCGACTGACAGTGCGCGTCGGCCCCCTCGAGGCCGCCCAGGTCGGCGCCCCGGCCGACGCCGACGCTGGTGACGAAGAAGGTCATCGGGTTGGCGCCGGCTCCCGGCGGCGTGGTCGGTGCGGCGCAGCCGATCAACGCACCGGCAGCAAGCAAAGAAGGCCATTTGATCGCGGCATGCATGTCTGTCTCCCTCCAATGAAGTGACCGGGCGCGGTGAGTTCTTCGGCCGCGCGGCCCGCCCGGGCGACAGAACCTGACGACTTCACCGCGCCGCACCGGATCGCGCCGGCGCTGCAGGCATCAACACGCGCGGGCGAGACCTTCTTCCGCGAAGCCGCGCGCCAGCGGCCGCGGCTACCGTGTGTGCGGCAAGGGTTTACGCGCAGTGCGCGATCCGCGCCTTCAGTCGATGCGAGCGAGCACCGCGCGGATCGTCTCGACGATGCGATCGATCTGGTCGCGCTCGATGACCAGCGGCGGCGACAGCGCCAGGATGTCGGCCGTGAAGCGCACCAGCACGCCGGCTTCGAAGCACTTGACGTGCGCCTCGAGCCCGCGCGCGCCCGGTGCGCCCGGACGCGGCTCCAGTTCGATGCCGCCGACGAGCCCCAGGTTGCGGATGTCGATCACGTGGCGCGCGCCTTTCAGCGAGTGCAGCGCGGCCTCGAAGTGCGGCGCCATGTCACGCGCGCGCTCGAACAGCTTCTCCTCGGCATACAGTCTCTGGGTCGCGAGCAGCGCGGCGCATGCCAGCGGATGCGCCGAGTAGGTGTAGCCGTGCAGGAACTCGATCTGCCCGGCGGGCGCGGCATCGACGATGGTGTCGAAGACACTCGTCTTCGCGATCACCGCACCCATCGGCACCGCGGCGTTGTTGATCGCCTTGGCGCAGGTCAGGATGTCGGGCGTGACATTGAAACGATGCGCGGCAAACGTGGCGCCGAGCCGGCCGAAGCCGGTGATCACCTCGTCGAAGATCAACAGGATGCCGTGCTTGTCGCAGATCGCGCGCAGCCGCTCGAGGTAGCCCTGTGGCGGGATCAGCACGCCGGCCGAACCGGCCATCGGCTCGACGATCACCGCGGCGATGTTGCTCGCGTCGTGCAGCGCCACGATGCGCTCGAGCTCGTCGGCGAACTCCGCGCCGTGCGCGGGCTGCCCGCGCGAAAACGCGTTGCGCGCCGGATCGTGCGTCGAACGAAGATGGTCGACGCCGGCCATCAGCGCCGGAAACGCCTTGCGGTTGCCGGGGATGCCGCCCGCCATCGTGCCGCCGACGTTGACGCCGTGGTAGCCGCGCTCGCGCCCGACGATGATGCGGCGGGCGGGCTCGCCTCGCGCGCGGTGATACGCGAGCGCCATTTTGATCGCGGTGTCGGCCGACTCCGAGCCCGAGTTGGTGAAGAACACGCGCTGCATCCCGGCCGGCGCGAGCTGCGCGATCACCGTCGCCGCTTCGAAGGCGAGCGGGTGCCCCATCTGGAACGGCGGCGCATAGTCCATCGTTGCCGCCTGCTTGTGCACCGCCTCGACGATCGGCTTGCGGTTGTGGCCGGCGTTGACGCACCACAGACCCGCGGTGCCGTCGAGTATCTGGCGGCCGTCGGGCGTCCAGTAGTACATGCCGTCGGCGCGCGCCAGCAGGCGCGGCGCGGCCTTGAAGGAGCGGTTGGCCGTGAACGGCATCCACCATTCGTCGAGCGAAATCATCGTGCCGGTCAGCGGGTTGTCGAGTTTCATCGGGGGCCTCGTCAAGGCGGCAGCAGGCGGAAGGAAGAGAAGAAGGTTTCCAGCACGTCGTCGCCGAGCTCGCCCTCGGCACCGATGGCGACGACCTGATAGAAGCGATCATCGACCACGAAGAAGCGCGCGGCAAGCTGCGCCGCACGGCCGTCGACGCCGATGGTCCCGCGCGCCGCGACCGCCTC
>JBBIQI010000290.1:0-3402 GCA_037442465.1 Burkholderiales bacterium
ATTGACGAAGGTCATCGGCGGGATGACGAGAGTTGTCGGCTCGAAGGAATCAGATGTCTTGACTGCGCATGGCGAGGGTCCTGATTCGGTAGCACGGGCACTTGTCTCGGCATTGCGCGGGGTGCCGGACCGCAAGGACCATCACTTATCGCCAGCGGACGCACCGAATTCGCTCGGTCTCACCGTTTCCGCACAGGCAGCGACCCCTGGCCCTACGGCCGTTCGATCGCCCCGATGTCCGCCGGCGCGCCCGCGGGCCGTGGATTGCCGAGTTGATCGATGCTCGCGCGCTGCATGGTCAAGCGCGGCTGCGTGTCGACCGCGATCTGGATCGCCGGGTTCTCGGCGAGCCATCCGGTGGCAAACAGCGTGCGCCACGCCGCATCGCCCAGCCCCTGCGGCACGAGCGCCGGAATCGCATGCGCCGCGAGCGCGGCGTCGAGCCGATGCCAGAACTCGATCAGCGGCTGGTTGGCCGCTTCGCGCGGCCACGTCTCCGCCGGGCCGAAGAACAGCGTGCCGTCGAGTGTGAGGATCGGCACGCCCTGCGGGTTCAGGTAAGGCTGCACGCCGGGCGCGCTCGGATCGGTGTCGACCGTGTTCAGCCAGTTCTCGAAGTCGCTGCGAAAGCTCGCCGCGAAACCGGGCAGTCCGTAGCGGTTCTCGATGCGTTCGAGCACGATCCGCAGAAAGGTGTCGCTGCCGCCGCTCGCGACCCGGTACTGCGCGAGCGTCTCGTCGACGCTGTACGCGGCGGCCGGCACCTGGTCGAGCGCGCTGCCGGCGGGCCGGTAGTGCAGCACGACCGGCTGTCCCGCTTCCACGCCGGCCGAGACGATCGACGCCGACCTTGTGATGCCTGCGGCGAGATCGAGCACGTCGGCCGCGGC
The DNA here is from genome assembly GCA_037442465.1 of Burkholderiales bacterium. Classification (GTDB taxonomy): domain Bacteria; phylum Pseudomonadota; class Gammaproteobacteria; order Burkholderiales; family Burkholderiaceae_F; genus DSNY01. Next base: position 891 of record JBBIQI010000290.1, read on the forward strand.
GATGCCGGCCGCGTCGCCGGGCTGCGGGTAATGCCGTCGGCTCAGCGACGCCCACGGCCACGCGCCGACCGGCACCAGCATCTGGCTGAAGTCGAGCGCGCCGATGCGGTTGTAGCCGGCGCTGCGAAAGTACACGAGCGAGCCGGTGAAGATGTCGTGCGCGTAGCGCGCACCGCCGGTGGCGAGCTCCTGCACCGCGTTGCCGGCGACGATCGAGTGGCCGACGATCATGTACTCGACCGCGTGCGCGTCGCCGACCGTCGCCGCGATGCCGCCGGCCAGGTTGCGCCGGCCGCGGCTGTCGGTCCGCGCGTAGCCCTGCGTCTCGTTTTCGGCGACGGTGCTCGCGTACAGCTCCAGCTTGCCGTTGGACATGTAGATGCCCGCGCCGCGCCAGTAGCCGGCCGCCTGCAGTACCGACGGGGGCAGGCCCGGCGGCGTCGATGCGAGGTTGCGCGCGATCGTGCTGTTGGTCACGCGCAGCGTCTTGCTGTTGCCGATGCTGCCGCCATCGGAGTACAGCCCGCCGCCGTAGGCGAACAGCCCGCGGATGCGATTGCCGCTGATCGAGGAGCGCGCCACACTCGACACCGTGCGCGCGTTGCCCGCGCCGCCGACCGAATACACGCCGCCGCCCGCGGCACCGCCGCCCAGCACGTCGTTGCCGGCGACGATGCAGCCCTCCATCTCGACGATGTCGGCGTACACCGCGCCGCCGAACGCGCCGCGGTCGCGCGACGACTCGAAGTCGCCTTCGGCGTAGTTGCCAAAGAGCCGGCAATCGACGAGCCGCGCCACGCCCCACACCGCGAGCGCGCCGCCGCGGCCCAGCGTCCACGGCTGCGTGTAGGTCGTGCCCTGGTGCTCGATCGTGCGCGGCGGGTTCAGCGCCGCTGCGATGCTGCGGCCGCCGGTGACCGCCACGTTGATCAGCGTGAGGTCGCCCTCGACCGCCAACACGCGCGCGCCGGGCGTGGCACCTCCCGCCCACGCGAGCGTGATGCCGTTGGGCAGATCGGACGCGTCGATCACGACGTTCTTGCGCGCGAGCAGCGCTGAGCGCCCGTAGTCGCGGTCGAAGTACCCGACCAGGTACGACACCGGCCCGCTGGGCGTGCTGGCGATGCCCATCACCTCGCCCTTGAGCAGCGTGTGCTCGTCGGCGACCTGCGTCAGCGCGATCGTGCCGCCGTCGAGCGCGCGATCGAAGCGGATCGCCTGCCCCGACGCCGCGCTCGCCAGCGCCGAACGCAGCGTCACCGTGCCGGCCGCCGGCGTGGCCGCATCGTCCAGGCTGTTGACCACGATCGGCGGCAGCGGCGGCGGCGGAGCGTCGCTGCCGCCGCCGCACGCACCCGCCAGCGCGATGTAACCGAGCAGCAGGATCTTCTTCAGCAGGTTCGTCATGGCCCGTCGCCGCGCGCGCGGCGCCTCGCACAAGGCATCGATCGAGGTCGCGCCCGCGCGCGAGCCTCTGCGCACACTGTGGTCGCGCCGTCGGTGGGCGCGTTGACGACGGTCAAGCGACGGGAAGGCCGCGGCGGCAAACCGAAGCGCGACCGCGAAGCGCTCGCGCGTCGGCCTCGGCGCCGGCATGCCCGCTCCGGACACGCGGCGCGGTCGCCGCGCGCTCGGCGGGGCAAGGCCCTCAGCCCTGCCACACCCCGTAGCCCCGCTCCTGCAGTTCGTCGGCGAGATCCATTTCCATCTGTCGCGCCGCCTCATACGGCATCGGGTTGAAGCACTCGTACAGCTCGGGCAGCAGCCGCAGGCCGTAGCGACGCACGTAGCGGTTGCTCTTGTAGCCCGCGCGGTGGTTGGCGAAGCGCTCCTCGACCGCCAGCCCGGTCATGCCGACGTAAACGCACGGCATGCCATCGACGTAGTTCGGGTTGCGCGCGCGGAAGCGCCGCTCGCGTAGCACCGCGCGGTCCAGTTCGATCACGTAGACGTGATGCGCGAGCCGCGGCGCGCGATCGTTCGCGCTCATGCGAGCGCCCCCGCGGCGCCCGGCGCGTGCGGTTGCACACGCTCGCGAAGGCCGCTGCGCGGCGCGTCATCGAAGGCGGGTTGGCCGCCGCACCCGAGCGAACTTCCAGCGGATCTCTCAAGGCACCGAGTAGGTCGATTCAACCTAAATCCTGCAGTCCACACACGCTTTTCGCGCAACTGCGTTGGGCGACCGGGTTTTGCGGCTTGGACTGCGCTCACCCAGCGGGTGAAGCCGCGCTCGCCCGGGTTGGCTTACGCTGGCGCAAGGCGCAAGCCCGCAATGCCGCGCCGGCGTCGACACATGCGCCGACGCGACGACCCGGGGCGCCGACGGTGCCGTCGGCAGCGCCAGGTTGTCATCCCGAGCGTAGCGAGGGATCTCGGCTTCGCGAGCGGGTGAGATTCCTCGCCTGCGGCTCGGAATGACGAGGGACGTCGGCTCGAAACGCCCCGAGGTAGCAGAGAGAACGGATGGCAAATCGTCAACTGCCGGATTTAGATTCAACGCGCCGGCGCGCAC
>JBBIQI010000291.1:0-3400 GCA_037442465.1 Burkholderiales bacterium
GCGGCGATGGCGAGCGCCAGCGCGAACCCGATAAACGGCAGCGCGGCAAGCGCGAAGCCGAACAGGCCGATGATCCGGCGGTCGCCGCCGCCGGCTAGGCTCAGGGTCTCCGTGGCGAGCGTGGCGAAGCGGCCGCCGCCGGCGAACAGGTTCGCCGCGCCATCGCTGAAGCCAACCGCCGGCTCGCGCAAAAAGCCAGCGAATTGACGTTCGAATTCGACGAAGACGCCGATCGCGTCATCGTTAGATTGATCGACAGGCACACCGGCGAAGTGCTGCGGCAGATTCCGTCGGACGAGGCGCTGGCGATCGCGCGCGCGCTGGCAGAGGAATCCGCGGCGGGGGCGCTGTTGCGCGCCGACGCGTAGGGCGCGGCGGCGCGGTGCGGCGATCGAGCATTTCAAGGCCGCGGGAGGTCGCCCCGTTGCGTGTGCGCGCCGGCGCCGAGGGCCGGTCGCGTCGGACCGCGCGGCACGGGGAATCCCGGCGGGCAGGCGCCACGGATCCCTCACCGCGGCTCGGGGCCGGCGCTCGGTGTGTCGAAGCGTTGTGCATGCGGTGATGGGGACGAGAACTCGTGATGACGCGGCAGAAACGGCTGCGGGAACGTCGCCATGTGGTCATCCCGAGCGAATGCGAGGGATCTCGACGGCGCGAACGAGCCATGGGTTGGCCTGGAACGAATGAGAAAGACCTGTGCACAGCGAAGGGCCGGCGCGTTTGCGGCAAGTGACATCGGCTCGGCCGGCACTCAACGATAGGGACAATTCGACATGGCAACGAGTGGCATCGGCGGCGGTGCGATCGACGTGGCTTCGCTGGTCAGCCAGTTGATGACGGTCGAACGCAAGCCGCTCGTACAACTGCAGCAGCGCGAAACGCAGATCCAGTCGCGGCTCACCGCGCTGGGGCGCGTGAAAAGCGCGCTCGACGCGCTGCAGTCGGCTGCCGCGGCACTTCGTCGCACCGACACGTTCGGCGCCGCCAAAGCCAGCGCCAGCGGCGAAGGCGCCACCGCCACCGCCAGCGGCGCGGCCCAGCTCGGCACGTATGCGATCGCCGTGGCGCAACTGGCGCGCGGCCAGTCCAACGCGTCGGCGGCGTTCGCAACCGCGACCACCGACGTCGGCAGTGGCACGCTGACGATCCGCAGCGCCGACGGCGCCACCGTGCTCGCAACCATCGCCGTCGGCGACTCGGGCGCCGGCACGTTGACCGAGATCCGCGACGAGATCAACGCCGCCAACATCGGCGTGCGCGCCTCGCTCGTCAACGACGGCGGGCAGACGCGGCTGGTGCTCAATTCGAAGCAGACCGGTGCCGCCAACGGCTTTCAGGTCGAGGTCGATGCCGGCCTGTCGGCCCTGGCGTTCACGCAGAATCAGGCCGCGCAGGATGCGCAGTTCAGTGTCAACGGGCTGGCGCTGACGTCGGCGTCGAACACGGTAACCGGCGTGATCGAGGGCGTGACGCTCGTGCTGGCAAAGGCGCCGCCGGCCGGCTCGCCGCCGGGCACGACCGTCGACGCCGAGATCACCGTCGCGCTGGACGCCGACGCGATCAAGAAGTCGGTCAACGACTTCGTCAAGGCGTACAACGATGTCGAAAAACTGATCGCCGAACTGACCCGCTACGACCCCAACACCAAGACCGCGGCGGTGCTCAACGGCGAGTCGGTGCTGCGTCAGATCCAGAACGGCGTGCGCGCGGTCCTGCGCGGCACGATGACTGCCGCGCCCGGCGACTACACGCGGCTGTCCGAGGTCGGGCTCGAGGTCCAGCGCGACGGCACGTTGCGGCTGAACGAAACGAAGTTCGGCGACGCGCTCGCCGCCGATAGCGCCCGCGTGACGCGACTGTTCGCGGCGACTTCGACCGTCGAGGCGGAACAGGGCTTCGCGGTGCGGTTGCGATCGGTAATCGACGCCGCCGTCGGCATCGACGGCGCGCTGACGGCGCGCGAAGAAGGGCTGCGCGCGTCGATCCGCACGCTCGATCAGCAGCAGGAACGGCTCGAAGCGCGGCTGGCGACGATCGAGCGGCGGCTGATCACGCAATACAGCAAGCTCGATGCGCTGGTCACGTCGCGCCAGCAGCAAAGCCTCGCGCTCGGCAACGCGCTGGCCGGATTGCCGTCGCTCAATCCGCAGAAGTAGCCGCGTCGCATCGTTGTTTCAACCGCCACGCCGATTCAACTTCGTCATGCAGTCGACCGATAGTTCGGGTACCGATCGAACGAGCGCGAGGGAAGAATGAACGGATACGGTACCCAGGCCTACCGGCAAGTCGGCGTCGACAGCAGCGTCGCCGCGGCCGATCCGCATCGTCTGGTGCTGATGCTCTTCGACGGCGTGCTGGAGTCGATCCGTCTGGCCGAAGCGCACATCGCGGCGGGGCGCATCGCCGAAAAAGGTCAGGCGCTGGGCAAGGCCGTGCGCATCGTCGAGGAAGGGCTGAAGGCGAGCCTCGACAAGGAAGCCGGCGGCCCGCTCGCCAGACAGCTCGCCGCGCTGTACGACTATGCCTGCCTGCGGCTGCTGCAGGCCAATCTGAAAAACGATCACCGCGCGCTGCACGAAGTCGCCCGTCTGCTCGCCGATCTGCGCGATGCCTGGTCGCAGATCGGCCATCGCGCGGCGGCCGCCGCAGCCCCACCGGCGCAGGTCGCTGCACCCGCGCCGCCGCCGACCGTGGGCGTGCCGGCGCCGCCGGCGGCGCGCTTTTTCGACGACGCGAGCACCGGCCCGGTACGCCGCGTGGTCGCCACCGCCTGAGTCCGATGCGAGGAGCACGCCGTCCATGTGTGCACCGGACGATAGCCGGGGGATCGCGGCGCGCGCGTCCGGCGGCGCGCCGCGGCTGATCCAGCGCTACGAAGCGATCGCGCAGGCGAGCCGAAGAATGCTATCCGCCGCACGCAGCGAGGGTTGGGACGAGGTGGCACGCCTGGAGGACCGCTGCCGCGACCTGATCGCCGAACTGAAGGCGGCACACCCAACCGAGCGCCTGAGCGCGCCCGAACAACGCCGTCGCATCGAGCTGCTGCGCGGCATCCTGGCCGACGACGCCGAAATTCGCGCGCGCGCCGAGCCCTGGCTGCGTCAGCTCGAGCGGCTCGTGCTGCCGCTGCGCGGGCTGCGACGCGCTCGGCGCTGAGCGCGACCACGCGATGGACCTCGCAACGATCGCCGCGCTGGCCCGTCGCGTCGGCCCGGCGAACGACGTGCGCGCCGGCGCCGAGCGGATCGTCGTGAACCTGCGCGCGTTGCTTCCGCAGCTCGAAGGCCAGGGTCGGCTCGCGGAGGCCCCCAGCCAGCTCGTCGCCGATCTACGCGCGCTGGCCACGGCCGGCGACGAGGCGATCCTGGTGCTGCCGCCGGGTGCGGGCGCGGCACGGATC
>JBBIQI010000292.1:0-3391 GCA_037442465.1 Burkholderiales bacterium
CAGGAAAAGGCCGTCGAGTTCGTCCGGCAGGGCGGCGAGATCTACCGGCGCGCGTGAAGCGGGACTGGGCAAGGGGCCGGCGCGGGCCGCGCGAGCGTGGCGCGCGCATGTGATCGCGGCGGTCCGAACGGGCGCGATGCCCAGCCTGCGGCGGGCGTTCGCGGCTGTGGGCGGGTGTCATCCGGGGTCGTCACTGCCGATAAGATCCGGCGCGCGAGCTGAACCTGCGAGAAGCAAGAACATGAACCTCGAAAAAGTCATCTTCGGCGCCTTCGTGATCCTCGCCTGCACGCTGAACTTCGGCTTCTTCATCGGCGAGATCGACAATCCCGCGCACCATCATCCGCTCGAACTCGGCGCCACGTTCGTCGTCAACCTGATCGCGATGACGCTGAAGTTCGGCGACCGTACGCACATCGGCGCGGTGCATCTGGCCACCAGCATCGTCGCGGTGCTGCAGTTGCTCGCGGCTGCGGTCGTCTGGATGTGGGCCACGCGCGTCTCGGACCTGCCGTCCGAAGGGGAGGTGATCGCCACCGTCGTGTCGCTGTCCGGCGGCGCGCTCGTGGCCAACTTCATCTCGGTGACGCTGCTGATCGGCGAGACCCTGCGGCGCGCCCGCTGAGCAGGCGTGCAGATTCCTTTGCCGGCGGTCCGCGCAATCGAACGATTCACCCCCTCTGAGGGCACGGCCGCGACAGCATGACGGACAGCCAGCTCATCGTCTTGCGGCGGCTGCGCACGCCGCTGATCGTGCTGATCGGCGCCTACGCGATCTCGATCTTCGGACTGGTGCTGATGCCAGGGCGCGATCCGGACGGCAATCCGTGGCACATGTCGCTGTTCGACGCGTTCTACGTGATGAGCTACACGGCGACGACGATCGGCTTCGGCGAAGTGCCCTATCCGTTTTCGTACGCGCAGCGACTGTGGATGACGGTCAGCATTTACCTGTCGGTGATTGGCTGGGCGTACGCGCTCGGCTCGATCATCGCGCTGGCGCAGCACCCGGTTTTCCGCGAAGCGCTCGCACGCAGTCGTTTCCAGGCGCGCGTGCGCCGGCTGTCCGACCGTTTTTTTGTGATTTGCGGCTACGGTCAAAGCGGGCGCCGCCTGGCCGAGGCATTCGACCGCCTGGGCTACGCGACGGTGGTCATCGAGCGCAGCCCCGAGCGGCTGCGTCCACTGCTGGTGCAGGACAGCGCGCAGCCGGCGATCGGCGCGATCGGCGATGCGCGTGCGCCCGATCTGCTCGAGGCCGCGGGCATCCGTCATCCGAACTGTCAGGGCCTTGCGGTGCTGACCGCCGACGACGCGGCCAACCAGACGATCGCGCTCGAGGCCAGGGTGCTGGCGCCGCAACTGCCGGTGCTGGCGCGTGTCAGGTCGCGCGTGGCGCAGGACACGTTGGCCGCGTTCGGCGGCGTCACGATCGTCAATCCGTTCGAGACGTTCGCATTCAACTTCGCGCTCGCGCTGAGCCGGCCGGATGCGCTGCGGCTCGAGGATTGGCTGACCGGCACGCCGGGGGCGCCGCCGCCGGCGCGCGTCGAGGCGCCGCGCGGCCATTGGGTGATCGTCGGCTACGGCCGTTTCGGCCGCGCGCTCGCTGGCGCGATCGAGGGCGCCGGCCTGACGTGGCGCGCGATCGACAGCGATCCCGCGCATGGAGGCGGCGACCATGTCGTCGTCGGCAGTGGGCTCGCCGAGGAGTCGCTGCGGCGCGCCGGCATCGAAGAGGCGTGCGGGCTGATTGCCGGCACCGACGACGATGCCAGCAATCTCGCAGTCGTGGTCGCCGCACGCCGGCTGCGGCGGCGGCTGTTCGTCGTGATCCGGCAGAACCGCGTCGGCAACCGCGCGCTGATCGACGCCGCCCGCGCCAATCTGCGCTTCGTGCAGGCGCAACTGATGGCGAACGAATGCGTGCAACTGCTGACCACACCGCTGCTGAATCGCTTCCTGCTGCTGGCGCGGCAGCAGAGCAACGCCTGGGCGGCCGGCGTGTGCGGGCGCCTGCACGATCTGGTCGGTGACCGCGTGCCTTACACGTGGGCGGTCACCTGCGATCCGGCGGCACTCGGCATGCAGCGCGCGTTCGTCGAGAATCCCGAGCCCAAGCTCACGCTCGGCCATCTGCTGCTCGACCCCGACGACCGCCGGTTGCGCCTGCCCGCGACACCGCTGCTGCTTCTGCAGCAGGGCCGTGATCTGCTGCTGCCCGACGAGTCCACGCCGCTGCGCGCGGGCGATCGCATCCTGTTTGCCGGCGACGAGCAAGCCGAGCGGCTGCAGGGGCGCCTGCTCGGGGACGACGCCGCGATCGACTACGTGCGCACCGGCAGCGAGCCGCCGCGCACCTGGGTTGGCCGCTGGCTGGCGCGCGCCGCGTGACAGCCGCAGCGTTCGGCCGCAAGAGGAACCGACGACGATGAAGACGCTGTCGCTTGCCGAGACGCGCGTGCTCGGCGTGCTGATCGAGAAGGAACGGACCGTCCCGGACACGTACCCGCTGTCGCTCAACGCGCTGGTAGCCGGCTGCAATCAGAAGAACAACCGCGATCCGGTGCTCGAGCTGACCGACGCGCAGGTGCAGTCCGCGATCGACGAGTTGAAGCGCGCCGCGCTGGTCATCGAGTCGAGCGGCGCGCGCGTGGCCCGCTATTCGCACAACGTAGGCCGCGTGCTGAAGATCCCAACGCAAGCCGAGGCGCTGCTCGCGGTGCTGATGCTGCGCGGTCCGCAGACGGCCGCCGAACTGCGGATCGGCGCCGAGCGGCTGCATCGCTTCGCCGACATCTCGTCGGTCGAGGCGTTTCTCGAGGAACTGGCCACGCGCCCCGACGCGCAGGGCAGCGCGCTCGTCGTCAAGCTGCCGCGGCGGCCGCGCGAACGCGAAAGCCGCTGGGCGCACCTGCTGAGCGGCCCGGTCCAGCCCGACGCCGGACGGGTTGAAGCGTCCGCCGACGGCGAAATCGCCGCCCTGCGCGCTGAGCTCGGCGCACTGCGCGCCGAGGTCGCCGAGTTGCGCGCGGCCGTCAGCGCCCTGAAACCGAAGACCTGAGCCGCGGCGGCGGCCGCAGGCGGCGCGCGCGGCACCGCAGGGTTGAGCGGCATCAACACGGCACGACGGGACGTCGGGACAATCGGCGCAACGCGTAGACGCGGCTCAAGGGGAGGCCGACATGGCAGCCGATTCGCCGGCTGTGCGCAGTGCCGTACCGCGCGGTGTCGCCCTGCTGCGCGACCCGACGCTGAACAAGGGGACGGCGTTTACGGACGCGGAGCGCGACGCGCTCGGGCTGCGCGGCCTGCTGCCCGCGCACGTCTGCACGGTCGCCGATCAGCAGGCGCGCGTGCTCGAGAACCTGCGCCGTCTGCACGAGCCGCT
>JBBIQI010000293.1:0-3361 GCA_037442465.1 Burkholderiales bacterium
GGGCGCGGGCGCGCGGCGCGCGCCGCCGAGCGCCGCATCGAGCGCGGCCAGATCGCGGCTGGAGGCGCGCGCGAGATAGAGCTGCTCGGCGATGAACGCGCAACCCTGGCAGCAGAACGACTGCAGATTGGCGCCGATGCGCCGCTGCACGATCTTCAGGCCGGCGAGCGGATCGCCGCAGTGTTCGCATTGCGCAGCGCTGGCGCGCGCATCGGCGGCCAGCGCGGTCGTGCTGCCCGCCGCCTCGTCGGGTGTTTTCGGTTTACGCGGCGACGGCGCTTCGGTCATCGCAAAGCCAGCAAGCAAAGAAAAGGCGGCTGTCGCAGAAACACCGTGCGCGCCGCGCGTTGTTCGCACGCCCCGCGCACGGTGCCCCTCCCCTGCGAAGCCGCCCGAAAAGCACCCGTGCGCAGGTTACGGAGCACCATGCCTCGGCCCTTGATCCACGTCAATCGCCGTCGGACGGGTGGCGCCGCTGCGCTGCAGAAGCGCCGGGCGCTGCGGCGCGTTCATGCGAATCCGGGACCGATCAGGTCGATGCGGTCCGTGCAGAACGCGTCGACACCCCAGTCGAGGATCTCTCTGGCGCGCGCTGGATCGTCGACCGTATAGCAGAACAGCCAGTAGCCCGCGTCCTTGATCGAGCGCGCGACTGCACGCGCGAGGTGCCGGTGGTTGGTGTGCAGCGCCACGCACTGCAGCGCGTCGAGCTGAGCGCGCCAGTCGGCCGGAACCCGGCTCGTGATCCAGCCGCGCGGCAGGTCGGGCACCGCCGCGTGCGCGGCGGCGAGCGCCTCGCCGGAAAACGAACTGAGCAGCGGCGCGCGCGCATCGACCGACTCGGCGCGGTCGCCGCCCGACCGTACGCAGTCGGCGTAGAGCGCGGCCGTCGCACGGGCAACCATGTCGCCGGTGCGTCGCGCGTCGCCGCCGCCCGGCTTGATCTCAAGATCGATCCAGACCCCGTGCGCGCGGCAATGGCGGATCGCTGCGGCCAGCGTCGGTACCCGCGCGCCGCGGAAGCGCGCCGCGAAGCGGACACCGGCGTCGAGCCGTCCGAGTTGCTCCGCCGTGAGCGCACCCACCGCGCCCGTGCCGTCGGTCGTGCGGTCGACGGTCGCGTCGTGCATCAGCACGGGCACGTCGTCGCGCGCCAGCATCGCATCGATCTCGATCGCGTTGAAACCATGCGCACGGCCCACATCGATCGCGGCGATCGTGTTCTCCGGCGCCAGCGCGCCGCCGCCGCGATGCGCGATCACGCGGGGATAGGGCCAGGGACAGAAGTGCGACATCGTTGGGCGTCGAATTGCGGATAGAGCGGGCGCGGCGCGCCGACCGCGGTCGACTCGATCCTACCGAGGATTACGCAACCTCGTGACACCGCTGCCTTGCGAGTTCGCCTCGCCTTCGCTGTCGCCGGTTCCGTCATCCCGAGCGCAGCGACGGATCCGGGCACTGCGAGCAGCGGAGATCCTCGCCCTTGGCTCGGAATGACGAGGGCTCAGCCATGCGTACGCCAAGCGGCTGGCGCGTGTCACGAAGATAAGTAATGGTCAAAAGATCCCAAGTCCTCGATCCCGAATCCTCGATCCCGAATCCTTCTTTCTGCGCACGTACACGATCTTTTCGACACGCGCGACGACCAGCCCCTCGGCATCGGTCACGTCGACCTTGAACAAGTGCAGATGCTTTTCGCCATTGGCGGTCAGCTTCAGGATCGTGTCCAGATCGTCCTGCCCCAGCCGGAACACCGCCCGCATGCGCGAGCGGCCCGGCGCGACGAAGTCGATCGCCGCCGCCTTGTCCCACACGAGGTAGTTCGACGGCAGGTTGTGCAGCACCATCAGCGCGAAGAACGGATCGGTCATCGCGTACAGCGAGCCGCCGAAGTGCGTGCCGAAGTAATTGCGGTTGTACCAGCGCAGCGGCATCTCGACGACGATCTCGCGAAAGTCCGGCGCGATGCGCGCGACGCGGATGCCGGCGCCGCAAAACGGCGGCCATAGGTTCATGCCGAGCTTCAGCAGCCACGGGGGCATCTTGCGTGCCATGCCCGAAGTCTAGCGAGACGGCCTTGTTATCCTGCGCGGCCATGAATGCGCACAACACCACGCGCGCGCTCGGTCATCTGCGCGTGCTCGACCTCACGCGCGTGCTTGCCGGTCCCTGGTGCACGCAACTGCTCGCCGACCTCGGTGCGGACGTCATCAAGATCGAGCGCCCGGGCAGCGGCGACGACACGCGCGGCTGGGGTCCGCCGTACCTGAAGGACGCGCAGGGGCGCGACACGACCGAAGCCGCTTACTACCTGGCGGCCAATCGCGGCAAGCGCTCGGTGACGATCGATATCTCGAAGCCCGAGGGTCAGCGGCTCGTACGCGAGCTCGCGCGCAAGTCCGACATCCTCGTCGAGAACTACCGCGTCGGTCAGCTCGCCAAGTACGGGCTCGACTACGCATCGCTCGCTGCCGCGAATCCGAAGCTCATCTACTGCTCGATCACCGGCTTCGGCCAGACCGGGCCGTACCGCGAGCGCGCCGGCTACGACTTCATCATCCAGGGCATGGGCGGGTTCATGTCGATCACCGGCGAGCGCGACGATCTGCCCGGCGGCGGCCCGCAGAAAGCCGGTGTCGCCGTCAGCGACCTGATGACCGGCATGTACTCGGCCGTGGCGATCCTGGCCGCCCTCGCGCACCGCGAAGTCACAGGCGAGGGCCAGCATCTCGATCTCGCGCTGTTCGACGTGATGGTCGCGATGCTCGCCAACATGAACATGAACCATCTGGTCAGCGGCAAGGCGCCCGGCCGCGCCGGCAATGCGCATCAGAACATCGTTCCGTACCAGGTGTTCGCGGCGGCCGACGGCCACGTGATCATCGCGGTCGGCAACGACAGCCAGTACGCGAAGTTCTGCGAGATAGCCGGCCGCCCCGAACTGGCGACCGATGCCCGCTTCGCGAAGAATGCCGACCGCGTGCGCAACCGTGCGGTGTTAGTGCCGCTGCTGGAGGAGATCGTGCGCGCGCGGCCGGTCGCGTTCTGGACCGAGCAGCTCGAAGCCGCCGGTGTGCCGTGCGGCCCGATCAACTCGATCGCCCAGGCACTCGCCGACCCGCAGATCGTCGCGCGCGGGCTGCGTATCGATCTGCCGCATCCGCTCGCCGGCCATGTGCCGCTGGTTGGCAACCCGATCAAGATGTCGGCCACCCCGCCCGCCTACGATCGCCCGCCGCCGCTGCTGGGCGAACACACCGAAGAAGTGCTGCGGCAGCTCCTCGGCTGTTCCGAGCATGACCTGCTGGCGCTCAGGCAGGCCGGCGCGATCTGATCCGGGGCGGGAATCAGCGTCCGCCCC
>JBBIQI010000294.1:0-3331 GCA_037442465.1 Burkholderiales bacterium
GCCGCGGGCCACAGCGGCGCGGTCGCGGCCAGCCCCGCCGCGCGCAACGCGCCACGCCGTCCGTTCATTGCACCCGCGCCACCGCGCCGCGACGGACGACACGGATGTCGACGCGCGAACCCGAAAGCGCGGCGAGCGTCGACCGACGCAGCGCAGGGCGAAAGACGCCGGGCGCCTTGGCTGTCCGCCGGCGTGCGCCCTGCGCGTCTTTGCGTTCGCTCGTTTGCATTTCGATCAGGGCGCCGGTTCGATCGCCGTGACGACGTAGCTGCCGCCGTCTTCCTTTGCCGCGCGGAACAGCACCTTGTCGCCGACCTTGACCGCGTCGAGCAGCCTGGGGTCGCGCACCGTGAAGACCATCGTCATCGGCGGCATCTCGAGCGACCTGATCTCGCCGTGGCGCAGCGTGATCTTGTTCTGCTCCTTGTTGATGCGGCGGACCTCGCCGCTCGCCAGATCGGCTTGGCCCGTCGGCGCCGCCTGCGCGGCGGCGGCCAGCGGTACCAGCAGCGCTGCCGCGACGAGCGCGCGGCGGAATGCGTCGAGTCTCATCGTCAATCTCCTTGCGCGGTCGGAATGACCTTGATCGAGCCTTGCATGCCTGCTTCGAAGTGACCCGGGATCAGACAGGCGAAGTAGAACTCGCCGGGCTCGGTGAACTGCCAGATCATTTCGCCCGTCTTGCCCGGCGGCAGATGGACCATGTAAGGGGCGTCGTGCTCCATCGTCGGGTGCTTCTTCATCCATTCGGCGTGCTCGCGCAGCTCTTCGATCGTGCCGAGCACGGTTTCGTGGAAGACCTTGCCGTCGTTGGCGACGACGAAGCGGATCGTCTCGCCCTGCCGCACGGTGATGCTCGACGGCGAATAACGCATCGTGTCGTGCGCGCCGATGCGGATCGTGCGCGTGACCTTCTTCGGGTCGCCGGTCCGGCCGAACGCCTTTTCGACCATCTCCAGATTCGGGCCTGCGGCGTGCGACTGCGTGCCGTGCGCGAGCGCGGCGCCGCTGGCGAGCAGCGCCGCAGCGGCGGCGACCGGAAGGACAAATCGGTGCATGGGAGTTCTCCTTTGTCAAAGTTCCGCCAACGATCGACGACCGTTTGCGGTTGGAAGCCCCTTGCGCCCTTGCGGGAGGGAGATCGGGCGGCGGGGGCGGGAAGCGTTCATCGGTGCGAATGCGAATTCGGTTTGCGCACTCTGACCTCGATCTCGCGCAGGCCGGTTGCGCGGCCTGTCGCGGGATGGATTTCGCTCGCGCGCGAGGTCGGCGCGCGTACGGGGTTGGCGCTCTCGCCCTTCCACTCGTATGCGCGAGTCCCCGCCGGGTGCTGGTACGGCCCCGGGTCCTTGTAGTCGCCGCGCGCAAGCCCGGCGCGCACCTTGACCACCGTGAACATGCCGCCCATCTCGAGCGGGCCGTACTGGCCGGTGCCGGTCATCATCGGCAGCGTGTTGTCGGGCAGCGCCATTTCCATCTCTTGCATGTCGGCCATGCCGCGCTCTCCCATCACCATGTACTCGGGGATCAGCCGGTTGATCTTGGTGACGACTTCGCGGTGATCGACGCCGATCATCGTCGGCACGTCGTGCCCCATCGGGTTCATCGTGTGATGGCTCTTGTGGCAGTGCAACGCCCAGTCGCCGGGTTCGGTGGCCTCGAACTCGATCGCACGCATCTGACCGACCGCGACGTCGACCGTGACCTCGGGCCAGCGCGACGCCGGCGGGGTCCAGCCGCCATCGGTGCCGGTGACGACGAACTCGTGTCCGTGCAGATGGATCGGATGGTTGGTCATCGTCAGGTTGCCGATGCGGATGCGTACGCGGTCGCCGAGCCGCACCGGCAGCGCATCGATGCCCGGGAAACTGCGCGAGTTCCAGGTCCACAGATTGAAGTTGAGCATCGTGTTGATCTTCGGCGTGAAGCTGCCGGGCTCGATGTCGTAGGCGTTGAGCAGGAAGCAGAAGTCGCGGTCGACGTCGGCATACCCGGGCGTGCGCTTCGGGTCCTTCGGATGCGTGATCCACAAGCCCATCATGCCCATCGCCATCTGCACCATCTCGTCGGCGTGCGGGTGGTACATGAAGGTGCCGGGGCGGCGCGCCTCGAACTCGTAGACGAAGGTCTGTCCCGGCTTGATCTGCGGCTGCGTCAGTCCGCCCACGCCGTCCATGCCGTTCGGCAGCCGCTGGCCGTGCCAGTGGACCGACGTGTGCTCGGGCAGCTTGTTGGTGACGAAGATGCGGACCTTGTCGCCTTCGACGACCTCGATCGTCGGTCCCGGCGAAGCGCCGTTGTAGCCCCACAGGTGCGCCTTCATCCCCGGCGCGATCTCGCGCACGACCGGTTCGGCGACCAAATGGAACTCCTTGTAGCCGTCCTTCATCCGGAAAGGCATGGTCCAGCCGTTGAGCGTGACCACCGGGTTGTACGGCCGGCCTGCGTTCGGATGCAGCGGCGGCGCCATCGTCGCGCCGGGGGCCACGGGCGCCTCGGGCACTGCGCCCAGCGCCGCGCGGCCGACCGCGCTCGCGCCGAACAGCGCGCCGGCGCTCGCCAGGAAATTGCGTCGTGATGTCATCGAATCCTCTCTGTGACGCTTCGTGGTTCAGTGCGCCCGTTCGGACGCGCCGCTGGCGGCCGCGCGCGTGCCGATCGCGGGCGCGGCCATGGGATGGCCGAGCAGCGCGGCCTGCAGTGCGGCATCGGCGAGCCAGAAGTCGCGCAGCACTTCGATCGACTGGATCACGGAGCCGATCTGCTCGCGCGCATCGGCGAGCAGATCGAACACGCCGATCAGCATGCCGTTGTAGTTCAGGAGCATCTCGTCGGCGATGCTCTTGCGCAGCGGCACGATCTCGTCGCGATAGTGGCGCGCGAGTTCATACGCGGTGCGGTAGCCGCCGTAGGTCTCGCGCAGCCGCGATTGCGCGTCGAGCGCCACCTGCGCGGTGCGGTGCAGGGCGGCCATGTAGATCGATTGCGCCTCGGCGCGGCGCGCGTCGCCGAAGTCGAACAGCGGCAGCGGAAACTCGATCTCGAAGCCGCGCTGCGTCGCTTTGCCGGTTTGGCTGTTGCGCTTGACGTTGAGATGCAGCGCGTCGACCATGCTGGTCGCACGCGTCAAGCCCAGGCTGCGCGCGGTGAGTTCGAGTTCCGCGCGCGCCAGCCGCACGTCGAGCCGCTGCTCGAACGAGCGGCGCGCGACCTCGCTTTCGTCGCGCGGCGCGGCCGGCAGATCCGGCAGGCGATCCGGCAGCTTCAGTCGTGCCGCCTGCGCGCCGTCGAGGCCGAGCGCACGCACCAGCGCCTCGCGCGCGCCCGCCGC
>JBBIQI010000295.1:0-3304 GCA_037442465.1 Burkholderiales bacterium
GGCGATCGGCGCCAGGCCGCGGCGCGCCGCCCACCAGCCGAGCGCTGCGCTCGCCAATACGCCGAGCACGCCGGCTGCCGCCATCGCGCCGCCGAGCACGCCGAGCATCTGCTGCGCTGGGCTGACGTGCTGCGCGATGTAGGCGACGTACTCGCGCCCGCCGGGTTCGACGTAGTCGAGCCGGCGCAGCCACCATGCGTCGTGACCGATTGTGTAGCGGCCAACCTGCGGTGCGCGCGGGATGTCGTCGCCGCCGGCCGCTTCGATCAGCGCGGCGATACCGGGCTCGGGCTCGACGAGCCAGCGCGCGCCGCTGCGCAGACCAAGCTGCAGATGCGAGTGCCCGATGCGCAGTTGGGCGAAACGCGCGCGTTCGGACTCGATGCCTTCGGCGGTGGTCAGCTCGTGCAACAGGTGCTGAACCAGCTCGGTCTTGCCGTCGATCTCCTCGTGGTCGCGCGCCTCGAGCTGCACGCGCAACAGCGCCGCCAGCCCGGCGCCGAGCGCGACGAGCAGCACCGCGGTCGCCGCGGCGAACAGCAGCACCAGCCGCGCCGCGAGCGACCGGCGCACGCCGGGCGCGTCCGTGCCTTCGATCAACCGCGCTCCTCCAGCACGTAGCCGAAGCCGCGCACCGTGTGGATCAGTTTTCTGTCGAACGGATCGTCGATCTTGGCGCGCAACCGGCGCACGGCCACTTCGACCACGTTGGTATCGCTGTCGAAGTTCATGTCCCACACCTGCTCGGCGATCATCGTGCGCGACAGCACCTCGCCGGTGCGCCGCAGCAGCAGAAGCAGCAGCGCGTATTCCTTCGGGGTCAGGTCGATCCGCTGGCCGCCGCGTTCGACGCGCCGGCGCAGGAGCTGCACTTCGAGGTCTGCCACGCGCAGCACGTCGGGCTCCTGCTGCCTGCCGCGGCGGGCGAGCGCGCGCACACGCGCCAGCAGCTCGGAGAACGCGAACGGCTTGACCAGATAGTCGTCGGCGCCGAGCTCGAGGCCGCGCACGCGGTCTTCGACGCGGTCGCGCGCGGTCAGGAACAGCACCGGCGTGCGGTTGTCATGGCGGATGCGCTTGATCGCCTCCCAGCCGTCCATTTTCGGCAGGCCGACGTCGAGCACGATCACGTCGTACTCGGCGTTACCAGCCAGGTGCACGGCGTCGACGCCGTTGCGCACCCAGTCGACGATCCAACCGTTTTCGCCGAGGCCCTTGACCAAGTATTCGCCGGCCTGGCGTTCGTCTTCGGCCAGCAGCAGTTTCATCGCCAACACCCTCGCCGAACGTTCGATCACGACCGCTTCAGCGTAGGCGCGTCAATCAGCCGTAAACATGACGCGAAGATTACGACCTTGTCATGTCGGCGTCGTTCGCCGAACCCCGCGATAAGGGTACCCCTGAACGAAAACGCAAAGCGCCGGGAGCGACCACGCCGCGCCCGGCGCCCCAAAGCTGCGGCTCGATTACGCGCCCTGATATAGCGCGCGGTCGATCGGGCCGGAGCCCTTCGCCGGCTGGGCCTTGGCCGGATCGAACAGGCACAGAGCGTCATGCGCGAGGCGGCCGTTCGCATAGTTCAAGCGAGCGCCTTCGGCGCTCCAGCCGGCTTCCCCGCCGACGAAACGCCAACCGTCCGCTGCCACGTCGGGATACGTCAGCGCGCGCTGCACTTCCTCGCGCGTGAGCCGGGACGGTTCGAACTTGAAGACGAAACTCATGTCGCCGGCCGGGACGTCGACCTCGCTGCCGGCCGAAGCCACGGCAGGGACGAGCAGCGCGGCGGCAATCGCGGCGGCCATCGTGTGTTTGCGGTTCAACATGACAGGCTCCTTTCGGGGTTGATCAGGGGGTTTTCGGAGATGCCGGTCGATGGGTTTCGTTCGGCGCCTCGCTGGTTCGCACTCTATGGGGATGAACCCGACACGAAGCCGACGCTCAGATGACGAGGCTGACAGGTGCGCCGTGCGAGTGGCGGACGTTGACCCAACGCAAACGACGGCGGTCCGAGCCGCCTGCGCAAGAGCTCGCTTACCGGGCGCCTTGCGCCGCGACCTGTCGCTGCAACTCGTCGTGCGTAGCGCGCACCTTGTCGGACCAGCGGCTGCGGATGTACGCGAGCACGTTCCAGATCTCTTCGTCGCTCAGGCGTGAGCCGAAGCCGGGCATGTCGCTCGCGTAGCCCGCCGGCGCGTACGGCGGTACCAGGCCACGCTTGGTGATCGCGAACAGCACGTCGAACGGGTGATGCCAGGTATGGCCGCTGTCGTCGTGCGGCGGCGCCGGCAGGCGCCCGTCGGCGCGGCGCGTTTTCCAGTCCGCCTGGCCTTCGAGGTTCGCACCATGGCAGGACGCGCAATGCGCGTCATAGACGCGCCGGCCCGCGGCGATGCGGCGCGCGTCGTTCATGTCCGGGACGTCGCCCGCCGTCGGCCTGCCGCCGCGCTGCGCGGCGTCCCACCACAGCAGGGCGGCGATCAGCACGAGCCCGACCGCGCCCGCGGCGTAGATCCAGCGCGGGCGTGCGCCGCCGGATGCGTTGAGCTTCATCGAACTGCCCCCGTCTACCCGCCGATCCTCGATTGCAGCGCCGGCCATGCTTCGCGCACGACCTTTTCGCCGAAATCGATCAACGCGCGTTCGCCGCTGCCCATCGCGAGCGAATGAACGTCGAGCCGGATCGCGTGATCGGCGCGCCGGACCTGTTCGGCGATCAGTTGATTGACCATGATGTGGAACATCTGAAACGCCATGCCGGTGATGCCGCTGACCGCTTCCTCGTACGGCCGGTACGCGACGTCGATCGCGATGACGAAGTCGGCGCCGAGCGCGCGCGCGGCGTCCACTGGCAGCGGCGCGGTCAGCGCACCGTCGACGAGCTGGCGGCCGTCGATCTCGACCGGCTCGTAGCGGATCGGCACTGCGCAGGACGCGGCCACCGCGGGCGCGAGCGCGCCGCGCGCGAGGATTTCGCCGCGGCCGGTTGCGAGATTCGTCGCCACCGCCGCGAACGCGATGGCAAGCGTCTCGATGCGGGCGCCGTTCGTGCGCTGCTCGATCAGTCGCCGCAGTCGGGCGAGTTCTGCCAGCCCGTAACGCGGCAGACGCCAGCGCGCCGGCTCGCGCCACGAGGCGTCGAGCGCGACCGCTTCGATGTCGTCGGCGTTCAGTCCCGCGGCCCAAAGTGCGCCGGCGATCGCGCCGACGCTGCAGCCGGCGATCGCGTGCGGACGGAACCCGAGCTGCTGGAACGCGCGGATCGCGCCGACATGAACGAGGCCGTGCAGTCCGCCGCTGCCCAACG
>JBBIQI010000296.1:0-3242 GCA_037442465.1 Burkholderiales bacterium
GGCCGGGCACAGCCTTTGAGGCGGCCTTCGATGCAGGCCGGTCTCGCCGCCGCGGAGGGCGGGCGATGCGCGCGCCGCCGACACCGCGCGCCGGCGCCGGCGGCCCGCGCGGCACGACGCTACGGATTGCGCGGGCCGCCGCCGACTTGCGCGTCGGCCCCGTTTCGTTGTTATCCTGAAAAAAGGAAGCCGCCTGTTCGTTCGGGTGCAGTCCGAATCCGAGTAGGCGGCTTTTTTTCGAATCCAGATGAGCAAATCGCTGATCATCGCCGAGAAACCCTCCGTCGCCGCGGACATCGCGCGTGCGCTCGGCGGGTTCACCCGCCACCAGGACTACTACGAGTCCGACGACTACGTGCTGGCCTCAGCGGTCGGCCATCTGCTGCAGCTTTCGAACCCGGTCGAAGTCACGCGCGGCAAGTGGAGCTTCGCGCATCTGCCGATGATCCCGCCGGCCTTCGAGGTCGAACCGATCGACAAGAAGGCCGAGGAGCGGCTCAAGCTGCTGACCCGGCTGATCAAGCGCAAGGACGTGACGCAGCTCGTCAACGCGTGCGACGCCGGCCGCGAAGGCGAGCTGATCTTCCGCTACATCGTGCAGTACGCGAACGTCAGGAAACCGATCAAGCGGCTGTGGCTGCAGTCGATGACGCCGGCGGCGATCCGCGAAGCTTTCGAGCAGTTGCGCAGCGACGCCGAAATGCACCGGCTGGAGGAAGCGGCGCGTTCGCGTGCCGAGGCCGACTGGCTGGTCGGCATCAACGGCACGCGCGCGATGACCGCGTTCAACAGCCGCGACGGCGGCTTCTTCCTGACCACCGTCGGCCGTGTACAGACGCCGACGCTGGCGCTCGTGGTCGAGCGCGAGGAGCAAATCCAGCGCTTCGTCCCGCGCGACTACTGGGAGGTGCGCGCGACGTTCGCGGCCCGGGCCGGCGAGTACGAAGGCCGCTGGTTCGACCCCGACTTTCGCAAGCGCGATGACGATCCGGATGCGCGCGCCGAGCGGCTGTGGGATCAACGCAAGGCCGAGGCGATCGTCGCGGCGTGTCGCGGCAAGCCCGGAACGGTCAGCGAGGAAGCCAAGCCGAGCACGCAGGCCGCGCCGCTGCTGTTCGACCTCACCTCGCTGCAGCGCGAGGCCAACGCTCGCTTCGGCTTTTCGGCGAAGGCCACGCTGTCGCTCGCGCAGGCGCTGTACGAGCGGCACAAGGTGCTGACCTACCCGCGGACCGATTCGCGCGCGCTACCCGAGGACTATCTGAAAGTCGCCAAGCAGACGGTCGACGTGGTCGGGCATCTGCGCGACTACGCGCCGTTCGCCAAGGCGATCCAGAAGCACGGCTGGATCAAGCCGAACAAGCGCATCTTCGACAACAGCAAGGTGTCGGACCACTTCGCGATCATCCCGACGCTGCAGGAGCCGAAGCACCTTTCGGAAGCCGAACAGAAGATCTACGACCTGGTCGTCAAGCGCTTTCTGGCGATCTTCTTTCCGCCGGCCGAGTATCTCGTGACGACGCGCATCACTGCGGTCGGCGAGCACCGGTTCAAGACCGAAGGCAAGGTGCTGGTCGAGCCCGGCTGGCTCGCGGTCTACGGCAAGGAGGCGCAGGCCGAGCAGACGCTCGCCAAGGTCGATGCCGGCGAACGCGTGAGAACCGAAGCGATCGAAGCGGTCGGCCTGCAGACCAAGCCGCCGCCCCGCTACAACGAAGCCACGCTGCTGTCGGCGATGGAAGGCGCGGGCAAACTGCTTGACGACGAAGACCTGCGCGCGGCGATGGCCGGCAAAGGGCTCGGCACGCCGGCCACGCGCGCGGCGATCATCGAAGGGCTGATCGCGGAGCAGTACCTGGTACGCGACGGCCGGGAGCTGCACCCGACCGCCAAGGCGTTCCAGCTGCTGCGCGCGCTGCGCGGCTTCGGCGTCGACGCGCTCGACGCGCCGGAGCTGACCGGCGAATGGGAGTACCAGCTCGCGCAGATGGAGCGCGGCAAGCTCAAGCGCGACGCCTTCATGAAAGGCATCGAGCGGATGACACGCGACATCGTCGAACGCATCCGCAAGGGCGCCGAACGAGGCGAAGTCCCCGGCGACTACGTAACGCTGAAGACCCCGTGCCCGAAATGCGGCGCCAAGGTCAAGGAAAACTACCGGCGCTTCGCCTGCACGAAGTGCGAGTTTTCGATCAGCAAGCATCCGGGCAGCCGTTTTTTCGAGATCGACGAGGTCGAGCAACTTCTGCGCGACAAACAGGTCGGCCCGCTGACGGGCTTTCGCAGCCGGATCGGCCGTCCGTTCGCCGCGGTGCTCAAGCTGGTGCCGCCCGACTACAAGCTGGAGTTCGACTTCGGCAACGCGCCGCCCGGCGCGGAGGAAGGCGCCGAGGCGGTCGACTTCGGCGAGCAAGCCCCGCTCGGCGCGTGCCCGAAATGCGGCGCGCGCGTGTTCGAGCAGCCGATGGCCTACGTCTGCGAAAAGAGCGTCGGGCCCGAGCGCAGTTGCGACTTTCGCTCCGGCAAGGTGATCCTGCAGCAACCGATCGAGCCCGAGCAGATGAAAAAGCTGCTCGCGGACGGACGCACCGACCTGCTGCGCGGCTTCGTGTCGAACCGGACGCGCCGCAAGTTCGCGGCGTTCCTTGTCAAGAAGCCGGACGGCACCGTCGGGTTCGAATTCGAGCCGCGTACCGCCAAGCCTGCGGCCCAAAAGCCCGCGGCCAAGCGCGCCGCGAAGTCGGCGCCTGCCGCGGAAGAACCCGCCCCGACGCAGTACGCGGCGAAGACCGCCAAGACCCCGGCAGCAAGACCCGCGGCGAAGACCGCGGCGCGACCGACCAAAGCGCCGGCGAAGGCTGCGGTCAAACGCACGCCAGCGGCGAAAACCCGGCGCGCGCGCTGACAGGCTCGGAAGAGTTGCGCAGGCCCGAAACCGTCGCCTTCTCTTAGCGCGGAAGCGCAGAGGGTGCGTGCAAGTCCGTCGCACCTGAAAAGCGCATTCGAACCCCACGAACGCGGACAGCGCCGAGAAAAGACGAACCGTCGTGTGAACGGGCACGCTCACCCGGCAGGTCAGGCGGGGAATGCGAGCAAGGGCTTGCCGTTGCGTCTTTCTCCGTGCCTCTGTGGTGAGGCACTTGCGTTGAAGGGAAACGATTGATGATTACTTGACCTCCTGACACCACCAGCTTTCGAATGTTTTCGGCTCCGAACGCACCGGTTCCGTCATCCCGAGCGCA
>JBBIQI010000297.1:0-3188 GCA_037442465.1 Burkholderiales bacterium
CTGCGCACCGACCGGTTCATGCCGCCGCGCACACCGCAGCTCGATCTGTTCTAGCCCGGATATTTCACGAGGTCGCCCCCGCGTGCGTACTTTCATTTTCTTCGACAGGCACTTGCGGTTCGCCGAGCGCAATCCGTTCCGTATCGCCGGGGCTGCGCGGGTTTGCGCGGCGCCTGCGCGGTCATCTTGCGCTCAACTTCTCGCCAAGGCCCTCTGGCCTTGGCTGCGACCGTCTCGCGCAACCTGCCGCGCGCAATGCGCTCGCGCAACTGCCGCGCCCCCGTGAAATATCCGGGCTAGCGCCCGTCAGCGCGGCAGGCCGAGCGCGTGCTCGAAGTAGGTCTGGAACAGCAGCGCGATCGTCGTCATCAGGACTGTCGCGCCGACCATCAACGAGGCGATCGCGACCAGCACCGCATCCCAGCCGCTGCGGTTGCGGCGGTCGGAGTCGGCGTTGAAGCGCGCGTCGAAACGCTCGTCGGGCATCAGCGCGATGACCAGCGCCTCGATGAAGCCCGCGATGACCGGGATCATTAGCACGAAAAAGGCCGGGGACTGATACCAGTTGCGCACGCCGGCGAGCAGCGGAAGCATCACGAGGCTCACCGCCAGTGGCAGCCACCAGAGTCTTTGTCCCAGGTAAATGCGGTGCGCGCCAAACGCGCCGGCAACCGCGGCAAGCAGCGCGGCAAGTGCTTTGTGACGGAAGCTCACGTTCGAAGACGGCCAGAGGAGCGCCCCTATGATACGGACCCGATCGAACGCGGAGGAACGACGATGCCGCTGCGGCGAATGGTCTGCTGCGTACTCCTCCTCGCCTGCACGCACGCGGCCGCGCAGGTGCAGACCGGCACGCCGCTGCAGTCGGCGCAACAGCTGCGCGCGGCCGGTCGGCTCGACGAGGCGATCGCGGCGCTGCGCGCAGTGCTCGCGCGCGACCCGGGCAACGGCGAAGCGCGCCTCGAGCTGGCGTTGGCGCTCGAGCAGGCGGGCGATCTCGTCGCCGCGCGCTATCACCTCGAGCTGGCCCTCGGCGCCCAGCTGCCTTTGCCACAAAAGGAGCGGGGGCTGTGCGCGATCTGCGGCGCATCCGGGAGGCGTCGACGACGGCGAGCTTCGCGATCAACACGCTGCCGCCGGTGCGCAGCCGCACGGTGGTCGACGCCGCCGGCAACGCCTCGACCGTCGTTGGCGACGGCAGTTACGGACTCGGCGTCCTCGCCAACGGGCGTCTGGCGCTCGGTGCCGATCTGCGCACTTTCCTGCGTGGCACGGTCGACTGGCGCGACTACGGCGGTCGGCTCGACGACTTCCTGTTCGGGCAGGCGAGCGCAGGGCGCGTCTTGCGCGCCGGGCGTACGACCTATTCGGCCGAAGTCGGCGCGCTCGCCTCGCAGTACCAGGGGCGCCATTGGTACACGGGCGGGCTGCTGCAGGCGGGCGCGACCGTCTATGTCGATCACGAGATCACATGGACCACGACGGCGCTGGCGCGGCGGATCGATTTCACGGAGCTGCAGGGCGCGACCGCCAACCAGGCGTTTCTTCTCACGGATCTACGCTGGGTGCGACCCGGCTCGATCGCCTACGGCATGGGCGCCACGGTCGGTACCAGCCGCGCGCGCGACGACTGGCGCGGCTTTCGCTATGGCGAACTGCGCGCGAACTGGCTGCGGGAGTTCCGCGGCGGTGTCATCGTCGAGGCGCGCACCGCTGTCGGGCGCGCGAGGTACGACGCGATCGAACCCGGTTTCGCGAGTGCCCGGCGCGACGCCTCCGGCCTCGTCGCGCTCGATCTGACCTCGCGCGAGTGGTCGGTGTTCGGCCTGGCGCCACGCTTTGCGGTCGCCTACACGCGGCTCGACTCGAACGCGAGCATCTACGACAGCCGGCGCGCGACCGTCGGCGTCGGACTGACCAGCAGCTACTGAAGGCGCGCGGCTTGCCCGCGCTGGGCCCGGCGGCTACAATTCACGCCTTTTCGCGCAAGCGCAAGTTCCGGATTCGCAAAGGAAAAGTTCATGGTCGTGATTCGACTGGCCCGCGGCGGCGCCAAGAAGCGCCCGTTTTTCAACATCGTCGCGACCGACTCGCGCAATCCGCGCGACGGCCGCTTCATCGAGCGCGTCGGCTTCTACAACCCGGTCGCGGCGGAAAACGAGCCGAAGTTCCGCGTCGCGGCCGATCGGTTGCAATACTGGCAAGGCGTCGGCGCGCAGCTCAGCCCCACGGTGGCTCGCCTGGTCAAGGAGTTTGGCAAGACGGCCGCCGCTGCGGAGGCTCAGGGCGCAGCCTGACGGCCGACGCGAGCGGTCGCGTCCGGCGCCGCGAGCGGTCGTGCGCGACGGGCAGCCATCCGACTTGGTCGAGCTTGGCGCCGTGCGCGGCGCCTATGGCGTCAAGGGATGGGTGCGGATCGCGCCCTTTGATGCCGACGCCGAGGTGCTGCGTGCCACGCGCAACTGGTGGCTGCTGCGCGAGGGTGTGCCGCAGCGGCTGGCGGTCACGGCGGTGCGTCGCCATGGGACGCTGCTGCTGGCCAAATGGGAAGGCTGCGACTCGCCGGAAGCCGCCGACGCCCTCAAGGGCGCCATGATCGCGGTGGCACGAAAAGATTTCCCGGCGCTCGCGCCGGGGCAGTATTACTGGATCGACCTGATCGGCGCGCGTGTGGTCAATCGGCGCGGCGTCGAACTGGGCGAAGTGCGGGGCCTGCGCAGCAACGGCGCGCAGGATCTGCTGGAAGTTGGCGGCGCCGGTTCGACCGTGCTGGTGCCGCTGGTCGATGCCTACGTCGATCGCATCGACCCGGCGCAGCGCCGGATCGAGGTCGATTGGGAAGCGGATTGGTGAGGTCAGCAGCGATGCGGTTCGACGTGATCACGCTGTTTGCGCCGATGTTCGAGGCGCTGACGGCGCACGGCATCACGCGCCGCGCGTTCGAGGCGGGGCTGTGGCAGCTGGCGACGTGGAATCCGCGCGACTTCACGCAGGACAGTCATCGCACGGTCGATGACCGGCCGTTCGGCGGCGGTCCCGGCATGGTGATGCTCGCCGAGCCGCTCGCGCTTGCGGTCGACGCCGCGCGCGCGGCGCAGCGCGCGGCCGGCGTTGCTGCCACCCGGGTGATCGCGTTGTCCGCGAGCGCGGCGCCGCTGACGGATGCGCGCGTACGCGCGCTGGCAGCG
>JBBIQI010000298.1:0-3187 GCA_037442465.1 Burkholderiales bacterium
CAGGCCGCCGACGGCTGGAACAACCTCGCGCTCGCCCTGCTCGCCGACGGCCGCCCCGACGCTGCGCGCACCGCCGCGCAGCGCGCCGTCGCGCTCGGCGGTGCGCGCAGCGAGCGCTATCGCGAGACGCTTGCGACGATCGAACGCGCAACGCGTTGACCCGGATCGAGGGAGCGATTCCACCTCCGGTCCTCCGTGTTCGACCGCGGGAACGACCGACGCGGCCGCATCGCCGCTGCGTGCTGGAATAATCCACGCATGGACATCGCCGCCGATTCCGCACTCGCCGACGCGATCGACGCGCTGCTGCCGCAGACGCAGTGCACGAAGTGCGGCTACGCCGGCTGCCGGCCGTACGCGGAAGCGATCGCCGCCGGCGAGGCGCAGATCAACCAGTGCCCGCCCGGCGGTGCAGCCGGCATCGAGAAGCTGGCCAGGCTGCTAGGCCGACCGGCGCTGCCGCTGAACCCGGCCAACGGTGTCGAGCGGCCGCTGCGCGTCGCGCTGATCGACGAGCGGCTGTGCATCGGCTGCACGCTGTGCATCCAGGCCTGCCCGGTCGATGCCATCGTCGGCGCCGCCAAGCGAATGCACACGGTCGTGCCGCAGTGGTGCACCGGCTGCGATCTTTGCCTGCCGCCCTGCCCGATGGACTGCATCGCGATGATCCCGGTCGAGCCGCCGCGCGCCTGGACGCGGGCGGATGCGGACGCGGCGCGCGCGCGCTACGACGCGCGCAACGTGAGACTGCAGCGCGAGAAGACCGAGCACGACGAACGCCTCGCCGCGAAAGCGCTCGCGAAGATCGGACAACCCGATGGGCGCGACGATCTGCCGCGCGTGCAGATCGAGCAGAAAAGCGCGATCGTGCAGGCGGCGATCGAGCGGGCGCGGGCGCGGCGGGCCGCGTCCGCGCAGCCCGCTCCGCGGGCGCTCTGGATGGGCAGCGAGGGGGTTCGGCCCGTTCCACGGACCGCCTTGCAAGGCGGTCCGGCGACAGCAGCGCGCAGCGATGCTGCGCGAAACCCCGCTTCCGCCCGTTCTTGCTCCGCCATCCACGACGACGAGAAGGACGCGAAAGCGTGAATCCCGCCAAGCGCCGCGCGATCTTCGAGCGGCTGCGCGCAGCCAATCCCGAACCGACGACCGAACTACGCTACTCGACGCCGTTCGAACTGCTGGTCGCCGTCGTGCTGTCCGCGCAGGCGACGGACAAGAGCGTCAACCTCGCGACCCGCACCTTGTTCAAGGTCGCCAACACGCCGGCGGCGATCGCCGCGCTTGGCGAGGACGGGCTGATTCCCTACATCCGGACCATCGGCCTATACCGCACGAAGGCGAAGAACCTCGTTAAGCTCAGCCGCATCCTGCTCGACGAGTACGGCGGCGAGGTGCCCGCCACGCGGGAGGCACTGGAGAAGCTGCCCGGCGTGGGCCGCAAGACCGCCAACGTGATCCTGAACACCGCGTTCGGCCAGCCGACCATCGCGGTCGACACGCATATCTTCCGCGTCGCCAACCGCACGGGACTCGCGCCCGGCAGCACCGTCGAGGAGGTCGAACGAAAGCTGGACAAGCTTGTCCCCGACGAGTTCAAGAAGGACGCGCACCACTGGCTGATCCTGCACGGCCGCTATGTCTGCAAGGCGCGCAGGCCCGAGTGCTGGCGCTGCCCGATCGCCGAGTGGTGCGAGTATCGATCGAAGACGACGGCGCCGAACTGACCACAGCCTCACACGCTCGCCCCGACGCCCGCTGGCGGCGAACTCAAGCGTCGCGCCGATCGAGCGCCAGCCAGATGGCGGTGCCGATCACCAGCGAGCCGCCGAGCGCCTGCATCGCGCTGACCGCTTCGCCCAGCACGAGCGCCGCGAGCAGCACGCTGACGACCGGTTCCAGCGTCGACAGCACCGATGTCAGCGACGCGCCAAGCCGCTTGAGCCCGTAGAAAAACGCGCTGACCGCGACGACCGTCGAGATCAGCGCGATCGCGCCGACGTTCAGCCACCCGGCGGCGTCGTGCGGGAACTGCACCGGCACCCCGAGGGCCACGCGAGCGAGCGCGAACAGCGAGTAGTTGACCGCCGCCGCCGCGCAGACGATGCTCGACGCCACGAACGGATCGACCCCGCGCATCACGCGCGTGCTGGCGACGATATAGACGGAGTAGACGACCGCCGCGCCGAGGCCGAGCGCGACCCCCAGCGCACTGCCGGCCCCGCCGCCGATCGTCAGCGCAAGCCCCGCGCTTGCTGCCAGCAAGGCGGCGATGCGCCGCGCGCCGAGCCGCTCGTGCAGGAAGACCGCCGCGAGCACGGCAACGATGAACGGGAACGCGTACAGCAGCAGCGCCACCAGCCCGGCGCTCGCATGCTTCAGCGCGGTGAAGTACAGGAAGGTCTGGCCGACGTAGCCGATGCCGCCGAGTGCGACGAGCGCGAGCGTCTGCCGGCGCGTCGGCCGGCGCACGCCGCTGCGCCACGCGATCAGCGCGAGCATGAGCGCGGCGAGCGCGAAACGCGGCACTAGAATGCCCGTCAGGTCGACGCCGGCCGCATAGGCTTGGCGCGCGAAGAGCGGCATCGCACCGAACGCGGCCGCCGACAGCGCGACCGCGAGCGCGCCCGACGCACGAGCGCGCGCCGCCGGCTGCGCCGATTCGGCTGCATTGGCTCCAGCGTCCATGTTCAACCCTTCACGCGACGACGTCCGCCGCTTCTTCTGCGAGGCGCGCCGCAAGGACCGCGAGCGCGAAGTGTTGACGCCGCTCGAGGCGCTGGCGCTGAAGTGGATCGCCGCGCATCCCGAGTATCACCCGCTGCTTGACGATCCCGAGCGCGCGCTCGGCGAGGAGTTCACGGTCGAGCGCGGCGTCACCAATCCGTTCCTGCATCTTTCGATGCACCTGGCGATCGACGAGCAACTTTCGATCGACCAGCCAGCGGGCGTGCGCGCGCTGTTCGCCCGCCTCGCCGCGCGCGCCGCGGACGAACACGCCGCCGCACACGAGGCGATGGAATGCCTGGGCGACATCATCTGGCAGACCCAGCGCGGCACGCTGCCGGCCGACATCGCGGCGATCAATGCGGCGTATCTGGACTGCCTGCATCGCAGGCTGAGCGGACGTTGACCCTAAATCCGGCACTTGACGATATGCCATCCGTTCGCTCTGCTGCCTCGGGGCGTT
>JBBIQI010000299.1:0-3172 GCA_037442465.1 Burkholderiales bacterium
ATCGGCGACCAGCACCGCGCAGACGACGTTCGGCGCAAGCGCAGTCGAGGCGTCGGCCGCGACGGGCGCGGCGACCGACTCCGCTTCGACGACCCGCGCACCGTGCTCCTGCCGCAGCCAGCGCGGCTCGTCCGGAAGCAGCGCGCGCAGGCGCTGCCGATTGGCCGCGACCGCCGTGGCGTCGTCGCCGTTGCCGAAGCCGAGATTCATGCCGCCCTCGCCCTGCGGCGGCACCCCCCACGGGCCGCGCGAAACACCGCCCGCACGCGTCGTGATCAGCGCGCGCACGCCGGGCGGCGCCGGCCAGTCCGGAACGATCCAGCGCGGATCCGCACTCATTCGAATGCCGCCACCGGACCGTCGCCACCGCGCAGGCCGAGCGCGCGCATCAGAGCGCGCATGTCCGCTGGCGGTGCGCGGAACCAGTCCATTCGCTCGCCGCTGGCAGGATGGTCGAGCGCGAGCCGGCACGCGTGCAGCGCCTGGCGCACGAAGCGCGCCCACGCAGGCGCCTCGCCACCCGGCGGCCGCGCGCCGCCACCGGTACGCGGCGCAGACTTGTTGTAGACGGGGTCGCCGACCAGCGGATGGCCGATCGACTCGAGATGCACGCGGATCTGATGCGTACGACCGGTGTCGAGCCGGCAAGCGATCCAACTGAATGTGATCGCGCCGCAAGCGGCCGTCTGCACGCGGCGAACGTGGGTGCGCGCCGGCCGGGCACCGGCGGCATGGCTGACCTTGAAGCGCAGCGGGTTGCGCGGGTCGCGGCCGATCGGCGCGTCGATCGTCGCGGCCGGTCGAACTTCACCGAAAACGATCGCCCAGTACTCGCGCGTGACGCTGCGCGCCTGCAACTGCCGGACGAGCTCGGTCTGCGCCCGCAACGTGCGCGCGACCACCATCAGCCCGGACGTACCGGCATCGAGCCGGTGCACGATACCGGCGCGCGGCAGCCGCGCCAGCTCGGCGTCGTGCGCGAGCAATCCGTTGAGCAGCGTGCCGGACCAGTTGCCCGCGGCCGGATGAACGACCAGTCCGGGCGGCTTGTCGACAACTATGATCTCGTCGTCTTCGTGCACGATTGCGAGCGGCATCGGCTCGGCGCGCAGCGCCTGCGCCTCGGGTGGGGGCGGAGGATCGAGGTCGATGACGTCGCCTTCGAACACTTCGTCGCGCGGTCGCGGTGTGGCGCCGTTGACGCGCACCGCGTTCGCTTCGATCCACTGGCGGATGCGGCTGCGCGAGACCTCGGGCAGCAGCAAGGCCAGCACCTTGTCGACGCGCTGACCGCCGTGCACGGCGCTGACGCTGAAACGCCGCGGCAGCGGCAAGCCACAGTCGATATCGTCGACATCGTCGGCGGCACGCGGCTCGCTGCTCATCGCGCCGATATAATCCGCGCACCCTCCCGGCAGGAACGGCTCGCCATGCGGTTCGAAGTGCGGCTCGACATGTGGACCCGGATCGCGCGCGTTGCGCTCGGCATGGCCAGCGCGGCGCTGCTGGCCGCCTGCGGCACGCTCGCCGAGCGCGACGAGACGGCGAAGTGGGATGCCGACCGATTATATGCAGAGGCCCGCGCGGAGATGGATCTCGCCAACTGGCAGCGTGCGCGTACGCTGCTGGAGAAGCTCGAAGCGCGCTTTCCGTTCGGCCGTCACGCGCAGCAGGCGCAACTGGAGATCGCGTACACGTACTACAAGGAAGGCGAATCGGCGCAGGCGATCACCGCGGCCGACCGCTTTCTGAAGCTCAATCCGAATCATCCTTTCGCCGACTACGTGCAGTACCTGAAAGGGCTCGCGTCCTTCAACGACGACCTCGGGCTGTTCGGCCGCCGTCTCGGGCAGGACCCGAGCGAGCGCGATCCGAAGGCGATGCGCGAGGCGTTCGAGGCGTTCCGCGAGCTGGTGCAGCGCTGGCCCGCGAGCCGCTACGCGGAGGACGCGCGGCTGCGAATGAACTATCTCGTCAACGCGATGGCGCAAAGCGAAGTCAGCGTCGCGCGCTACTACTTCCGCCGCGGCGCCTATCTGGCGGCGATCGCACGCGCGCAGGGTGCGCTGCGCGACTACCAGGGCGCGCCGGCTGCCGAAGAGGCGTTGTATCTGATGATGCGCTCGTATGAAGCGCTCGGGCTCGCCGACCTGCGCGCCGACACCGAGCGCGTTCTGCGCGCCAATTTCCCGCAAAGCAGCTATCTGGCCCTGCTCCGACGCTAGTCGGTCGTCCTCGCCGCGGAAGTAAGCGGGCTCAACGGAAGAACGCGCAGGCTTGCTCCTCGCTGCGCGTGCGTGCGAACGGCGGCAGGCTGGCGATGACGGTCCTGCCGTAGGGCTTCGCCACCAGACGGTCGTCCAGGATCATCAGTACGCCGCGATCGCTCTCGGCGCGGATCAGCCGCCCAACGCCCTGTTTGAGCAGCGTCACCGCCTGCGGCAACTGGTACTCGACGAAGGGATTGCGGCCGAGCGCGCGCAGCCTGCGAATCTTCGCCGCGACGACCGGATCGTCCGGTGGCGCGAAAGGCAGCTTGTCGATGACGACCAGCGACAGCGCTTCGCCGCGCACGTCGATGCCCTCCCAGAAGCTGACGGAACCGACCAGTACCGCATTGCCGGCGCGACGAAAGGCATCCAGCAGCGCGCGGCGCGTCGTCGTTCCCTGCACCAGCAGCGGCAGTTCGGCGCCCGCTTCGCGCAGGTGCGCACGGAGGCGCTCGGCGACGCGCTCGACCGCGCGCAGCGTCGTGCACAGCACGAAAGCGCGGCCGCCCGCAGCCGCGATCACCGGCCAGGCGAGATCGGCCACGCGCTCGGCGAAGTCCTGCGCGAGTGGCGAAGGCATCGACTCGGGCAGGTAAAGCAGCGCCTGCCGCGCGAAATCGAACGGGCTGTCCCAGCGCAGCGTTCGCGCGTCGACGAGGCCCGTCTCCGCGATGAACGCATCGAACCGCTGCGCGACCGTCAACGTGGCCGAGGTCAGAATCCACGCCTGTGTCTGCTGCGCGCGCACGCGCGCGAAAGCCTCGCCGGGCGCCAGCGGCGTCGCGTTGAACTGCGCGCCGTGCGCGGAAACGCCGACCCAGCGCACCGTCTCGTCGATCCCCGCCTCGCCCGCGCCCGGATCGTCCCCCGCCGACGGCGCCCGGGCGTGCGCGTCGGCGGCG
>JBBIQI010000300.1:0-3162 GCA_037442465.1 Burkholderiales bacterium
GGCGCGGCTGGACGCGCCGAAAGACGCGCCGCTGCCGGCGCGGCTCGTCGCCGACGTGCGCGCAGCGGCCGAACGCGCCGACCGCGAGACGACCGATCGCTACGAGCGCCAGGCCGTCATCAGTGCGGCCGCCTATGCGCTGCGCGAAGCGGGCCTGCTCGACGAGTCCGATGCGATGCTCAAGCGCGAACTGGCGCGCTCGCATTCGCCCTACTACTTCATGTCAGGGCTGGCCAGCAACGCCAAGCGGCGCGGCGACAAGGCGGCCGCGCTCGGCTGGTACGAGCAGGCGTACGCGGCCTCGAAGGGCCCGGCGACGCGGCTGCAATGGGGCGCGTCCTACGTCAACGCGCTGATCGAACTCGCGCCCGATGCCGCCGCGCGCATCGAGGCGGCCGCGCGCAGCGTGATCGGCGAGCTCGAGCCGGTGCCCGCGACCTTCCACGAGCGCAATCGCGCCACGCTCGAGCGCATGGGCGGCCGCCTCGTCGGCTGGGCCGAAGCGAGCGGCCAGGACATCGTGCTGGCCGCGCTGCGCAAGCGGCTCGGCGAGCATTGCGCAAAGCTGCCTGAGAAGGCGCCCGAACGCGCGACTTGCGAAAGCGTGCTGCGTACGAAGGCCGGCGGCTGACGAGCGGCAGCCGGCGCGGGACGCGATCGCTTCCTTGCCCGCCGCACATGCGGGAAGCAACCCGTAGCAGGCCGGCGGCAGACCCCGCGCGAGCCGTGCGCCCGCGCGGGTCGCATCGCACCGGCCGGCCGCCATCCTCGCGGGCTGCGGACGTGCGTCGCGGCTCGGGCTCGGCGTAATCTCTCGACCGACGAACCTGGCGCCTGCGCGTCCGCTTGCGTCGGCCGAGTTCGAGGAGGAGTCATGTCGGAAAACCTGCGCGAAGCGGCGCTCGAATACCACCGTCAGCCCGCGCCCGGAAAGATCTCGGTCGTTCCGACCAAGGCGATGGTCACGCAGCGCGACCTGGCGCTCGCCTATTCGCCCGGCGTGGCCGAAGCCTGCAACGAGATCGCGCGCGATCCCGGCGAGGCCTACACGCTGACCGCGCGCGGCAACCTGGTCGCGGTCGTCACCAACGGCACCGCGGTGCTCGGGCTCGGCAACATCGGCCCGCTCGCGGGCAAGCCGGTGATGGAAGGCAAGGGCTGCCTGTTCAAGAAGTTCGCCGGCATCGATGTGTTCGACATCGAGATCGCCGAACGCGACCCCGACAAGCTGGTCGAGATCATCGCCGCGCTCGAGCCGACCTTCGGCGGCATCAACCTGGAGGACATCAAGGCGCCCGAGTGCTTCTACGTCGAGCGCAAGCTGCGCGAGCGGATGAAGATTCCGGTCTTCCACGACGACCAGCACGGCACCGCGATCGTCGCCGCCGCGGCGGTGCTCAACGGGCTGCGGCTGGTCGGCAAGGACATCGCGCGGGCAAGACTCGCCTGCAGCGGCGCGGGCGCGGCGGCGATCGCCTGCCTCGACCTGCTCGCGAGCCTCGGACTGCGGCGCGAGAACGTGCTGGTCGCCGACAGCAAGGGCGTTCTTTACGTCGGCCGCGCGGGACTCGACGAGAGCAAGGCGCGCTACGCGCGCGAAACCGCCGCGCGCACGCTCGCCGACGCGGTGTCGGGCGCGGACATCTTCCTTGGGCTGTCGGGGCCGGGGGTGCTGACGCCGGAGATGGTCAAGACGATGGCGCCGCAACCGATCATCCTGGCGATGGCCAACCCGACGCCGGAGATCATGCCGGAGGTCGCCAAGGCGGTTCGTCCCGACGCGATCATCGGCACCGGGCGCTCGGACTATCCGAACCAGGTCAACAACGTGCTGTGCTTCCCGTTCATCTTCCGCGGGGCGCTGGACGTCGGCGCAACGACGATCAACGAGGCGATGAAGCTCGCGACCGTGCGCGCGCTGGCCGATCTGACGCACGCCGAGATCCCCGACGAGGTCGCGAGCGCCTACGGCGCGGAAGGCCTCGCCTTCGGTCCCGAGTACCTGATCCCCAAGCCCTTCGATCCGCGGCTGATCGAGCGCATCGCGCCGGCGGTGGCCAAGGCCGCTATGGACAGCGGCGTGGCCACCCGACCGATTGCCGACCTTGACGCGTATCGCGCGAAGCTGCGCCGCTTCGTGTACCAGTCCGGCAGCACGATGGAGCCGGTGTTCGCGGCGGCGAAGAAGTCGCCGAAGCGGCTGATCTACGCCGAAGGCGAGGAGGAGCGCGTGTTGCGCGCCGCGCAGGTGGTCGTCGACGAGGGCATCGC
The DNA here is from genome assembly GCA_037442465.1 of Burkholderiales bacterium. GTDB lineage: Bacteria > Pseudomonadota > Gammaproteobacteria > Burkholderiales > Burkholderiaceae_F > DSNY01. The sequence goes on from JBBIQI010000300.1 coordinate 2,272, forward strand.
GCGGCCGATCCTGATTGGCCGGCCCGACGTGATCCGCATGCGCATCGAGCGCTACGGGCTGCGGCTGCGGCTCGACCGCGACGTCGAGGTCGTCAACGTGCTCGACGATCGGCGCTACCGCGACACCTGGAGCGAGTACTACCAGTTGACCCGCCGCAAGGGTGTCACACGCGCGCTCGCGCAGGCGGAGGTGCGCACGCGCACGACGCTGATCGGCGCGATGCTGGTGCGGCGCGGCGACGCCGACGCCATGCTGTGCGGCACCGTCGGCGGCTACGCCGACCATCTGAAGTACGTGCGAAACGTGATCGGCATGCGGCCCGGCGTCAAGACGTTTGCGGCGATGCAGCTTCTGATCCTGCCGAACCGGCAGCTTTTCATCTGCGACACCCACGTCAATGTCGATCCGAGCGCCGAGCAGATCGCCGAAATGACGATGCTCGCGGCCGAGGCGGTGCGCCGCTTCGGGCTGGTGCCGACCGTGGCGCTCGTGTCGCATTCGAGCTTCGGCAGCTCGGAGGCGCCGAGCGCGCAGAAGATGCGCGATGCGCTCGAACTGGTGCTGGCGCGCCGGCCCGACTTCGCGGTCGACGGCGAGATGCAGGCCGACGCGGCGCTGTCGAAGTCCGTGCTCGACTCGCTGATGCCCGATTCGAGCCTGCCGGCCGAGGCCAACCTGCTGGTGATGCCCAACGTCGACGCCGCCAACATCACCTACAACGCGCTGCGCGTGACCGCCGGCGGCGGCATCACGATCGGCGCGATCCTGCTCGGCGCGGCGCAGCCGGTGCACATCCTGACGCCTGCGTCGACGGTGCGCAGGATCGTCAACATGTCCGCGGTCGCGGTCGTCGACGCGTGCGCGCAGGCCGATGCGCGCGTGATGGTCCG
>JBBIQI010000301.1:0-3158 GCA_037442465.1 Burkholderiales bacterium
GCGCGCGTTGACGGTGTCGGCCGCGAACGCGCCGTCGGCGCCGCGTTCTCCGGCCGCCACGCCGGTCAGCAACGCGATCGCCTCGTCGACCGTGCGCACCGGCCAGATCGCAAAGCGGCCGGCCGCGCAAGCTTCGATCACGTCTGCGCGCAGCATCAGGTGCTGCACGTTCGACAGCGGGATCAGCACGCCCTGCGTGCCGGTCAGGCCGCGCGCCGCGCACAGATCGAAGAAGCCTTCAATCTTCTCGTTGACCCCGCCGATGGCCTGCACTTCGCCCGCCTGGTTGACCGAGCCGGTGATCGCGAGGTCCTGCCGCAGCGGCAGCTCGGCGAGCGCCGACAGCAGCGCGCACAGTTCGGCGGTCGATGCGCTGTCGCCCTCCACGCCGCCGTAGGACTGTTCGAACACGAGGCTCGCGTGCAGCGACAGCGGCACGTCGAGCGCATAGCGGCCGCCGAGGAAGCCGGCGAGGATCAGCACGCCCTTGGCGTGGATCGGCCCGCCGAGCGCGACTTCGCGTTCGATGTCGACCACCTTGCCGGCACCGGGACGAACGCGCGCGCTGATGCGGCTCGGGCGCCCGAACGCGTAGCCGCCCAGTTCGAGCACCGACAGCCCGTTGACCTGGCCGACGCGGCGTCCCGTCGTGTCGATCAGCGCGATCTCGCGCAGCGTGGACTCGAGCATGCGTTCGCGCAGGCGGCTGGCGCGGCGGATCTGCTCGGCGATCGCGCGCTCGACGTCGGCCGCGCCGACCACCGCACGACCCGCTTCCTGCGCCCAGAAGTCGGACTCGGCGAGCAGGTCGCGCAGCGGGTCGACGCGCAGGCTGAGCTTGGCGGCGTCGTCGGCGAGCCGGCTGGCGCGCTCGATCACGCGCTCGACGGCGCCGCGGTCGAACGGGCGCAGCTTCGCCTGCCGCGCGATCGCGGCGATCAGGCGCGCGTAGGCGGCCTCGTTGCTCGCGCCGCGATCGAACGAATCCTCGAAGTCGGCGAGCACCTTGAAGTGTTCGGCAAGCTCCGGGTCATATTCGGCCAGCAGGTAGTACAGCAGGCGCTCGCCGTACAGCACGACCTTGACGTCGAGCGGGATCGGGTCGGGCTCCAGCGAGACGGTCGTGGTCAGTCCGAGCAGATCGTCGACACGCTCGATCTTGATCTGCTGCGCACGCAGCGTGCGCTTGAGCGCGAGCCAGCTGAACGGCTCGATCAACACGCTGCGCACGTCCAGCAGCAGGTAGCCGCCATTGGCCTGGTGCAGCGCGCCGGGCTTCAGCCGCCGGAAGCTCGTGACCATCACGCCGCGGTGCCATTCGTGCTCGATGCGACCGACCAGGTTGCCCAGCGTCGGATGCAGTTCCTCGACCACCGGCGCGCCGGGTGCGTCGGCCGGATGCGTGACCAGCACGTTGACCTCGTAGCGGTCCAGCGGCCCGGTGGTTGCCCACTCTTCCTCGCCCTCGCCGTCGCTCGTCTGCGCCGGCGTGATGAACGCGCCGACGTTGTCGAGCAGGTCGGCGCGCATCGCGTCCAGGTGCTCGAGCACCTGCGGCAGGTCGGTGAAACGCGTCTGCGTCTCGTCGATCGAATGGCCGACCGCGAAGCGCGCGGTGTCCCGGTTCAGCGCGCGGATCTCGTCGCGGCGCTGCTTGTCCCAGCGCGGGATCGAATGCAGGATCGCTTCGAGCTTCTTCTCGAACTCCTGCAGCGTGGCCTGCACGCGCGCACGCTCGTCCTCGGGCAGCGCGTTGAACAGCTCGGGTTTGAGCACCTCGCCGTCGCGCAGCGGCGCGATACCGAAGCCGAACGGCGTGCGCACGACCGCGACCGAGCGCTCGGCCGCCTCGCGCGTCAGCGCACCGAACGCCTCCTCCTGCTTGCGGCGGAACGACTCGTCGATCGCGCCACGGCGCGCCTGGTAGTCCTGCGACTCGAACGCCGCCGGCAGCGCGACCTCGAGGTCCTTGATCAGATCGCGGATCGCGTCGCGGAACTGCGGACCGCGCCCCGGCGGCAGTCGCATCGCGCGCGGCTTCTGCGGAGCGGCAAAGTTGTGCACGTAGACCCAGTCGGGCGGCACCGGCTCGTCGCGCGCCTTGGCCTCCAGCATCGCTTTCACCGTGCGGTCCATGTCGCTGCCCGGCGAGCCGATCACGAACAGATTGAAGCCGGCGTGCTCGATGCGCGCGCCGAAGCGCACCGCGTCGAGCGCACGTTCCTGTCCGACCGGCAGCTCGATCGGCGCCAGCTCGGCGGTGGTCTCGAATTCGATCGCCGACAGATCGGCGCGCCGCGCGAGTCGCTCGGCCGGCACCGGCGTGCCTGCGGGGACGAGGTTCATTTCGGGCTTCCGAGTTGTTCCTTCAGCCGCGCCTGCAACTGCTTCGGCGCGAGCTGCGTGTAATCGTGCGCCAGTTGCGCGTCGACGCAGCGGCGAACCGCCGCCGGCAGTTGCCCGGCGAGCACCCCGAGAAAGGGGTTGGACGCCACCAGCGTCAGCCGCTCGAAGCGCCCCGCCTTCAGCGCCGCGGCCAGATGCTGGCCCAGCTCGCGCGCGAACTGCTCGACCTCGTTGCGGCGCGGATCCGTCCGCGGCACGAGCTTGGTGCTGTCGTTGCCGTGGCCGCGCACGCCGCCCGGGCGGTCGGCGACCAGCTCGGAGCCCTTCAACCGGCTGGCGGCGTGCTCGAACTCGGCCTCGCGCGTGAGCGTCCAGGCGGACTTGCGCGCATCGCGGCTGTAGCAGACCGCGCGTGATCCGTTGGCGACCAGGATCCAATGTCCGTTGGCCATTCTGACCTCCTGTCGTTCGGTAACCAGTGGGGATAGCGGCGGACTCGGAACGGTCTGGTCAGGCTGCCACATGCGAGCGTTCGTCCGCAAGCATGGACGCGCACTGCGGGGCGCGCTTGATGACCGTCAAGCCGGCGGTGTCCGGCAACGCGCGTCATCGGGGCTCGTCCTTCACCGCGAGCGCGCCGGCGAGCGCCTCGCAGCGGCGCACCACTTCGTCGGGCGCGGCGTCGGTGTCGATGCGCAGCACCGGTTCGTCCGGCTGCAGATCCTCGCGCCAGGCCGTCTGCCGCGCGAGCACGTCGAGCGTGGCGTCGGAGGCGTCGCGATCGGCGGCCGCGCGCGCGGCCACGCGCGCGC
>JBBIQI010000302.1:0-3139 GCA_037442465.1 Burkholderiales bacterium
GCTCGGAATGACGAGGAACATGGGCTCGGAATGACGAGGGACTTCGGCTCGGAATGACGAGGGACTTCGGCTCGGAATGACGAGGGACTTCGGCTCGGAGTGTCATCCAGAGCGAAGCGAGGGATCTCGGCGCGGCGTGCGGGTGAGATTCCTCGCCTCCGGCTCGGAATGACGACGAAACTCGGCTCGGAATGACGAGGGACTTCGGCTCGGAGTGACGAGGAACTTCGCGTCGAAATGACCCGGGTCGGGTCATGCCGAGCCGCGCGAGCAGCCTCGTCGGCGCGGCCTTCGTTCGAGCCAACGGCCGCGGCTTTGTAATCCGAAGCGCCAGCTTTGTCATCCCGAGCGCCTGTCGTGTCGACCGAAGCGCTCATCTTGTGATCCCCATCGGCCTGTCTTGTCATCCCGAGCGAAGCGAGGGATCTCGGCGTCGCGAGCGGCCGAGATTCCTCGCCCCGGCGCGCAGCCGGGGTTCGGAACGACGCGTTGGGTCACCCCAAACCGCGCGAAGGATCTCGGCGACACGGTCCCGGCCGCGGTTGACGAGAACCGGTGCGCGCCGAATGACCCGGAAGGGCGGCGTCGGAGCGACGTCGGAAGCGGCTTGCGAGCGACCGCCGGCGGCCGTCACCGCGACGCTTCCGTCTGGACGGCCGGGCACCGTCGATGCGAGCCTCTTTGCCTGCACGGTCCGCGCGATTCGCGATTCGGGACCCCGCGGCTCACACGAGCACGTCGATCAGGCGGTCCGGATGGGCGGGCCGCATCGGGTGTAGCGAATCGGACGCGAGGCTCGCGACCGCGATCGTGCGCGCGGGATCGGTCGAGCCGCGCCGTGGTGCGGCGAAGTCGCGCCGGCCGTGCTCGCCGACCTGCGCGCCCGCGAGATGCAGCCCGCTGGCGGCGAACATTTCGCGCAGCCGCGGCAGCGCGTCCTCGATCGCTGCGCGCGTCGTCGCGTGCGCGGCGCCGAAGAAAAGTTGCGCTTCCTGCCCGCGCACTTCGATCGTCACCGACAGCGGACCGAGATCGGCGGGCGTCAGCGCGATTTCCGCGCTCTGCACGCGCTGGCCGGCGAGGAACACGACGCGGTTGGCCAGGTCGTCGCTGAAACCCGCTTGCAGCACCGGCGTGCCGATCCGCGCGTGCGCCAACGTGTAAGTCGGCGGCGGCGCAGCGGCGATCGTGGATGCCGTTTGGTGCGCGACGGGCGCGGGCTCGGGCTGCACGCGCGTGGCCGATCCCGTCCGTTGGAGGTGCTGGCTGGCCGACTCGACAACGCGCTCGATCGCCGCATCGGCTGCGCCCGTCACGACCGCTTCGTGCGTGGCCTTTGCATCGGCCGCGTGCGGCGAGGTCGTCGGCGCAGCGCGCGGCGTCGCGCGCGCTGCCGCGGTCGCACTCACTCCGGGCAAGTCCGTCGAATGGGTCGCCGCTACGAATGCGCCGTCCCCCGGCTGCGGCCGCGGGCCGACCGCTGCCGGCGACGTTGCCACCGCTGCCGCTGCTTCGGGCGCGGCTTCGGCACCTGGTACGTCCGCCGCGACCGGCGAGGCGGGCGCGGATGCCGCCGGGACCGCCGCTTGTTCGACCACGATCGCGAGCGCCGCGGGGCTGGCGGCGACGGGCGCGGAGCTTTCGGTGGCCTGGTCGGCGGGTCGTGGTTCGGACTCGTCGTCCGTGTCCGACCGATCGCCTGGCGCCGATGTCTGGCGGCCCTGTGCCTTCGCGGCATCCTGCCGCGCGACGCGCTCCATCACGCGGTCGAATGCGCTCGCGGGACGTTCGTCGTCGCGCGTCGGCCCGCTGCGCGAACCCGCTGCATTGGTCGGACGTGCCACCGGCGGCGCGGCGATGCCCTGTGCCGCGTTTGTCGAGAGGTTCAGATCGTTCATCCGTTTCTCCGCATCACCATTCGGATGCCGCGAGCGGCCGGTTGCGTCCCGACTGCGCCAGCTCGTCGTGTGTCTTCTGTTCGCGCCGCGCGAGCGCCGTACGTTCGTCGGCCGCGCGCCTGTCGGCGAGCGCCTGCAGACTCTTGACGCGCATCTGCATCTGCCGCAGTTCCGCGTCGGCCGTGGACACTGCGGCGGCGCGTCGCTGCACCTCGAGCCGCTGCGCGTCGATCGCCCGCTGCAGCTTGTCCGCAAAGGCGCGCATGTTGTTCTGCGCCGCCATGTCGACACCCTGCGTGAGCGTGGTCTGCGCGCGCCGCTCATAGTCGCGCGCGTAGCCGCGCAGCACGTCGAGCTGCGCCTGCGCTTGCGCAAGGCTTGTCGCCGCCTGTGCGCGGCGCGCCGCCGCCGCGTCGCGCGCCGTGACGGCCAGTTCGATCAGCATCGCGAGGTCGGCGTGCTTCATCGGATTGTGGATTTCGGACCTGTCGAGTGCCGCGACCTACCGATGGGTGCGCGCTCGCGCCCCGCCCGCGTGCCGTGCGTTCGCGGCGCGCTGCGCGGGCGGACGTTCGGTGTTCGCCCGCGGCCGTCGCACCATCGCCAGTGCGGGTCGCGTCACTGCCGGCGCTTGGCCGCGCGTTCGTCGCGTCGTCTCGCCGCGAGCGCGCTCTGTTCGATCCGGGGTTTTCATTCCGCGATCCTCAGCTCGCTTCCACGGTGCTCAGCAGCGCGGCCAGCCGTCCGTGCGCTTCGGCCAGCGACGAGGCCTCGTTCATCGATTGCTGCAAGAAGGCTTCCATCCGCGGATAGGCCGCGATCGCCGCGTCGAGCAGGCGGTCGTTGCCCGGCACGTAGGCCCCTACCGATAACAAGTCGCGGTTGCGCGCGAAACGCGAATAAAGCGCCTTGAAGCGGCGCGCCATCTCGATTTGGTCGGGGCCGACGATCGAGGTCATCACGCGCGATATCGACGCTTCGACGTCGATTGCGGGGTAATGGCCGGCGTCGGCGAGCTGTCGCGACAGCACGATGTGGCCGTCGAGGATCGCGCGGGCGGAATCCGCGACCGGGTCCTGCGGGTCGTCGCCTTCGGTGAGCACGGTATAGAACGCGGTGATCGAGCCGCGGCCCGCGGCGGCGTTACCCGCGCGCTCGACCAGTTGCGGCAGCTTGGCGAACACCGACGGCGGATAGCCCTTGGTCGCCGGCGGCTCGCCGATGGCCAGCGCGATCTCGCG
>JBBIQI010000303.1:0-3092 GCA_037442465.1 Burkholderiales bacterium
GCGGCCGCCCCTGAGGTACGGCTCGGCAAGCGCACATCGAACCTGTTTCGCGACCGCGCGGCCGTACGCGCGCCGCGGCTCGACGTGCACGACTTCGATCACGTGCTGGCGGTCGATGCGGTCGCCGGTTGGGTCGACGCCGAGGGCATGGTGCCGTACGACGCGCTGGCCGACGCCTGCCTCGCGCAGGGCGTCATGCCGGCCGTGGTGCCGCAATTGAAGTCGATCACGCTGGGCGGCGCGGTGGCGGGCGTGGGCATCGAAGCCACCTCTTTCCGGCACGGTCTGGTGCACGAGACGGTGCTCGAGCTCGACGTGCTGACGGGCGACGGCGGCGTGGTCGGGGCGCGGCCGGACAACGAACACGCGGACCTTTTCTTCGGCTTTCCGAACTCTTATGGCACGCTCGGTTACGCGCTGCGCGTGCGCGCGCGCACGATTCCGGTGAAACCTTACGTGGCCGTCGAGCACCGCCGGTTTTCCGACGCCGGCAGGTTCTTCGACGCGCTCGCCACCGCCTGCGCCGGCGGCGCCGATTTCGTCGATGCGGTCGCATTCGACGCGCGCACGTTCGTGCTGAGTGCCGCGCGCTTCGTCGAAACGGCGCCGTTTACCTCCGACTACACGTACGAGCGGATCTACTACCGCTCGCTGCTCGAGCGCGAGCTCGACTATCTGACGACGCGCGATTACGTCTGGCGCTGGGATACCGACTGGTTCTGGTGCTCGAAGAACGTCGGCGCGCAGCACCCGTGGCTGCGCCGCTTGTACGGCCGCCGCAGGCTGAACTCGCGCACCTACACGAAGCTGATGCGCGTCAACAGCCGGCTCGGGCTGACACGCGCGCTCGATCGGCTCGCGGGCTGGCACCGCGAATCGGTGATCCAGGATGTCGACATCCCGCTCGAACGCGCGCCGGCGTTTCTGCACTTCTACCTGCGCGAGATCGGCATCCTGCCGGTATGGCTGTGCCCGATCGGTGCGACGCCGCTGGCCGACCGCTTCCCGCTGTTCCCGCGCCGGCGCGCGCTGTACGTGAACTTCGGCTTCTGGGACGTGAAACGCACGCGTGAGCCGTATCCGCCGGGCCACTTCAACCGGCTGATCGAGCGCGAGGTCACGCGCCTAGGCGGCATCAAGTCGCTGTACTCCGACAGCTTCTACACGCGCGAAGAGTTCGACGCCGCATACGGCGGCGCCACCTACGCGAAGCTCAAGGCGCGCTACGACCCGGCGGGCCGGCTCGGCGGGCTGTACGAAAAATGCGTGCTGCGGCACTGAGGGCAGTGCGCGCCCGCCGCTGCGACCGGGGTCGCCGCAGCGGATGGCGGCCGCAGGGTGCGCGGGCCGTGCACGCGGCGCGCAAGCTTCGTTCGCCCTGTTGGAAGGCCGGCGCGAAGCGCGGCCCGGAGTGCCGTCGATGGCCGGTCTGCTGCTGATCTTTCCCGGGCTTTCGTTCGTGCTGCTCGCCGCGCACTTCTACCGCGCGGGGCAGCTCATGTTGGCGATCGCGTCGCTCGCGTTGATCGCACTGCTGGCGGTGCCGCGGCGATGGGCGGCGCGCACCGCGCAGATCGCGCTGGCGCTGGGCGCGCTCGAATGGCTGCGCACGCTCGCCGTCTTCGCGGCGGAGCGCTTGTCTGCGGGGCAGCCCTACCTGCGGCTGGTCGCGATCCTGCTTGCGGTGGCGGCGTTTACCGCGTCGTCGGCGCTCGTGTTCCGGCACGCGCGGCTGCGCGTGCGCTACAACATCGGCGGCAGACTCTGAGGGCAGACCGATGATGTTCAACCTGAACGCGCTGGCGCGCGAGCTGAAGACGGCACAGGACGAGGTGCGACAGATCGCGCCCTTCACCGGACGGATCGACGGCTTCGACGAGGCCGCCGGCTACGCGGTCGCGCGGATCATCCACGAAGCAAGGCTGCGCGAAAGCCATCGTCCTATCGGCCGCAAGATCGGCTTCACCAACCGCAACATCTGGGCCGAGTACGGCGTGTATGCGCCGATCTGGGGTTACGTCTACGACACGACGGTGACGCAACTGGCGCAGCCGCGCGGACACCGTCGCCTTGCGCCGCTTGCGCAGCCGCGCATCGAGCCGGAAATCGTGCTGCACTTCGCGCAGGCACCGCCGGTGACGCGCGATCCGCACGCGATCCTCGCCTGCATCGACTGGATCGCGCACGGTTTCGAGATCGTGCAGTCGCACTTTCCCGACTGGCGGTTCGCCGCCGCCGACACCATCGCCGACAACGGTCTGCACGGCCGGCTGCTGGTCGGGCCGCAGCGGCGCGTCGCCGAACTGGGCAGCGACGTCGCGCAACGGCTGGAGCGCTTCACGATCGAGCTGCTGCGCGACGGCGCGCGGCGCGACACGGGCACCGGCGCCAACGTGCTCGACGGACCGCTGCAGGCGATCGCGCACCTGCTCGCAGTGCTGGACGCGAGCGGCGCACCGCCGCTGGCCGCCGGCGAACTGGTTTCGACCGGCACGCTGACCCGCGCGTGGCCGATCGCCGCGGGCGAGACCTGGAGCACGCGCATCGAGGGCATCGATCTGCCCGGCATGACGGCGACGTTCGAGCGTTGAGGCGCGGTCCCGCGCGCGCAGGCTCTGAGCGGGATCAATACGCGCGGCCGCGCAGCGACGACACTGTGTATGCGGCCGGGGCACCGTGGTTCCAATCGGCCACGACACATCCCCAGCCTACGGGCGGGGACTGGCGAGAGGGCGATTGGCCCGTCGCCGGGACACGGCGCCCCGCCGCCTTCTTGCCTCCTCCGCAGCGCGCATCGCGAGCGACCGCACGCGATGCGCGCGTTTGCCATCGGCCGCAGACCGCACCGGCGGCGCCGATCAACCTATTGAGAATTACGCAACCTCGTGACGCGCCCACCTTGCGAGTTCGCTTCGCGCTGGCTGTCGCCGGTTCTGTCATCCCAAGCGCAGCGAGGGATCTCGACACGGCGAGCAGCGGAGATTCCTCGCCGTTGGCTCGGAATGACGAGGGCTGAGGCATGCGGGCGCCAAGCGGTTGGCACGTGTCACGAGGAAAGGAGATGGTCAACAAATCCGGCAGTCCACACATGC
>JBBIQI010000304.1:0-3091 GCA_037442465.1 Burkholderiales bacterium
CGATCGCATCGCTGTCAGCCGCGGCGACGTCGGCGATGCGCTCGCGGCCGCACCGCTCGGCGCAGCGCGCGCACGGCTCGGCACCGCGTACTTCGTGCTGGCGATCGCCGTCGCCGGGCTGCCGCCGCTGGCGGGCTTCGTCGGCAAGGCGCTGCTGCTGCAGGCCGCGGCCGCGAGCGCCTGGCCTGCGCTGGTATGGGGCGTCGTGCTCGTGTCGAGTCTTGCGCTGATCGTCGCGCTGGCGCGCGCCGGCAGCGTCGTGTTCTGGCAGGCGGGCGATGAGGCCGGTCCGACACCGCCGCGAGCGCCGGTCGCACAACGCGCCGCGCTGCCGCTGCTTGTGCTGCTGGTGGTCGCGGTCGCCGCGTTCGGCGGGTGGCTCGCGGACTACACGCAGGCGGCCGCGCGCCAGCTTTTCGAGCGGCGGGCGTACATCGACGCTGTGCTCGGCAAGCAGCCGGCGCCGCCGCTGTGGAATCCGCGCGCGGGGATGGTCAAATGAGGCTCGTTCCGGCGCCGCTGCTGTCGCTCGTGCTGTTCGTCGCGTGGCTGCTGCTGCACAACACGCTCGATCAGGCGCATGTTCTGCTCGCCGCGGTGCTCGCGCTCGCGATCCCATGGCTCACCGAGCCGCTGCGACCGGAAAAACCGCGGCTGCGCCGCTCGGCGGTGGCGGGGAAGCTCGCGCTCGTGGTGCTGTGGGACATCGTGCGGTCGAACATCGAGGTCGCGCGTCGCATCCTCGGTCCGGAGTCCGCGATCCGTCCGCGCTTCGTCTGGGTGCCGCTGTCGATCCGCGATCCGCACGGCATCGTCACGCTCGCGGGCATCATCACGATGACGCCCGGCACGCTGTCGGCGGACCTGAGCGAGGACCGGCGCTGGCTGCTCGTGCATGCGTTCGACGTCGACGACGAGGCCGAGCTCGTGGCGACCATCAAGCGGCGCTACGAGTCGCCGCTGCGGGAGATCTTCGAATGACCGTGCTCGCACTCGTGCTGCCGTGGGCGATCGGTGCGTTCGCCGTCGCGCTGCTGCTGGCGGCGTTCCGGCTGCTGCGCGGACCGGGGCTGCCGGACCGCATCCTCGCGCTCGACACGCTGTACATCAACGGGATGGCGCTGCTGATCCTGCTCGGCTTACGGTTCGACACGACGCTGTACTTCGAGGCGGCGCTGGTGATCGCGATGCTGGGTTTCGTCGCGACGGTCGTGCTGTCCAAGTTCCTGCTGCGCGGAGACATCGCCGAATGAATGCGCTGCCGATCTGGCTCGACGTGCTGCTCGCGGTACTGGTCCTCGTCGGCGCCGGCTTCGCGCTGATCGGCGCCTTCGGTCTGGCGCGATTGTCCGACTTCCTCAAGCGCGTGCACGGTCCGACCAAGGCGTCCACGCTCGGCGTGGGCTGCGTGCTGATCGCCTCGTCTGCGTACTTCACCGCGGCCGGCCTGTCATCGGGCGGTGGCGCGAGTGTGCACGAGCTGATGATCACGCTGTTCGTCTTTCTGACCGCGCCGGTGTCGGCGCACCTGCTGGTCAAGGCGGCGCTGAAGCTGGATGCAACCCTGCGTCCGCCGCCGCCGCCGGACGACGACGCGCTCCGCCGTGGCGAATCGGCGTCGTCTTGACGGGCGCATCGTTATAATCGCGCGACCCTTGTCGGCAGGAAATCGTGTCGCCACCGCGTTGGATCGTCCGACTGCTCGCCTGCACGGCGCTGCTCGCCGCGTTTGCGCCCGCATGGGCGGCGGCGATGCACGTAACGTCGGGCCAGTGGCGCACCGACGTGTGCGACGGCGGCAGCGGACCGCGTGCGGGCCACGCCGCGCAGCACGACTGTTGTCTCGGGCCGGCGGATCCGGCGTTGCCGGCCACCGTTCACGTTTCTTGCCGCGACGTGGCCGCGGCTGCGCCGCCGCTTTTCGCAGCCGGCAGTGTTCGCCCGGCACCGCGCTTCCTACGCGGCTTCACGCGCGCGCCACCGGCGCTGTCGTGAGACGAGCGCGCGGCGACCGCATCGGGCGGCGGCCGCGTGGATGACCGTTCACGACACGCGGGCGGCGCGGCGAATGCGCGGCCGCCCGCTCGACACAGGGAGGCAGCGATGAAATCCAACTGGAAGTTCGTGCTGGCGCTGGCTGCGCTGGCGATGGCCGGCGCCGCTGATGCGCAGGTCGAGGCGAAGAACGTGTGGGCCCGCTCGACCGTGCCGGGACAAATGGCCACCGGCGCGTTCATGACGCTGAACGCGAAAGAACCCGTACGCCTCGTCGGCGCCGCCAGCCCCGTGGCCGAGGTGGTCGAGATCCACGAAATGGCGATGCAGGGCAACGTGATGCGGATGCGCGCGATCGACGCGCTCGATGTCGCGCCCGGCCGGCCGGTGGAGCTCAGGCCCGGCGGCTATCACGTGATGCTGATGGACCTGAAGCGCACGTTGAAGCCGGGCGAGAAGATCCCGGTCGAACTGCGTTTCGAGAACAAGGACCGGAAGCCTTTCACGCTATCCGTCGAGGCGGAAGTCCGTGGCGCCGCACCCGCCGGTCCAATGAAACGTAAACACTAAGCCTGAAAACCGCGTTTGAACCACACAGACACAGAGAACGCAGAGGAAAGACAAACGGTTGTGCGAAAAGGCGCTCGCTCACCCGGCGGGTGAGGTGGGAACGTGAGCACGGCCCCGATTCTTGGGCTTTCTCTGTGCTTCTGTGTCTCTGTGGTGAGGAACCTGTTGAGGCTTGCAAGTCCTTGTGACACGTGCCATCCGCCCGGCGCCCGCAGCCCTCGTCACGCCGAGCCGCAGCGGCCCTCGTCATACGGAGCCGCTTCTTGCCTCGTCACGGCGAGCCGCTTCTTGCCTCGTCATTCCGAGTCCCTTCTTGCCTCGTCATTCCGAGCCGACGGCGAGGAATCTCACCCGCTCGCTGCGCCGAGATCCCTCGCTGCGCTCGGGATGACAACCTCGGCGCGGCGGACGGCACCGTCGGTGCCCCGGGGTCGTCGCGTCGGCGCATGTGTCGACGCCGGCGCGGCATGCCGGGCTTGCGCCTTGCGCCAGCGCAAGCCAACCCGGGCGAGCGCGGCTTCACCCG
>JBBIQI010000305.1:0-3066 GCA_037442465.1 Burkholderiales bacterium
AAGCCGGAGCCTCCCGTCGTTCGAAGCCGAGGCCTCCTGTGCTGTCATACCGGGCCCTTTCCTCCATGTCATTCCGAGCCGTAGGCGAGGAATCTCAGCCGGTCGAAACGCTGAGATCCCTCGCTTCGCTCGGGATGACAAGGCCAACAATCGTCGGGATGACCAAACCGCGCTCGGGATGACGAAGCCGCGCTCGGGATGACGAAGCCGGCGTTCGGGTGAGGAAGCCCACAATCGGGATAACAGAGCCAGCGGCCGCGAGCGTTACGCTTCGGCCGCGCGGATCAAGGGCCGCAGGCGACCAGTTCGGCGGCCGCAAGGTCCTCGAGCGCGGTGCCGACCGACTTGAACAGCGTGATCTCGTCGCCGCCGCGGCGGCCGGGCTTTTCGCCGCGCACGAGTTCCGCCAACTCGGCTTCGATCTGCGTGCGCGCGATCACGCCGCGTTCGAGCGGAGACACCAGATCGCCGGCTTCGGCGAGCGCGCCGGCATAGGTGTCGACGAAGATGCTTGCGCGTGCGACCGCGGCGTCGTCGGCTTCGCGCATCGCGCGGGTGAAGCCGCCCACCAGGTCGAGGTGCGTGCCCGGCGCGAGCCACGCGCCGCGCATGATCGGCGCGGTCGCGGTCGTCGCGCAACTGACGATGTGCGCGTCGCGCACGGCCGCTTCCAGATCGGCAGCCGCCTCGGCCGGAAGCCCTTCGTCGCGCAGCAGTTGCGCGAGCGTCTGCGCCGCCTCCGCGCGCCTGCCCCAGACGCGCACGCGCGCCAGCTTCGGCCGCAGCGCGCAATGCGCGCGCGCCATGAACGGCGCGAGCTTGCCGGTGCCGATCACCAGCAGGTTCGCGCTGTCGGCGCGCGCCAGGTAACGCGCGGCGAGCGCCGACGCCGCCGCGGTTCGCCGCAGCGTCAACGCTTCGCCGTCGAGCACCGCACGCGGCGCGCCGCTGGCGCGATCGAGCAGCACGTACAGCGCGTTGACGGTGGCCGCACCTCGCGCCGCGTTGCCCGGCATCACCGTGACGATCTTCACGCCCAGGGCGCCGTCACCGGCGGCATGTCCCCTTGACGAGGCTTGGGCAGACGCTGGGCTGGCCGCAGGGTCGCGCCACGCCGGCATCAACAGCAGCGTGTCGGCCTCGCCCAGCCGGTGCGCGTGGCGCAAGGGCACCTGCGCACCGGCGGCGAAGGCGGCGGCAAGCGCATCGGTCAGTCGCTCCCAGTCGAGCGCCGCGTTGACCTGTTCGGCTGAATAGAATCGCAAGGTCATCGGCGGATTGTATGGGGCGAACGTGCCGCAGCACGTAGTCGTCATCGGCGGCGGTGCGATCGGCTCCAGCGTCGCCTGTTTTCTGGCACGCGACTTCGGCGTGCGCGTCACCGTCGTCGAGCGCGACCCGAGCTACCGGTTCGCGTCGAGCGCACTGTCCGCGAGTTCGATACGGCAGCAGTTCTCGACCGCGATCAACATCCGCATCTCGCAGGCGAGCCTTGCCTTCTATCGGCGCGTCGGCGAGGAACTCGCAGTCGGCGACGGGCGGCCGGACATCGGGCTCGTCGAGCCGGGGTACCTCTTTCTCGCGAGCGCGGCCGGCGTCGGGGTCCTGCGCGCGAACCACGAAGTGCAGCGCGCCTGCGGCGCGGACGTCGCGCTGCTCGCCCCGGACGAACTGCAGCGGCGTTTTCCGTGGCTCGCCGTCGACGGCGTGGCGCTCGCGAGCCTGGGACTGAGCACCGCGGCGAGCGGCGAAGGCTGGTTCGACGGCTACGGCGTGCTGCAGGCGTTCCGGCGCAAGGCGATCGCGCTTGGCGTGCGCTATGTCGCCGCCGCGGTCGAACGCATGACCACGGCCGGCGCACGCGTCGTGCGGGCGCA
This sequence comes from Burkholderiales bacterium, assembly GCA_037442465.1. Lineage (GTDB taxonomy): Bacteria > Pseudomonadota > Gammaproteobacteria > Burkholderiales > Burkholderiaceae_F > DSNY01. The sequence continues at coordinate 1,878 of JBBIQI010000305.1, forward strand.
GACGGCCAACGGTTCGGCACTCGAAGCGGACGCCTTCGTGCTCGCCGCCGGCGCATGGTCGGCACCGCTGGCGCGCACGATGGGTTTCGATCTTCCGGTCGCCGCACGCAAGCGCGATGTCTTCGTGTTCCACTCACCGGCGCGACTGCCGGACTGCCCGCTGGTGATCGACCCGTCCGGGCTGTGGTTTCGCCCCGAAGGCGCAGGCTTCATCTGCGGCGCGCCGCCGCGCGGCGCAGACCCGGACGATGCGCCGCTGGAAGCGATCGACCACGGCCTGTTCGACGAGTGGATCTGGCCGCATCTGGCCGCGCGCGTGCCGGCGTTCGAAGCGCTGCGCCGCACGCACGCGTGGGCCGGCTACTACGAGTACAACACGTTCGATCAGAACGGACTGGTCGGCCGCGTGCCGGGCACCGACAACGCGTTCGTCGCCTGCGGCTTCTCCGGCCACGGCATCCAGCAGGCACCCGCCGTGGGCCGCGGACTGGCCGAGCTGATCGCCACCGGCGCATACCGCACGCTCGATCTGACGCCGCTTTCGCCGTCACGCATCGCGCGGGGCGAGCGGCTGGTCGAGGCGAATGTCATATGAACGCGAGATTTCAGCGGCGCGCTTTGGCGCGTGCGCTGGAACGACGAGTTATGCGCGCCGTTTTTTCCGTCAGGGAAAGCAGTCCGAGCAGCGCCTCGTTTACTGCTTCCGAGGTCGGGAACGCTTTGGCGACTCGGTCGTCGAGCAGCACGAGGTTCGTACCGCGCGACACGCGGTGGTAGTACTTGCCTCGCACACCCTTGCCCAGGTCTTCGCGCCGATACTCGGCGCGCATTTCATCCCTAATTTTCCTCATATATGCCTCGCTCGTGGCGAGTTGCTTTGCGAGCGCTCAAGATGCGAAGCGCATTTCCACGCTCGGTTGTGACCACCACCAGCAGTCGCCCGGCGCTGGACACGCCAAACGTCAGCATGCGCTCCTCGCCGACCGAATGATCGGGATCCATGAAAGTGTAGGCCAGTGGATCATTGAACACGGAAGCGGCTTCCTCGAATGAGACTCCGTGCTTGGACAGGTTCGATGCCGCCTTGCGCGGGTCCCACTCGAAGCGCATCTTCATAAGTGATCGTCTCAGGGCGCATAACGTTGGAATTCAGCCGACCGCGCGTGCGAGGTACATACTGCAGCACGGC
>JBBIQI010000306.1:0-3044 GCA_037442465.1 Burkholderiales bacterium
CGGCGCGCAACCACCGCATCCGCGGCCAAGGCGCGCAAGTCGGCGCCGGCGCGGTCCGCCCGCAGGAAGGCGGCGAGAAAGCCGGCGCGCTGACGCGGCCGCGCGCTCGTTGCCGCCGGTTCGCGCCGACCGTCATGCGAATCAGCGTCGTCGCGGTCGGTCAGCGCCAACCGCGCTGGGCCGACGAAGCCGCGGCCGATTTCCTGGCGCGCTTTCCGGGCGACTTCGCGGTGACCGTCAGGGACGTCAAGCCGGAGCCGCGCAGAGGGCAGGCCGTCGATCGGTTGCGCGCCGCCGAGGCCGAGCGGCTGCGGGCGGCGATTCCCGCAGGCAGCCTCGTGGTTGCGCTCGACGAGCGCGGCACGGACTGGACCACGTTGCAGCTCGCCGCGGCGATGCGCGGCTGGCGCGACGCCGCCGAGACCGTGGCCTTCGCGATTGGCGGGCCCGACGGCCTCGACGCGGCGTTCAAGCGCGACGCGCGTATGCTGCTGCGCCTGTCCAGCCTGACGCTGCCGCACGCGCTCGCGCGCATCGTTCTGCTCGAGCAGCTCTACCGCGTCTGGTCGATCCTCGCGAACCACCCCTATCATCGCGGCTGAGAGCGCCCATGGCCGACGTCTATCTCGCCTCGCGCAGCCCGCGCCGACGCGAACTGCTCAAGCAGATCGGCGTGCGCTTCGAGCCGTTGATGCTGCGGCTGGCGTCGCCGCGCGGACCGGACATCGACGAGCTGCAGCACCCGGGCGAGTCGGCCGCCGACTACGTCGAACGCACCGCGCGCGAGAAGGCCGCCTTCGGCCAGCGCGTGCTGTCGACGCGATCGATGCTGCACAAGCCCGTGCTCGCCGCCGACACGGTCGTGATCCTCGACGGCGAGGTGCTCGGCAAACCGGCGAACCGCGCCGAAGCGATGGACTTCCTGCGCCGGCTGTCCGGGCGCGCGCACGAGGTCCGCACCGCGGTCGCGCTCGGCATCGGCACCGGCAGCACCGCGCGCGTGATGGCGGCGACCTCGGTCACGACCGTCGTGCTGCGCGCGATCGCCGAGCACGAGCTGGAACGCTACTGCGCAACCGCCGAGCCGTACGACAAGGCCGGCGGGTATGGCATCCAGGGGCTCGCCGCGATCTTCGTCGAACGCATCGAAGGCAGCTACACCGGCGTGATGGGGCTGCCGCTGTTCGAAACCGCGCAACTGCTGCAGCAGGCGGGCATCAAGGTGCTCTGACCGGCGGCTGCCGGGCGGCGCACGGGTGCGATCGGCCTGCCGCCGCGCGGATGCGGCAGCCGAGCGCGGGTATGCGAGACTCGCGGCCGACGCCCGAAGATCGTCGCCATGGAAGACATCCTGATCAACATCACCCCGCAGGAAACGCGGGTCGCGGTGCTGGCGGCCGGCGTCGTGCAGGAGCTGCACGTCGAGCGCGCGGCCACGCGCGGGCTGGTGGGCAACATCTACCTCGGCAAGGTGGCGCGCGTGCTGCCGGGCATGCAGTCGGCCTTCGTCGACATCGGCCTGGAGCGCGCCGCCTTCCTGCACGTGGCCGACATCTGGGAATACCGCCAGTTCACGCAGGACAAGCCGCCGCCGATCGAACGGCTGGTGCACGAAGGCGACGCGCTGCTGGTGCAAGTCATCAAGGATCCGATCGGCACCAAGGGCGCGCGCCTGTCCACGCAGATTTCGCTGGCGGGGCGCATGCTCGTGTACCTGCCGCAGGATCCGCACATCGGCGTGTCGCAGCGGATCGAAGACGAGGCGGAGCGCGCGCAGTTGCGCGAGATGCTCGCGCGCGTGGTGCCGGCCGACGAAAAGGGCGGCTACATCATCCGCACCAGCGCCGAAGACGCGACCGAGGCGGATCTCGCCGCCGACATCGACTACCTGCGCAAGCGCTGGACGCAGATCCGCGCGGCCGCCGCGCAGACGCCGGCGCCGTCGGCCCTGTACCAGGAGCTGTCGCTCGCGCAGCGCGTGCTGCGCGACGTGGTGACGGAGGCTACGCAGACGATCCAGATCGACTCGCGCGAGAACTTCGCCGCGCTGCAGGCCTTCGCCGCGCAGTACGTTCCGCGCGTGCTCGACAAGCTCGCGCACTACACGGGCGAGCGGCCGCTGTTCGACCTGTACCAGATCGACGACGAGATCGAGCGCGCGCTCGCGCGGCGCGTGGACCTGAAAAGCGGCGGCTACCTGATCATCGACCAGACCGAGGCGATGACGACGATCGACGTGAACACCGGCGGCTTCGTCGGCACGCGCAACTTCGACGACACGGTGTTCAAGACCAACCTCGAGGCGGCGCATACGATCGCGCGCCAACTGCGCCTGCGCAACCTGGGCGGCATCATCGTCGTGGACTTCATCGACATGGTCAGCGCCGCGCACCGCGAGGCGGTGCTGGCGGAATTCAAGCGCGCGCTGGCGCGCGATCGCACGCGCATCACGGTCAGCGGGTTCACGCAACTGGGGCTCGTCGAGATGACGCGCAAGCGCACGCGCGAGTCGCTCGCCCACATCCTGTGCGAGCCCTGCCCGGTGTGCGGCGGCCGCGGCGAGATCAAGACCGCGCGCACGGTCTGCTACGAGATCCTGCGCGAGATCCTGCGCGAAGCACGCCAGTTCGGCGACGCCCGCGAGTTCCGCATCTTGGCGTCGCAGACGGTGATCGATCTGTTCCTCGAGGAGGAGTCGCAGTCGCTGGCGATGCTGTCGGACTTCATCGGCAAGCCGATCTCGATGCGGGTCGAGAGCATCTACCACCAGGAGCAGTACGACATCATCCTGGTGTGAGCGCCGGCGCGCGTCGGATGTCGCGCTGCCTTGGCGCAGGTCGTGGTTCGTGCCGCTGCCCGACGACGCGCCCGTCAGCCTAAATCCGGCAGTTGGCCACTTGTCGTCCGTTCACTGCGCCGCCCCGGGTCACTCCGAGCCGAAGCCCCTCGTCATTCCGAGCCGAGGCCCCTGGTCATTCCGAGCCGAAAGTCCGCGTCATTCCGAGCAGAAGCCCCTCGTCATTCCGAGCCGCAGGCGAGGAATC
>JBBIQI010000307.1:0-3007 GCA_037442465.1 Burkholderiales bacterium
ACGTCGGCTCGAAACGCCCCGAGGCAGCAGAGCGAACGGATGGCAAATCGTCAACCGCCGGATTTAGGTTCAGAACACCGCGCCGCGTGCATCCACCGGCCAGACCGCCGCGACCACACCCTTGCGGATCGCGACGATCCAGTCGTGCAGGTTGACCGTCGGATCACAGTGGCCGGGGACGAGCAGCGCCTTGTCGCCGAGCTTGACCGGCAGGCCCTGGCCCGTCCGGTGCAGGACCGTGTGCTCGTCGGAGACCGAACGCACCTGCCAGCCGGGGAAGGTCGGCAGCGCCGGGCCCGAGTCGGTCGAAAACGCCTTTAACCCCGCGTCGAGCGTGATGCGCTCGTTGCCTTCGGCCGAGCGCAGGCTCATCACGGTCGCGAGCACGAACAGCGCGTGCTCGAAGCGCGGCGCGTTCGGATCAGGTTCGTTGCGCGCGTAGTCGACGTCCATCAGGGCGAACGAGCCCGGCTGCACCTCGTTGTAGACGCCGCTCGCGGCCTCGTAGACGAAGGTGCCGGTGCCGCCGCCGGTGATCACCTCGCACGGGATGTCGGCCGCGCGGAACGCCGCGCGCACTTCTTCGGCCTTGCGAGCGGCGGCGAGCACCGCGCTGCGACGCTCGGGCACGCCGCGCCGGTGCTGCGCGCTGCCGGCGTACGCATGCAGCCCCATGAAGGTGAGCTTGGGCGACGCGACCACCGTCTTGGCGATCGCCACCGCGCTCGACGCATCGACCACGCCGCAGCGGTTTTGGCCGACGTCGAGCTCGACGTAGACGTCGAGCCGCGCGCCCTCTTTCTGGCAGATCGCGCCGATCTGCCGCGCGTTGCCGGCGTCGTCGACGCATACGCCGATCCGCGCATTCGGATACCGACGCGCGAGATCGGCCAGGCGATACAGCTTCTGCTCGCCGACGACCTCGTTGGTGATCAGAACGTCGGCGATGCCTTCGGCGACGAAGACCTCGGCTTCGGAGACCTTCTGGCAGCACACGCCGACCGCGCCGGCCGCGACCTGCCGGCGCGCGATCGCGACGCACTTGTGCGACTTCGCGTGCGGGCGCAGCCGCACGCCGGCGGCGCGCGTGGCGTTGCTCATCTGCCGCAGGTTGGATTCGAACTTGTCGAGATCGATGATCAGGGCGGGCGTATCGACGTCGGCGAGCGCATCGCCGACGCGTGCCGGCGCGGGGGGCATCCAGCGGGCGTCCATGCGCGAAGTCTAATCGGGCCCACGTAGAATCGCCGCCTTCGATTGCACCGTTGGCGTCCGACAACGCAATCCCCGATCCGCAATCCGACGATGACCATCAAGAGCGACAAGTGGATCCGCCGCATGGCGGCGCAGGGCATGATCGAGCCGTTTGCACCGGCGCAGGTGCGCGAAGTCGACGGCCGCAAGATCGTCAGCTACGGTACCTCCAGCTACGGCTACGACATCCGCTGCGCGCGCGAATTCAAGATCTTCACCAACATCAACAGCACGATCGTCGACCCCAAGGCGTTCGATCCCAACTCGTTCGTCGATTTCGAGGGCGACATATGCATCATCCCGCCCAACTCGTTCGCGCTGGCGCGCACGGTCGAGTACCTGCGCATCCCGCGCAACGTGCTGACGATCTGCCTCGGCAAGAGCACCTACGCGCGCTGCGGGATCATCGTCAACGTCACGCCGCTGGAGCCCGAGTGGGAAGGCCACGTCACGCTGGAGTTCTCCAACACGACGCCGCTGCCGGCCAAGATCTACGCGGGCGAAGGCTGCGCGCAGGTGCTGTTCCTGGAAAGCGACGAGGTCTGCGAGACCAGCTACCGCGACCGTGGCGGCAAGTACCAGGGCCAGCGCGGGGTGACGTTGCCGAAGGCATGACGTCGCCCTGACGGCCCCCTTTGCCGGGGGCAAGGGGCTGCCGATCGCGGCGCCGCAGACCCGCGCTGCGGACGAGACCCAGCACGAACGCCAGGCGGGGCCACACGCTCGGCGCCTTGCGTACGGTGCCGTTGGGCGTTTGAGCGGTCGTGCAGCGCCATTTCAGGCCTTACCGCGCGCCGGCTTGTTCGCACAATCCGGGCACGTGCCCGCGCGGGCACCGTCGACTTCGATGCCCGACACCTCTGCCCGTCCCGATGCTGCGCCGCTCGACGCGGTGTTCGAGGCGCTGCGCGCGCACGACGCGCTGCCTTCGATCGGGCAGACGCTGGCGCGCGTGACGCGCATGCTCGAAAGCGATACCGAAGCGGTGCAGGAACTGGCCAACGTGATCCTGGCCGACGTGACGTTGACGCAAAGGCTGCTGAGGCTGGCCAACACGCTTCCGTATCGCCCGGGCAGCGTGCCGGTGACCACGATCACGCGGGCGATCATGCTGCTCGGGTTCGACCAGGTGCGTGCGGCCGTCGTTTCGCTCCTGTTGCTCGGCGGCCTGCTCGGCGGCGGCAATGTCGAGCGGTTGCGCGGCGACTTTCACCGCTCGCTGCTCGCGTGCTGTGTGGCGCGCGAAGTGCTCGCCGGCGCCGGCAACGACGAAGCCGAGGAAGCGGCGATCGCGGCGCTGTTTCGCGGTGTCGGCCGCCTGCTGGTCGGCGTGTACGCGCCGGCGGCATTCGACGCGGTTCGTGTCGCGATGACGGCGGAAGCGCTCGGCGAGAGCGCCGCTTCGCGTCGGGTGCTCGGCCGCAGTTTCGACGAAGTCACGCAAACCGCGCTGAAGCTCTGGGCCGTGCCGGATCGGATCGCCGCTGCCGCGCAACCGGCGCCGCCGCGGCTGGACGTACCGCGCAGCGCCGCCGAACGCGTGCGGGCGGCCGCATTGTTTGGCGACGAGGTCGCCGGCATGCTGGCCGCGTACCGGGGCGCACCACTCGAGCGCGCACTGGCGGACGTGCTCGCACGGTTTGCGCCGGCCTTGCCGGTCGAACGCCAACGGCTGACCGAGCTGCTCGACGCCGCGACCACGCGCACGCGCGAGATGGAAGTCGCCTGCGGGCTGAGCCCGACCACCAGCCCG
>JBBIQI010000308.1:0-2999 GCA_037442465.1 Burkholderiales bacterium
ACGCCGCCTTCAGCGCGATCACGCCGACCACCACCGCGACCACGCCCGCCCAGCGCCGCGCGTTGAGCTTCTCGCGCAGCAGCCGCGCGCCGATCAGCGTGGCGAACAGCACCGAGGTCTCGCGCAGCGACGCGACCATCGCCACCGGCGCCTTGGTCATCGCCCACACCGAAATCGCGTACGCCGCGGCCGACAGTCCGCCGCCGACCAGCCCGCGCAGCGGGTTCGCGGCGACGAATCCGGTGAATGCACTTCTGCGTGTGGCTAGCACCCAAGCGGTGAACGGCAGCGCGTCGATCACGAACAGCCAGACGATATAGCCCCACGCATCACCCGCCAGCCGCGCGCCGGTGCCGTCGACGATCGTGTAGGTCGCGATCACGGCGGCGTTGGCGAGCGCAAAGCCCACCGCCTTCGGCGAAGGCACGTGATCGACCGTGCGGAACGCGAGCGCGAACACGCCGGCCGAAATAAGCGCGATGCCGATCCACGTGAACGCGCCCGGCAGCTCGGCGAGCCAGAAGATTCCGAGCGCCGCCGTCAGTAGCGGCGCGACGCCGCGCATCAGCGGATACACGAGGCTCAGATCGCCGGTGCGGTAGGCGTTGACCATCAGGTAGTAGTAGGCAAGATGGATCGCCACCGACGCGCCGATGTAGGGCCAGCTCGCCGGCGCCGGCAGCGGCACGACGAACAGGAAAGGCAAGGCCACGATGCCCGCGCCGGCGACGATCGCCGCGGTGTTCATCAGCACGTCCGTGCTGCCCTTGATCATCGCGTTCCAGCTCGCGTGCAGCAGCGCAGCGAGCAGGACGGCGAAGGAGACGGTGAGGGTCAAGTTGGCGAGGCGGCCGGGATGCGACTCGGACGCGCAGACGGTGCGCCCCGAGCGGCGGCGAGCATAGCGCGCCTCACTTCCTCGCTCTGCCCGAATGTCGGCAGCGCGCGGGGCGAGTTGCCGCGACCGCATCGCCGCGGCGCCTCAGCCCAATGCTCTGCAGGACTGCGATTCGCGCCGCGCGGCCCGCGGGACCGCCGCTGCGCAGCGTCCCGCGCGCAACGCGCAGAGAGTATGGGCCGCGCCTGCCGCCGCGCTCAGTAGCCGACGCTGTAATTGGCCACGTCCACACGGATCACGTCGCGGCCGAGCGCAACCGCGGCGTTACGGGCGTACTCCCGCGCCCACGCGGCGTGCTCCTTGAAGCGGCGCTCGCCCGCGTACTTGGCCACACTCAGCACGCGGTCGGCGAGCAGCACCTTGCCGATCGGATTCGGCAAGTCGCACTCCAGCGCCTCGAACTCGCGTTCGAGCCACTTGCGTGCGTCCTCGGGCGTGAGCCCCGCGACGTCGGATGCGGTGACCTTGTACTCGTACTCCTTCTTATCGCCGAACGACACGATCACGTGATGCAGCATGACGCGCTCTCCACTCCGATCGAAACCGCAACGGTGGTCAGCATAGCGCTCGCCGCGAATAACCTCGGGCGGGGCATGCATCCATCGCCGCGGCCTACGCCGGCTCCGGCACGCTGGGCAGTCCGGCGAGCGCCATCGCCAGCTCTTTCTCGTCGTACGGCTCGTCCTTGAGTTCGCCGGCGAAGTACTTCTGGTACGCCGCCATGTCGAAGTGGCCGTGGCCGCACAGATTGAACAGGACCGTTTCGCTGCGGCCTTCGCGCTTGCAGCGCAGCGCTTCCTCGATCGCGCCCTTGACGGCATGGTTGGCCTCCGGCGCGGGCACGATGCCTTCGGCACGCGCGAACGCAACCCCGGCGGAAAAACACTCCGTCTGCGTGTAGGCGGTGGCCTCGATCAGGCCGAGCGCTTTCAGGTGCGACACCAGCGGCGCCATGCCGTGGTAGCGCAGTCCGCCGGCGTGAAACGGCGGCGGCGTAAACGTGCTGCCAAGCGTGTGCATCTTGACCAGCGGCGTCATGTGCGCGGTGTCGCCGAAGTCGTACGCGTACTTGCCGCGCGTCAACGACGGGCACGCCGCCGGCTCCACCGCGACGATGCGCGGCTTCGCGCCGCCGCGCAGCCCGTGGCCGAGGAACGGAAACGCGATACCGGCAAAGTTGCTGCCGCCGCCGGTGCAGCCGACCACCACGTCGGGCCAGGCATCGGCCATGCGCATCTGCTCCATCGCCTCCAGCCCGATCACCGTCTGGTGCATCAGCACGTGGTTCAGCACCGAGCCCAGCGCGTATTTGGTGTCGGCGCGGTGCGCCGCGACTTCCACCGCCTCGCTGATCGCAATCCCCAGGCTGCCCGGATGATCCGGGCGCTTGGCGAGCACGCTGCGGCCGTATTCCGTTTCGTTCGACGGCGACGGCAGGCAGCGCGCGCCGTAGGTTTCCATCACCGCGCGGCGGTAAGGCTTCTGGTCGTAGGACACGCGCACCTGGAAGACGGTGACCTCCAGCCCGTACAGCGCGCCGGCGAAGGCGAGCGCCGTACCCCATTGCCCGGCGCCGGTCTCGGTGGTCAGCCGCGTGACACCGGCCTGCCTGTTGTAGAACGCCTGCGGCACCGCGGTGTTGGGCTTGTGGCTGCCGGCGGGGCTCACACCCTCGTACTTGTAGAAGATGCGCGCCGGCGTGCCGAGCGCTTTTTCCAGACGATGCGCGCGATACAGCGGCGTGGGCCGCCACAGACGGTAGACGTCGCGCACCGGCTCGGGGATCTCGATCTCGCGTTCGGTGGAGACCTCCTGCTGGATCAGCGCCATCGGAAACAACGGCGCCAGATCGTCGGGGCCGATCGGCTTCAGCGTGCCCGGATGCAGCACCGGCGGCAGCGGTTGCGGCAAGTCGGCCTGGATGTTGTACCAGTGCTTCGGGATGCGGCTTTCTTCGAGCAGGATCTTGGTGGGCGTGTTCATCGGTGGCGCTCCTTGGGGTTGGGCGTGGGATCGACGGGCGGCAACGATAGCGGGTGCGCGGCCGTCTCAGAAGGTGTGAACGAACCTCGCCCGCCGAGCGTTAAGCAGCGCATGAGTG
>JBBIQI010000309.1:0-2993 GCA_037442465.1 Burkholderiales bacterium
TCATCGATTGGCGGCGACCGCGCGGACGTGGACCGCCGCGCCGCTGCACTACGGGGCGGCTGCGCGCGACGCACGCGACGCGGTGCGCATCGTGCGCGCCGCTGCCGGCTGGCGCACCGCGCGGGTCGAACGACGGCAACGAGAGAGGACGTTTTGAAGAGCGACGCCTTCGTGTACAACGCACGCGGCACCGTCGAACGGGCAGACTACGTCAAGCAATACGCGCCGCTGGTGCGTCGGCTCGCGCACCAGATGATCGCGCGGCTGCCGGCCAACGTCGAACTCGACGACATGATCCAGGCCGGCATGATGGGCCTGATGGACGCGGCGGCACGCTTCGAGGAGGCGCAGGGCACGCAGTTCGAGGTCTACGCCGCCAGTCGCATCCGCGGCGCGATGCTCGACGAACTGCGCGCCAACGACTGGCTGCCGCGCTCGGCGCGCAAGAGCCAGCGCGACATCGAGAACGCGATCCATCGGCTGGAAGGCCGGCTCAAGCGCGCGCCGACCGAAACCGAGATCGCCCGCGAGATCGGCATCTCGGTGGCCGATTACCAGGAAATGCTCAACGAGGCGCGCGGTGCGCAGCTCGTGTACTTCGAGGACATCGGCGGCGGCGCCGACGACGAGGACTACCTCGAACGCCACATCGCCGACGACGGCGCCGACCCCGGCGAGATCCTGCGCGACAAGCGGTTCCGCACCGCGCTGGTGGCGGCGATCGAGGAACTGCCCGAGCGCGAGAGGCAGTTGATGAGCATGTACTACGAGCAAGACATGAACCTGCGCGAGATCGGCGCCGTCATGGGCGTGACCGAGTCGCGCGTGTGCCAGCTTCACAGCCAGGCCGTCGCGCGGCTGCGCGCCAAGCTCAAGCAGTGGTGACAGGTGTGGGCTTTCGAGCAGCCGGTTCGTCATTGCCAGCAGCGCTTCGCTCACCCCCAAGCGACGGTTCCGTCATCGCGAGCGCTTGTCTGTCATCGCATGCGCTTGTCAGTCATCGCATGCGCTTGTCTGTCATCGCGAGGGCTTGTCTGTCATCCCGAGCAAAGCGAGGGATCCCGGCGCTGCGCTGCGCCGAGAGTCCTCGCCTTGGCTCGAAGCGGGGGTTCGGAATGACGGGAAAAGTCGACCGCCGGAATGGCGCCGCGGATGGCGCGGAAAGACCTTGAGCGCCGGCTCGTCCTGCCGATAGAACGGCCCGTGTGATGACGATGCGTAACGATCGCCGGACGCCGAGTCCGGCGCCCCGAGTCCCGAACCCGAGACGTTCGATCCGGAACCCGCGAGACCAATGATTCTGAATTTCGTGCGCAGGCAAAAGGCGCCACCTCCGCCAGCGACCGCAAGCGAACAAGCGGACGCACCCGACTACTCGGCCATCATCAAGGACCTCGCTCACCGTGCCGCGGGCATGGGCAAGGAAGCTGCCGAGCTGCTCGGCGTGCTCGAGGACGTCACGGCGGTGGCACGGCGGCAGGACGAGTCCTTCAAGCAGGTTGCGGGCGACGTGCGGCAGATGGTCGACGCCAACCGCGCGATCGCCGCCGCGACCGCGACGAGCCGCGAGTCGGCCCGGCTTGCGCGCGCCGCCGTCGAGCGCGTGGCCAGCGACGTGGCGGGCGCGCTCGACTCGCTGCGCGAAGTCGCTCGCGCCGCCGCCGAGATCACGCAGATCGCGCTGCAGACGAGGCTGGTGGCGTTCAACGCCAGCGTGGAAGCCAAGCGCGCCGGCGAAGCCGGACGCGGATTCGCGGTCGTTGCCGACGCCGTCAAGGACCTCGCGCAGAAAGTCGAGCAGTCGAGTCAGCAGATCGCCGGCACCGTCAAACAGCTCGACGGGCGCATCGGCGAGCTCGCCCGCAACGTTCGCGACAAGGAGTCGCGCGGCGGTCAGGAAACCTTCAACAGCGCGTTCTCGCGCGTCGAACAGGCGGTGCACGACATCGCCGCGGCCGCCGAACAGAACGAACGGTCGTGCCAGACTGCGCTCGAGTCGGTCGGTCGGCTCGCCGCCGAGGTGCAGGACACCGCGCGTTCGGTCGACGGCGCCAAGGGCCGCGCGCAGCACTTCCTCGCCACCAGTGAACAGTTGATCGAACTGACGGCCGATTGCGGCGCGGAGACCGAGGACACGCCGTTCATCGCGAAGGTGATGCAAACGGCTGCCGAGATCGCGCGCCGGTTCGAGGACGCGCTGGCACAGGGCGAGTTGTCCGAAGCGGACCTCTTCGACGAGAACTACCGGCCGATCGCCGGCACGAATCCGCAGCAGTTCACCACGCGTTTCCTTGCGTTCACCGACCGCGTGCTGCCGCCGCTGCAGGAGCCGCTGCTGGAGTTCTCCGACAAGGTCGTGTTTTGCGCCGCGGTCGATCGCAACGGCTACCTGCCGACGCACAACCTCAAGTTCTCCAGGCCGCAAGGCACCGACCCCGTGTGGAACGCCGCCAACTGCCGCAACCGTCGGATCTTCAACGACCGCACGGGGCTGGCCGCCGGCCGCAACACGCGCCGCTTCCTGTTGCAGAGCTACCGGCGCGACATGGGTGGCGGTCGCTACGTGCTGATGAAGGATCTGTCCGTGCCGATTTTCGTACGCGGCCGGCATTGGGGCGGGTTGCGCATGGGTTACCGATTCTGACGGCGCGAGCCCTTTAGAAACCGCGCCGTGCGGCCGATGACCGTCTACGGGCACACCGGCCCAATGCAGCGACAACGAACGGAGAAGGGGCGCGCAATGCGCAGCGTGTTCGAACGGATCCTCCGCTACGACTCGGTCGGCGCGCGGCTGGCCGCCGGCTTCGGGGTCGTGCTGCTGGTCACGCTCGCGATGGCGGCCGCCGCGGCGATGCTGCTCGCCGGCATTGCGCGCGACAACGCCGCGGCCGCGCAGCGCGCGTCACTGCTGAACGAGGCGTCGCGTTGGCGCGGGCTCGTGCAGATGAATCTGGAGCGCGCCGTCAGTGCCACGCGACTCGCAGCGGCCGTCG
>JBBIQI010000310.1:0-2974 GCA_037442465.1 Burkholderiales bacterium
AACGGACGACGAGTGGCCAACTACCGGATTTGAGCTTAATCGCGGCTTAATGGCTGCTTCCTACGCTGCGTTTCATCGCAGCACGCAGCAGGAGCACGTCCATGGCACGGATTGCACGAAGGATCGCGCTCGCAGCAGTGTTCGTCACTGCGGCGGTCGGCGCGTTGGCGCAGACGCCGGCTGACTATCTGCGCTCGCTGGAGGCCGAGATTCGCCGCACGACACCGAACTTTGCGGGATTTTCCGCGCAACGCGGCGAGCAACTGTTCAAGCGCACGCACGGCGGCGAGTGGAGTTGCGCGAGCTGCCACACCGATCGGCCGACGGCCCCCGGCAAGCACGCCAGAACGGGCAAGTCGATCGCGCCGCTCGCCCCCGGCGCCAACCCGGAGCGCTTCACCGACTTCGCCAAGACCGAGAAATGGTTCAAGCGCAACTGCAACGACGTGCTTGCCCGCGCTTGCACGCCGGTCGAAAAGGGCGACGTCGTGAGCTGGCTGACCGCACTCGGAAGGTAGGAAGCACGATGCCGATCGATCGATCGCTCCGCCGATGCGCGGTCCATACCCGCAGCGCTGGCCTGGCGCTCGCGCTGGCGGCGCTGGGTGTCGGCGCTTACGCCGACGACAAGCGCGCCGCGCCGTCCGATCCGGTCTACGTCGCCGAGTGCGGCAGCTGCCATCTGGCCTACCCGCCGCGCCTGCTGTCGGCTGCGTCGTGGAGCCGTGTGATGCAGGGGCTGAACCGACACTTCGGCACCGATGCCGGCGTGGATGCCGCCACCTTCGAGCGGATCGACCGCTATCTGCGCGACCACGCCGGGCCCGAGCGCAAATTCGGCACGACGTCGCTGCGCATCAGCGAAACGCCCTGGTTCGGCAGGAAGCACCGCGAAGTGCCCGCCGCAGCGTGGAAAAACCCCACGGTCAGGAGCGCGGCCAACTGCGGCGCCTGCCACCTCGGTGCGGACAAAGGCGACTACAGCGAACGTGGTGTCCGCGTACCGCGACAATGAGCCGCACGCCGCCGAGGCAGGGGATCCCGCACACGCGGCGAGTAGGACTCACCCGTCGCCCGAACGCGGGGCAGCATCGGCGGCGAACGCGCCCGCGCCCGTGCCCCGCACGTTCTAAGGTTTCGAGGGAGAACGCATGAACGAGTCACCCAAGATCCTCGTCTGGGATCTGCCGACGCGCACGTTCCACTGGCTGCTCGCGCTGTCGTTTGCCGGCGCTTGGGCCACCGCGGAGTCGGAGCGCTGGCGTGACGTGCACGTGCTGCTGGGCTTCACCGTACTTGGCCTGATCGCCTTTCGCCTGCTGTGGGGGCTGATCGGAACGCGCTACGCGCGCTTTGCGTCGTTTTCACTCGCGCCGCGCGCGGTGCTCGACTATCTGAAGTCGCTCACAACGCTCAAGCCGCGGCACTATCTGGGCCACAACCCGGCCGGAAGCTGGGCGATCCTTGCACTGCTCGCGCTGCTGGCGACGACCGCCGCGACCGGCTGGGCAGCGTATGCGCAGACCGGTCCGGAACGGCTCGAGAAACTGCACGAAGGCGCGGCCAACGCCGCGCTCGCGCTCGTGCTCGTGCACATCGCGGCGGTTTTCGCGAGCAGCCTGCTGCATCGGGAAAATCTCATCGGTGCGATGGTGAGCGGCTACAAGTCCGGCCCGGGTGTCGCGGCGGCCGGCACGCGTTGGTTCGTCGCGCTGCTGCTGGTCGGCGCGGTCGGCGCGTTCTGGGCCGGTCTGCTCCCGGCGCCCGGGTTGCAGCCGGGCACAACGGTGACCTCGCTCGTCGCCAAAGGCAAGTCCGCGCTGGCCGACAGCCGGCAGCGACAGCATGCCGAGCACGACGACGACTGACAGCGTCGATGCGGCTCTTGCTCGTCGAAGACGACCCGATGCTCGGCGCGGCGCTGAAAGCCGGGCTGCAGCAGGACGGCCATGCGGTCGACTGGGCGCGCAGCGCCGCGGAGGCGCAGGCCGCGTGGCTGATCGCCCCAGAGTCCGCTGCGACCTACGACGCGGTCGTGCTCGACCTGGGCCTGCCCGACGGCGCGGGCGTCGAACTGGTCAAGTCCGCGCGCGCTCGCGGCATCGCCACGCCGATCCTGATCGCCACCGCGCGCGACCGCATCGCCGACCGCATCGCAGGGCTCGATGCGGGCGCCGACGACTACATGGTCAAGCCGATCGACCTCGACGAGCTGGCCGCGCGCTTACGCGCGCTCGAGCGACGTGCCGCCGGACGCGCGACACCGACGATCCAACTGGGCCGCGTCACGATCGACCCGGCTGCGCGGCGCGTCACGCGCAACGGCATGCCGATCGAACTGACCGCGCGCGAGTTCGGGCTGCTCAACGCGCTGGCGCGCCGACCGGGGGCGGTGCTGACACGCGCGCAGCTCGCCGAAGCGCTGTATGGCTGGAACGAATCGATCGAAAGCAACGCGGTCGACGTCCACGTGCATCATCTGCGGCGTAAGCTTGGCGCCGGGCTCATCGAGACCCGGCGCGGGCTGGGCTACCGACTGGCGGTCCCGCCGTCCCAAGAGGGATGAACACATCGCCGCGAACGGCGCGTGTCCAAGGCAACTCGCGCCGTCGCCGCCGCGCGCCCGCGCCGCGACCGCGGGGGCGCGTCCACGTGCAGGCAGCCTGAAGCGCAGCGGTCGCCGCCCGCTATGCGCCGGTAGCGAAGAACCTTGCGACCGAAGGCCTTGCATCTTCTCAACCCAAATCCGGCAGTTGACTATTTGCCGTCCGTTCGCTCTGCCGCCTGGGGGCGATTCGAGCCGAAGTCCCTCGTCATTCCGAGCTACCCACCCCTTGTCATTCCGAGCCAGCTACCCCTTGTCATTCCGAGCCGAAGGCGAGGAATCTCCGTGACTCGCCACGCCGAGGTCCCTCGCTGCGCTCGGGATGACAACCTCGGTGCTGCCGACGGCACCGTCGGCGCTCGGGGTCGT
>JBBIQI010000311.1:0-2958 GCA_037442465.1 Burkholderiales bacterium
ATGACGAGGGCCCAGCCATGCAGACGCCAAGCGGTTGGCCCGTATCCCGTGGACAAGCCATCGCCGACAAGGCGAGGAATCTCTCCCGAGCGCAACGCCGAGGCCCCTTGCGGTGCTCGGGATGACGGCGCCTGCGCCCGCCAGGGCGAAACGAACGCGCAAGGTGCCGGTGTCACGCAATCGGGCAATCCTCGATCGGCGCTGCGCCCCTGGCCAGCGGCCGTTCGCGACGACGTCACACCCGGTCAGCGTGTCCGCCGAAACGCCGCCTGCAGCGCGGGCGGCAGATTGCTTCGCACGCTGCCGTCGTCGTCGTGCCGGGGTGCGCGATCGGTGCGGCGAGCGTCGTGCGGTTGTCCGCCATGACCCGGCTGCGCCGGGCGCGCCGCATGGCTGCGGCTCGACGGGGTCTGTGCCGGGTGCGGCGCGCGGCCGTGTTTCGGCGGTGCCTCGGCCGGGCGCGGGTGGCGACGCTCGCCGCGCGGGGTTTCGGCGGTGTGCGCTACGTGCCGGGCTGGCGCGTGCGCCTTCGCGCTCCGCTGCGGCGGGCGCGCGGCACGGCGCTCATCCTCGACCGGGATCGTGCCCGGCCTGCCGGCCTCGAAACCGGGGACGATGACGCGCTCGATCGGCTTCTTCAGCAGCCGCTCGATGTCGCGCAGATACGCGTGCTCGTCGGGCGACACCAGCGACACCGCGTGCCCCGGGCTGCCGGCGCGGCCGGTGCGGCCGATGCGGTGCACATAGTCCTCGGCCACGTTTGGCAGCTCGTAGTTGACGACGTGCGGAAGCTGCTCGATGTCGAGCCCGCGCGCGGCGATGTCGGTGGCGACCAGTACGCGCACGCTGCCGTCCTTGAAGCCGGCGAGCGCGCGCGTGCGCGCGCCCTGGCTCTTGTTGCCGTGGATCGCCGCCGCCTGCAGGCCGTCCTTGCAAAGCTGCTCGGCGAGCCGGTTGGCGCCGTGCTTCATGCGCGTGAAGACCAGCACCTGACGCCAGTCGCCCTGCGCGATCAGATCGCGCAGCAGCTCGCGCTTGCGCTCCTTCGACACCGGATGCACGACCTGCTTGACGAGCGCGGACGCCTCGTTGCGGCGTGCGACTTCCACCGTCACCGGATCGTGCAGCAGGCCGTGCGCGAGCGCGCGGATGTCGTCGGAAAACGTCGCCGAAAACAGTAGGTTCTGACGTTTCTTCGGCAGTTGCGCGAGCACGCGCCTGATGTCGTGGATGAAGCCCATGTCGAGCATGCGATCGGCTTCGTCGAGCACGAGCACCTCGACCTTAGACAGGTCGACCGTGCGCTGGCCCACATGATCGAGCAGCCGGCCCGGCGTAGCGACCAGGATGTCGAGGCCGCGTTTCAGCGCCGCGATCTGCGGCACGATGCCGACCCCACCGAAGATCACCGCCGAGGACACGCGCAGGTGCCGGCCGTAGGTACGCACCGCCTCCTCGACCTGCGCGGCGAGTTCGCGCGTCGGCGTCAGCACGAGCGCGCGCACGGTCTTCGGCGCCGCCTTGTGCGGATGCGCGGCGAGCCGTTGCAGGATCGGCAGCGTGAAGCCCGCCGTCTTGCCGGTGCCGGTCTGCGCGGCGGCGAGCACGTCGCGGCCGGCAAGGATCAACGGAATCGCCTGCGACTGGATCGGTGTGGGTTGCGTGTAGCCCTCGTCGGCGACCGCGCGCACGAGCGCGGGCGCGAGCCCGAGGCTCTGGAAATCTGAACTCAAGACATTCTCCCGAAGCACGGCCTGTGCGCATGCTGCGCAGAACCGGTTCAGGCAAATGCGATGAAGGGCAACTTGCGGGAAAATCGCGAGGTTCGTCGAACCGAACCCGCGAAGGGCCGCGAGGAACAGGTGCCGACCGGAACGACATGCACCTGGAACGGGCCGCACTATACACGATGCGGCGCGATTCAGGCGCCGAAATCAGGGCGGATCGCGGGCCGATCCGCGCCGCGCTCCGGGTTCAGCCTGCGCAAGCGCGTCCGGCCAAAGCCTGCCCCCGAGCGAGGCGTCGGCGTGCGCGGGCGCCGCGCGCTTGAACTCGTTTATACGGGCGTATAAGCTGGCCGCATGGATGGCGTCGCCCCGACGGCCGCTGCCGCCGCCACGCGCGAGAAGCTGCTGCGCAGCGGACTGCGGCTTGCGCGCCGCGGCGGGCTGCGCGCGCTCACGGTACGTGGCGTGGCGGCGCGTGCGCGGGTCAACCTGGGCTCCTTCGTCTACCACTTCGGCAGCCGCGACGCCTTCGTCGCCGAGCTGATCGAGCGCTGGTACGCGCCGCTGCTCGCGCAACTGGAAGTCACCGCGCACGAGGCGGCGGGGCCGCGCGAGCGGCTGCGCCGGCTCGTGCTGCAGGTGGCCGACTGGGTCGTCGCCAACCGCGAATTCCTGTGGCAGCTCGTGATGGACGCCTCCGCCGGCGAGCGCGCCGCGCAGCGTTTCCTGCGTTCGCTCGGCGCGCGCCACCCCTCGCTGGTGCTGCAGGCAATCCGCGATGCGCAGCGCGCGCGCGAACTGCGCGCCGAGGAGCCGCTGCACGTGCTGCTGTTCGTCGTCAGCGCGCTCGGCGTGCCGGTGCTGCTCGCGCACGGGCTCGGCCGGCGCGGCATGCTGCCGCCCGAGTTCGCGCGTTCGCTGCAGTCGTTTGCGCTCGAACGCGCGCAGATCGAACGGCGGCTCGACTGGGTGCTGCGCGGGCTCGCGCCCGGGGAGGAGACATGAACGCTCGGCGGCGCTCGCCGCGTAACGCCTGGCTTGTGCTGGCGCTCGCGCTGGTTGCGTGCGGCGCGCGCGACGATGGCCGCTTCACCGGCTACGCGGAAGCGGATCTCGTGTATGTCGCGCCGGGCATCGCCGGCACGCTGCAGTCGCTCGCGGTCGCGCGCGGGCAGCGCGTCGCCAGGGGCGCGGCGCTGTTCTCACTCGACACCGACGCCGAGGCGGCCGC
>JBBIQI010000312.1:0-2920 GCA_037442465.1 Burkholderiales bacterium
CTGAGGCGTTTGCACGCATGCGTCGCACGGTCGCAGCCTCGTGCCGCCGCTGTCGAGCGGCAACCAGCACCGCGCCCGAGGCGAAGGGGCGCAAAGGTCTCGTCGCGAGCGGACCGCTGGATGGGCGCACGCGGCGCTGGACCGAGACAGACCGAACGGATCGGCGAGGCGCACGCGCCGCGCAACGACGCCGGCGGGCCGCGCGGCTGAACGAGTCACGGCTTACGAGCCGAGCCCTACGGCGCCGGCCCCGGACCTTGTCTCGAAGGGACGGGCGCGCTGCCGTCGCGCCGGTACGTCGATGAACCCGATCGCCCGCTGGCTTGGCGGCCGACTCGCCGCGTACCTGACGCGCCCCGTCGGCGCGGCGAGCGCGAGCACCAGCGATGCGGCCGCCCTCGCCGCCACGCTGCAGCCGGGCGACGTGCTGCTGGTCGAAGGCAACACGCGCATCAGCGTCGCGATCAAGTACCTGACGCAATCGACCTGGTCGCACGCCGCGCTGTACGTCGGCCGGCGGCCCGAGCTGGCGCCGATCGACGGCGAGCCGGCGGAGCTGATCGAGGCGGACCTAAAGGATGGCGTACGTGCGGTCGCGCTGTCGACGTACGCGATGCTGCACACGCGCATCTGCCGTCCGGTGGGACTCACCGACGAGGACCGCGAGCGCGTGATCCGCTTCGCACTCGAGCGAATCGGCCATCGCTACGACCTGCGCAACGTGATCGACCTGGCGCGCTATCTGCTGCGCACGCCGCCGGTGCCGACGCAGTACCGCCGGCGCCTGCTCGCGCTCGGCAGCGGCGATCCGACGCGCGCGATCTGCTCGACGCTGATCGCGCAGGCGTTCCAATCGGTGCGCTATCCGATCCTGCCCGAGATCACGCGTGAAAAGCTCGAGGACCCGAACTGCGGCGACTGTTACCGCGAATACCTGCACATTCGCCATCACAGCCTGTTCGCGCCGCGCGACTTCGACATCTCGCCGTACTTTCGCATCGTCAAACCGACGCTCGAACGCGGCTTCGACTACCGCCGCGTGCTGTGGGCCGACCGGGTCGAGGACGCGGCGCCGGCGCTGCTGACCGCACCCGGCACGACGCCCGAACCCGCCCGCCACACCGCGCGCTGAAACCACGGAGACCCCGCATGTCGCATCGCCCCCGCATCGCCGCCCTGCTCGGCGCCACCGCCATCGCGCTGCTCGCACTGCTGCCAGCCGCTGCGCGCGCACAATTCGATCACACGCACGCGGCGTGGACCGCGCTGCTGCACAAACACGTGCGTGTCGCGCCCGACGGCGTGAGTTCGCGCGTCGACTACAAGGGCTTCGCGGCCGACCGCGCGCAGCTTCAGGCATATCTGAGGTCGCTGTCCGCGGTCGGCGCCGACGAATACGCGCGCTGGAGCAAGCCGCAGCAGTTCGCGTTCCTCGCCAACGCCTACAACGCGTTCACGGTCGAGAAGATCCTGTCGCGCTACCCGAACCTGAAGTCGATCCGCGACTTCGGCCTCGTGTTCGGCAATCCGTGGAAGGACCGCTTCTTCACGCTGCTCGGAAAGCCGCAACACCTCGACGGCATCGAGCACGAAACGATGCGTGCGCCCGGCGTGTTCGACGATCCGCGCGTGCACGTGGCGGTGAACTGCGCGTCGATCGGCTGTCCGATGCTCGGCCGCCAGGCTTTCACCGCCGAACGCCTCGACGCGCAGCTCGAAGACCTGATGCGGCGTTTCCTGTCCGACCGCACGCGCAACCGTTACAACGCGCAGACCAAGACGCTCGAGCTGTCGCAGCTTTTCGACTGGTACGCCGACGACTTCAGGAAGGGCGGCACGAGCTTCCTCGGCTACCCGGGCTTCACCTCGCTCGCGGATCTCGGCGCGCGCTACGCCGATCTGCTCGCCGACGCCGAGCCCGACCGCGCCGCGCTGCGCGCGCGCGCAGTCCCGATCGGTTTCATCACCTACGACTGGTCGCTGAACGACGCGCGATGACCGAATCCACGTCGTCGCCGGCCTCAACGGCCAGGCAACGCGATCTCCACGGTCTTGCCGCCGTAGCCGTACTTCCGATCGCGCGCCTGCACGATGACCGAACGCACCCCGGGCGGGATCGCCACGGCCGTCAGTTCGCGCGTGAACGGCTGCTCGTCGGCATGATCGTGCAGCAGCTTGCGCTCGCCGTAGATCTCGCCGCCGCGGCCGACGAGGCGGAAGCCGTCGGCGTAGCGCTCCGGCGTGTCGTACGGCGACGAGATCGTGACGTCGAAGTCGAAGCGGTCGCGGCCGCGCGGTTGCACCTTGACGGCAAGGACATCGGGGTAGCGCTGCATCGCGGCCGCGGCAGGCTGCGCGGACGCGCTGGCCGCGCCGAGCGCGCCGAGGGCAAAGACGCTCAGCAGGATCCGGCGGTTCATGACGATTTCCTGGCGATCGAACGCGGGGGCGGCACAACGCCGCCAGTTTGCCAGCGCGCGAGCGCCGGCGCGTCGCGCATTCATGGGCGTCGATGCGTGCGAGGCGCCGGCGTTCGCCGCCGCGCGCCGGGCTGTTAACCTCGCGCCGCCATGTCGGATGCGCCGTCGCTCGAGTCCGCCATCACCGCCGATCGCGCCGGCAACGTGCGTACGGCCGACGGCGCACGCAGCGCGCTCGCGCTCGGCATGGTCGGCGCGCTCGGCGAAGAACTGCTCGCGCTGCTGGTCGCATCGAGCGACTACAGCGTCGTGCACGTCGGCGTCAGTCAGCCGATCGGCTCCGCCGCGGCGCGGTTCCGTCCATGGGTCATCGGCCAAGGCGTGGTCGTCGCCGACGATGCTTACGTCTGCCTCGCCGGACCCGAGACCTTCGTTCCCGCCGGCTCGCCGCTGCGCGCGTTCGCGCCGGCGGAACTGCTCGCAGCCGCGCGCATCGCGCG
>JBBIQI010000313.1:0-2917 GCA_037442465.1 Burkholderiales bacterium
AGATTCCTCGCCTTCGGCTCGGAATGACGACGAGACTCGGCCCGGAATGACGAGGGACGTCGGCTCGAAACGCCTCGAGGCGGCAGAGCGAACGGATGGCAAATCGTCAACTGCCGCATTTAGGATGAACGCATGAGCACCGCAAGGGACCGCGATCCGGCCTGGCGGGGGCGCCTGACATGGACGCTGCTGGCGTTCGTGCTGATGTGGCCGCTGCTGGTGGCCACCGAATTCAAGCCCTGGCAACTGGCCAACGCCGAAAGCCTGCGGGCCACGCTGCGGTTCCTGTCCGACTTTCTGCCGCCGGCACTGCAGCCGGCCTTCCTGCTCGAGATGCTGAAGGCGGCGTGGGTCACGCTGGCGATCGCGACGGTCGGGCTGGCGCTCGCGCTCGTGATCGCGGTGCCGCTGACGCTGCTCGGCACCAGCCGCCTGTCGATCTCGCGCATCGGCCGCACCCGCATGCGGCCGGCCCCGGCGCTCGCACGGCATGGCGTTCGCGCGCTGCTGGTCGTGCTGCGCAGCGTGCCCGAGCTGGTCTTCGCTCTGCTGTTCGTGCGCGTGGTCGGGCTCGGCCCGACCGCCGGCGTGCTGGCGATCGCCCTGTCGTACGGAGGCATGCTGGCAAAGGTCTACGCCGAGATCATCGAGTCGTCCGAAGGCAGCGCCGCCGAAACCCTGCTGCGCAATGGCGCCGGGCGGCTGCAGGCCTTCTTCTACGGCGCGCTGCCCGGCTGCTCGACCGAGCTGGTGAGCTACACCGTATACCGCTGGGAATGCGCGATCCGCGGCTCGGTGATCATGGGCATCGTCGGCGCGGGCGGGCTCGGCCAGCAACTGGACACGTCGATGAAGATGCTCGCCGGCGGCGAAGTGGCGACGATCCTGCTCATCTTCATCGGGCTGGTCGCGCTCGCCGACGCCCTGTCGGCGTGGCTGCGGCGGAGGATGCGCTAGTGCGACTGCGCACCGACGAAGCGGCGCCCCGGACCGTGCTCGGGCTCGACGCGCTCGTCGTGCTCGCGCTGGTCGCGGCGCTCGTCATCGCCAGCTTCGCCACGCTCGATCTGCAGCTCGGTGCGCTGTTCACCGCCGACGGCTACGCCAAGATCGCCGAATTCGCCGGCGGCTTCGCGCCGCCCGACCTGTCGCCCGCGTTCCTCGAACGCATCGCCCGCAGTGCCGCGGAAACGCTCGCGATGTCTGCGCTCGGCTCGCTGATCGCCGCCGTGCTGGGCCTGCTGCTCGCGCTGCCGGCCTCGCGCACGCAACGTCCGCAACTGCGGCGCGCGGCGCGCCTGGTGCTGAACGTGCTGCGCTCGATCCCCGAACTGGTGTGGGCCGCGCTGCTGGTGATCGCCGCCGGCCTCGGTCCATTCCCCGGAACGCTGGCGCTGGCCGTCCACACGGCCGGCGTGCTCGGGCGGCTGTTTGCCGACACGCTCGAGAATCTGCCGGCAGCTCCGGCGGATGCGCTGCGCACCAACGGCGCAACGCCGGTTCAGGTATTCCTGTATGCGACCGCGCCCCAAGCCGCACCCCAGTTCATCTCGTACACGCTGTACCGCTGGGAGAACAACATCCGCGCCGCCGCGGTGCTGGGCGTCGTCGGCGCCGGCGGCCTCGGCCAGATGCTGTACGTGCATCTGAGCTGGTTTCAGATGCAGCAGGTTGCGACCGTGCTGATCGCGATGCTGCTGCTCGTGCTGGCGGTCGACGCCGTCAGCTATCTGGCGCGTCAACGGCTGACGCGCTGACAGTACGCGACGGGGTTCAGAACCGCTCGGCGCGCCCTGCAGCGGTGCGCCGAGCGCATGCGCCGCGAAACGATTGACCCAAAATCCTGCAGTCCACACATGCAGTCTCTCGGAAGTGCGTTGTGCGACCGGGGTTTGCGGCTTGGACTGCGCTCACCCAGCGGGTGAAGCCGCGATCGGCCAGATTGGCTTGCGCTGGCGCAAGGCGCAAGCCCGCAATACCGCGCCGACGTCGACACATGCGCCGACGCGACGACCCCGGGTGCCGACGGTGCCGTCGGCAGCGCCGAGGTTGTCATCCCTCGCTGCGCTCGGGATGACCGAACCGGCGGCAGCCAGCGCGAAGCGAACTCGCAAGGTGGCGGTGCCACGAGGTTGCGTAATCCTGGACAGGCGCAACGAGCCCGCGCCCGGCAGTTCACGCTGCGCCCCGCCGCACGCGGCGCAGCGCGCGCCCTTCGCGCTTGCTCGGACGCCCTTTGATCGCGACGGCCGGCTCGACCGCAAGCCGGCGCGCTTCGGCGTGACGCTCGCGGCGCTCGCGGCTGTCGGCGGTCTCCTCGTACAGCGCGCGCGCGACCGGCGCGGGGCCGCGCTGCGACGAAAGCGCGCGCACGATCACGTCGATGCGCGTATCAGCCAACTGGATCTCGATGCGCTCGCCGACGCGGGCCTCGCGCGCCGGCGTGATCCGTTCGCCCTGGACGCGCACGCGGCCCAGCTCGACCGCCTGCGCGGCAAGCGAGCGCGTCTTGAAGAAACGCGCGGCCCACAGCCACTTGTCGATGCGAACGCGGCCGGGCTCGGCCATGCGGCGATGATAGACAGGGGCGTGACGGCCCGCTGACACCGCTCGGCCCGCACGCATTGAGACACATGCCGCACGCGGCTAGCATTCGCCCGGTTTCACCGGAAAAAGAAGACGAAGATGCCCCCCACCCCGATCCGCGCACTGCTCGCCGCAGCCGCGCTGGCGACCGCTGCGCCCGCGCTCGCGCAGCAGACGGTCACCGTGATCACGTCGTTCCCGCGCGAGCTGACGGCGGCCTACAAGTCCGCGTTCGAGAAGCGCAACCCGGATTTGAAGCTCGAGATCCTGAACAAGGGCTCTGTTGAATTTCGAGTGGGTTAGCGGGCATGAGGGTTGACCGCTGCGAAGT
>JBBIQI010000314.1:0-2874 GCA_037442465.1 Burkholderiales bacterium
AAACATCGCCGCGCCCCGGCGCGGCTCGTTTTCCCGCGTCCCCCGTGAAATATCCAGGTTAGCAGCGAGCGAGTGCGCCGGCAAAGGCGCGGTCGCCGAGCCGATCGCGCGCCCGCAACCCCGTGGCTCTTAACCCGACGAGACGAGCGCGACGGCGCGCGCGGCCTCGACCTCGCGACAGAAGCGCACGACATGGTCGGCCAGCAGCGGCAGCGCGCCCGGCGCGAAGTCGTGGCCCATGCCGTCGATCACTTCGAGCCGCGCCCCGACGATGCTGCGTGCGGTGTCTTCGCCGGCGGCGAGCGGAATCAGCGGATCGTCGCGACCGTGAATGACCAGCGTCGGTGCGGCGATGCGCGCGAGCAGAGGCCGACGGTCGCCCGAGGCGAGGATCGCGAGCAGCTGCCGCGGCGTGCCGGCCGGATACCACCCGCGTCGCGCGACGCGCTCGAGCCGGCTGCGCAGAAGCTGCTCGTCGGTCGGGAAACCGGGGCTGCCGATCACGCCGAAGACGTGCACCAGGTGATCGACGACGCGGTTGATGTCGCGCGCATCGAGCGGCCGCGACAGGATCGCGCGCAGCGCGCGGCGATGCCCGAGCGCCACACGCGGATGCGGATTGCCGGTCGACGACATGATCGACACGAGGCTCGCGACGCGCGCGGGTGACGCGCGGCGACGACCTGCGCGATCATGCCGCCGAGCGAGGCGCCGACCAGGTGCGCGCGTTCGATGCCGAGCGCGTCGAGCAGACCGACCGCGTCGGCGGCCATGTCGTCGAGCGTGTAAGGCGCGTGCACCGGCAGCCGCAGCAGCGCGCGCGATCGCCCAAGGCACCGAAGGCAACGGCGCACCGCGCAGCTTGGTCGAATGCCCGCAGTCGCGATTGTCGAAGCGAATCGCACGAAAACCCGCCGCGACCAGTTCATCAACGAACTCGTCCGGCCAGGCGAGCCCCGGCATGCCCAACTCCATCACCAGCAGCACGGCGGGTGCGGCCGGAGCGCCGAACGATTCGTAGTCGAGCGTCAGGCCGTTGGCGACGGCGGAGGGCATCGCGGGAGGAACGAGGGCGCAGTGCGGATTGCGGATTGCGCGAAGCCGGCCACGCCGTTGCGCCGGTGCCCGGCGGCCGGTGTCAGTACCACGTCTTTCGCTTCGGATCCCAGTACAGCCACGCACGCACGCCGCTGCGGTCGAAGGGCTTCCAGCCGCCTTCCGGTTGCGCCAGCCTGTCGGCGATCGCGTACCAGGTCAGCGGGTTGACGCCGATGCCGAAGTGACTGGCCTCGACCTCGATGTTCTCGTGCAGCGGCGTGACCTTCTCGACGCTGCACTGCCAGGCAACGATGCCGTCGGTGCGGCTGTAGATCGAGGTCGTCGGCACCGCGGGCGGCGTGCGCAGCGGCTCGTGGATCTCGGGTGCGCCGATGCGGTGCTCGGTGACCAGTTCGTACAGCCGCCAGGCGTTGGTCGCTTTCGGATGGCCCGTGAACGGCGTACCCATCGTGATCACCGAGCGCACGCCGTCCGGAAACTCCTTGGCGAACTCGCGTGCGTAGATGCCGCCGAGGCTCCAGCCGATCAGGCTCAGTTTGCGCTTGTGCCGCTTGCGGATCGCCTTGATCCGTTCGCGGCAGGCTTCGAGTACGCCGGCCCGCGGTCCGCGGTTGGTGCCCTGTTCCCAGCCGTAGGCCGCATAGCCGCGACCCTCGAGAAAGCGGCGCAGCGGCCGCGTCGACGCGTCGGAGGCGAGCAGCCCGGGGAAAACGAGCACCGGATGGCCGTCGCCCTCCGGCGCGTTGGCGAGCAGCGGCTGCGCGAGCCAGCTTGCGCCGTACTCCCAGATGACGCGCCATTCGAGCGCAAGGCGCAACAGGCCCGGCGCGCGCATCAGTCCGAATTCGTACCAGTGCTCGGGATAGTGCATCGTGCGATGGTCAGCGTTCGAGGCCGGGTCCATGATCAATCCCCGGGCTGGGTGTGCGCGCGGCGCGTGCGCGCCGGCTGGCGCGAAGCTCGTCGCGGCGTACGGCGGGTGGGCGCGCGCGGCCCGGTGCAGGCGAGCAGCTCGGCGAATGCCGCATGCATGTCCTCGGCGAACTGACGCGCATCGGGCAGCGCGCGGCGCGCGGCGACCACGCCGAAGTCGAGCGACCCGGCATAGCTTTGCGCGGTGACATTCAGCGCCAGGCCGTGCTCGACGATCGACAGCGGCCAGTACGTGAGCAGCTTCGCGCCTGCAAAATACAAAGGCGAGAACGGCCCGGGCACGTTCGAGACGATCAGGTTGGCGATCGGCGCGATGCGCTCGGCGAGTCGCGTCGCGCCATACACCGCGGCCGCCGTCGACAACAGCCACGGCACGCCCAACGACGGGAAATCGGTCGGAATGATCGCCCGCAGCCGGCGCGTGACGGCTCTCGCCGCGCCGGTTGCGGCGCGGATCGCGGCCAGCCGCGCGCGCGGATCGGCGATATCGGTCGCGAGCGCCGCGAGCGTCAGCGTCACCAGCGTCGTGGCCTCGGTGTTGTCCGCATCCCGCAGCGACACGGGCACCGCCGCGACGAGCGGCTTGACCGGCACGCCGCCGTGCGACTCCAGGTACCGCCGCAGCGCGCCGGCGACGAGCGCGAGCACGACGTCGTTGAGCTTGGCCTCGTGGATTGCGGCGACGCGCTTGACGGCGTCCAGCGGCAACGACAGCGTGGCGAGGCTGCGCGCGTCGTCGATCGCGACGTTCAGCGGTGTGCGCGGGCCGAACGACAAGACGCGGCGCAAAGCGGCGAGGCCGTCGGCGCGTTCGCCCGAGCGCACGAGCGCCGCCACCACGCGCGCCGCTTCGGGCGCGCGCCGCAGCAACCGCGCGCCGAG
>JBBIQI010000315.1:0-2869 GCA_037442465.1 Burkholderiales bacterium
CTCGGAATGACGAGGGCTGGGGCTACGGGCGCCGGACGGTCGACACGTGTCACAAGGATTCGTAAGACTGAACAAGAGGATTCGGCGCCAAGTTCGCGGGCTGCTCTCCTGACGCGAGGTTCCGTGCGCTTGTATGCAGCGCTACGACTTCGTGAGGGCGCCGTCGCTCCAGGAGTGCCCGCCTTTGGCTTGCGTGATCATGCGGCCGCCCTGCCGGCCTGCGCGGCGTACAGCCCGCGCACCGCGTCGATCGTGTCGGCGTCTTCGGCCCGCTTGTCGGGCCGATAGCGCTTGACGCGCGCGAAGCGCAACGCGAGTCCGCCCGGATACTGCGGGCTCGCCTGCAGGTCGTTGAACGCGACTTCGACGACAAGCTCCGGCCGCACATACACGGTGTGGTCGTCGCGACCGATCTCGCGCGCGAGCAGCTCGCGCGTCTGCCATTCGAGCAGCGCGTCGGTCAGCCCCTTGAACGTCTTGCCGAGCATGACGAACGCGTTCGCGGCCGGATCGCGTGCGGCGAGATGCAGATTCGACAGCCAGCCGCGTCTTCGCCCGTGGCCCCATTCGGCGGCGAGCACGACCAGGTCCAGCGTGTGCGCGCGCTTGACCTTGAGCCAGGCCGCACCCCGGCTGCCGGCCTCGTAGGGCGCGTCGAGCGCCTTCGCCATCACGCCTTCGTGGCCGCGCGCGAGCGCCTCCGCATAGAACGCCTGCGCAGCCGCGGCGTCGCTCGTGACGAGCCGCGGCACGAGAAGCGCCGCGGGCAGCGCATCGGCCAGCGCGGCGAAGCGCTCGCGCGCCGGCCGCTCGACGAGCGATTCGCCGTCGCGCCTGAGCACGTCAAAGAAAAACGCCGAAAGCGGCAGTTCCGCGCGCAGCGCGTCGACGTCGAGCTTGCGGCCGAAGCGGCGCATCGTGACCTGGAACGGCTGCGGCACGCCGCCGGCCGCCAGTGCGATCGCTTCGCCGTCGAGGATCAGTTCGCGGGCGGGTACGGCGCGCACCGCGGCGACGATCTCCGGCACGGCCGCCGTGACATCGTTCAGGTTGCGCGTGAACACGCGCACGTCGTCGCCCGCCTTGTGAACCTGCACGCGCGCGCCGTCGAGCTTGAATTCGAGCGCGGCGGTGCCGAGCTGCGCCAGCGCATCGTCGATGCCCTCGGCCGGCTGCGCGAGCATCGGTTGCACCGGACGCGCAAGCTCGAGCGCAAAGCGCGCCAGCCCCGCTGCGCCCTCGGTCAACGCGGCGCGAGCCACTGCGCCGAGCCCACCGGCGAACATCGCCGCGCGCCGCACGTCGGCCACGGCCACCCCGGCCGCGGCGGCGATCGCCTCGAGCATCACGCCTTCGAGCGCGCCCTGTCGCAGCTCGCCGACCAGCAGCCGCACGAGGAAATCCTGCTCGGCGCGCGTGGCACGCGCGAACAGCGCGGAGAGCAACGCGCTGCGTTCGGTCGCCGAACCCTTGCCTGTCGTCGCCGCGACGCGTGCGAGGTTGTCGTCGACTTCGCGCAACGCGAGCGCCGGTGTTGCCGCAGCCGCGCCGCTGCGCAGCGCGCTCAGCGTCGCGTAGCCGATGCAGAGCCGGCCCTGCCGCGTCTCGCCGCAAAGAAAGGCGACCGCGATTTCGATCTCGTCTGGCGCGACCACGCGCAGGCAGGCGGCGATCGCGTCGCGCTTGCCGAGCCGACTTGCGGTCTGCGCGGCGCGCGTCGATGCTGCGACGAGATCGGCGAGCAGCGTCATCGGGCGACCGGTAGCCGGTTATTCATCGGCGGTGATCTGCGTTTCGATCTTCCACGGTTGCGGCTCCACGCGGCCGGTCGCACCACGGGATCGTTGGCGGCGGAACGCAGGCCGCTCGAAGCCCATGATCCCCCCAATACGGGTGGTGGCAGGCGTCGATGCCCTTGCGCGTCGGCGCGCCTTGCGCGATCTGGTCCGCCCACCGCATGCGCGGCAGTCCGCCCGTTGCCTTGCGGCAAGTTCGCCAACGGCAGCGGAAGGTCATGCGCAGCCGAGCCGGTCCGCCAAGTCCGTCAGTCTCGCGACGGCCATGTCGACCGGCACGCTCGCGCGCAGCTCGCCCTTGCCCGGGCCGTGTTCGTCCGGACGCGCGACGAACGCGGTGCGCAGCCCGGCGGCCGCGGCGGCGGCCAGATCGGACGAGTGCGCAGCGACCATCATTGCCTGCGCAGGCGCGCAATCGAACGCGGCGGCGGAGGCGAGATAGACGATGGCTTTCGGCTTGTAGTCGCGCGCGAACTCGGCGCCGAGGATCGCGTCCCACGGAAAGCCGTTGCGGCGCGCGAGGTCGACCATCAGCGAGACGTTGCCGTTCGAGCACGGCGCGATACGGAACTTCGTTCGCAATCGCGCGAGGCCCTGCGCGACGTCGGGCCAGGCATCGAGCCGGTGCCAGGCGAGGTTCAGCTCGACGCGCGTGGCTTCGTCGAGCCGATCCAGGCCGAATCGAGGCAGGATCGCATCGAGGTTGCGCCGGTGCAGCACATCGAGCTTGCTGAACGGCAGCCGGCCGCTGCGCACGTCCTCCATCGCCGGCTGGTACTGCCCGCGCCACGCATCGGCGAACGCCTCCCAGTCGAGCGTCACGCCGCGCGGCGCGAGCAGCGCGCGGGCCTCGCGCGCGATCGAGCCGCGCCAGTCGACCAGCGTGCCGAACACGTCGAAGAGCAGCGCTTTGATCTCGTGCATCGCGCTCATTCTCGCAGCAACTCCGGCGCGCGAACGCGGCCAGGCGTGCAACGATCGCCGGCGCGAACTTGAACCCGTGGCCCGAGCAGACACCGCCACCTTGCGACTTCGTTTCGCCGGCGCGGGCGCCGGTTGCGTCATCCCGAGCA
>JBBIQI010000316.1:0-2865 GCA_037442465.1 Burkholderiales bacterium
ATGCCGACGCGCTGCTGGCGGCGCGCGCCGCCGCGCTCGCCGCGGTCGTCGCGCCTGCGGGCGAGGCGGGCCAGAAGATCCGCCATCACGGCGACCTGCATCTGGGCCAGGTCCTGCTGCGCGACCACGACTGGGTGATCATCGATTTCGAAGGCGAGCCGGCGCGCTCGCTCGAAGCGCGGCGCGCCAAGCACTCGCCGCTGCGCGACGTGGCCGGCATGCTGCGCTCGTTCGACTATGCCGCGGCCGCGGCGCTGGAGCGGGCGGGCGCCGCAGGCGAGCGCGAGTCGCTGTACGCGCAGGCGCAAGCGTGGCGGGACGGCGCGCGGCGCGCGTTCCTCGACGCATACCGCGAGACGGCCGGCGCGCTGTATCCGGCCGTGGCGCCCGCGCTGCTGCGCCTGTTCGAGCTGGAAAAGGCGTTCTACGAGCTGCGTTACGAGCTGGACAACCGCCCGTCGTGGGCCGCCATTCCGCTCGCCGGCATCAGGCGGCTGCTCGCCCTCGAGTGAAGGAGACGGCGATGAAGGACGTGGACGTGATGTTCGAACCGGTACGCGCGTTCCTGGTGCAGATCGGCACCTACCTGCCGCGGCTGGCGATCGCGCTGCTCGTGCTGCTGGCCGGCTGGCTGCTGGCCAAGGCGCTGCGCTTCGCGGCGATCCGCGGGCTGCGCGCGATCAACTTCAACGTGCTCACCGAACGCGCCGGCATCGACGGCTTTTTGCAGCAGGGCGGCATCGAGCGCGACACGACCGCGTTCGCCGGCGCGCTCGTGTACTGGCTGGCGATCCTGGGGGCGCTGGTGATCGCCGCCAACAGTCTGGGCCTGACCTACGTGACCGACCTGCTGATGCGGGTGCTGCTGTTCCTGCCGCGGCTGTTCGTTGCGCTGCTGGTGGTCGTGTTCGGCGCCTACTTCGCGCGCTTCGTCTCCGGCGCCGTGCAGGCGTATTGCCGCAGCGTCGAAATGGGCGACGCCGATCTGCTCGGCCGCATCGCCCAGTACGCGATCCTGGTGTTCGTGATCCTGATCGCGATCGAACAACTGGCGATCGGCGGCGACATCGTGCGCTACACGTTCCTGATCCTGCTCGCCGGCATCGTGCTGGCGCTGGCGATCGCCTTCGGCCTCGGCGGTCGCGACTGGGCTGCCGCATGGCTGCGACGTTGGTGGCCGCTGCGCGGCGGCGACGACGATCGGCCGCCGCGCGGGTAGTTCCGAGCTGGCTCGGCAGCCGTGCGACTTGCGAGAGGCGTTGGCGGCGCGCCCGTCACACGATGTCTCGCCCGCGTTCGGTCGTGACGACGGGTGCGCTTACGGATCCAGCCAGCAGGCGCGCCAGCCCGCGCAGTGCGAGGTCGTCGGCGGCGATGCGATAACACGGCACCTGCAGCAGCAGCGCGCGCATCCGGCCCTTGTCCTCGAAGCCCGCGCGCAGCGCCTGCGCGTCGAAGGCGTTGCCCAGTCCCTTCAGCACGCCGCCGGTCAGATGCACGCCGCCGGTGGCACCGAATGCGAGGCACAAGTCGCCGGCGAACTCGCCGAGCGTGCGCGAAAACGCGCTCGCCGCGCGCCTGGCCGCCGCTTCGCCTGCCAGCGCGGCGGCGGCGATCGCCGCGGGCGCACGCACGTCATCGGTGCTGCGCGCGATGGCATCGAACAAGGCCAGCCCTTCGCCGCACAACAGGCGTTCCCACGACACGCGTCCAAAGCGCCGCCGGGCACGCTCGGCCGCCGCGAGCGCGAGCGGGTCGGAGCAGGCCGCGCTCATGTGGCCCGCTTCGCTGGCGAGCACGCGCTCGACCCCTCCGAAGAAGACCACGGCGGCCGCGCCCAGCCCCGTGCCCGGACCGAGCACGAGTATCGCTTCGCGATCGCGGACGGCGCCGCCGATGCGCTCGACTTCGTCCGGGTGCAGGGTGCCGACGCCCGCGGCGGCCGCGACGAAGTCGTTGACGAGCCGCAGCCGCGACAGCCCGAGCGCGGCGCGCAATCCGTCGGCGCTGAAGGTCCAATCGCGGTTGGTCATCCGTAGCGGCCCCGGTCCGACCGGCAGCGCGAGTGCGAGCAGCGCCTGCCGCGCGCCGGGCGCATGGTCACGCCGATAGCGGTCGATCACCGCAGCGAGATCAGCGAAGTCGTCGTTGCGGTAGCGGGCCGCGCTGGCCGCGTCGATCCCCGTGGCCGCGTCGCAGCGGACGAAACGGGCATGCGTGCCGCCGATGTCGGCGACGATCCACTCGTCGCGATCTTTGCGCTGAGCGCCGGGCCGGGCCATGGGGCGAATCTGTCGGGCGAGCCGGCGTCAGATCGCGGCGCCCGGCGCGAGCAGTGCGTGCGTGTCCGGATGCCGCCGCATGTAGGCGCGCACGTACGAGCACTGCGGCGCGACCTGCAGGCCGTTCGCGTCGGCGTAATCCAGGGCCGCGCGCACCAGCGCAGCGGCGATGCCGCGGCCTTCGAGCGCCGGAGCAACCTCCGTGTGGAAGATACGCATCACGTTGCCGTCGAGCCGGTAATCCGCGCGGCACAACATGCCTTGAACGCGCGCCTCGAAGCGCGACGCGGGCGCGTTATGAACGACTTCGATCGGCATGCTCATCGCGTGAGTCTGCCACGGCGGGCCACCGTCGAGCGCAGCGGTCGTCGCGCCGATGTCATTTCGAGCCTTCGGGGATGACGCAACCTCGCGCCACCGCCGGCTTGCGAGTGCGCTTCGCCTTCGCTGTCGCCGGCTCCGTCATCCCGAGCGCAGCGAGGGATCTCGGCACTGCGAGCAGCGCAGATTCCGCGCCCTTGGCTCGGAATGACGAGGGCCCAGCCATGCAGACGCCAAGCGGTTGGCCCGTATCCCGTGGACA
>JBBIQI010000317.1:0-2827 GCA_037442465.1 Burkholderiales bacterium
TGCCTGCTGGCGGTCGTCCAGCACCACTACCTCGCTTGGAGGCCGGCGGCCGCTCTGCCGGCGGCCGATCGTGCCGTCGAGCAGGCGCGGCTGCTCGGGGACCTGTCGTTGCTGCGCAAGGCGCTGACGATTCTCGGCTTGATTCGCACAGAGACAGGCAACCTTCCGGAGGCCACGGCCTGCTTTTCCGAAGCGTTAGGGATCGCGCAGCAGCTCGGCGACGCGGGCGCCGAGGCGCCCGTGTGGAACAACTTGGGTCTCGCATTACA
Source organism: Burkholderiales bacterium (assembly GCA_037442465.1). Taxonomy (GTDB): domain Bacteria; phylum Pseudomonadota; class Gammaproteobacteria; order Burkholderiales; family Burkholderiaceae_F; genus DSNY01. The sequence goes on from JBBIQI010000317.1 coordinate 270, forward strand.
GAGCGCGGCGCAGTATGCGGATGCGATCCAGTGTTTCGAGCGTGCGGCGCAGCTTGCCGAAGCGTCACCCGCTTTCTCGCACGTTCGCGCGTACGCGCTGACCAACATCGCGAGTTGTGCCCTCCACCTTCACGACGTCCGCACCGGAATCAAGGCCGTGCGCAAGGCGATCGAGCTGAACCCCGATCCGCAGACGCCGATTGATTGCATGTCGCGGGTCATCTCAGAATCGACCTATGCACGCCTTCTGCTCGAGGTCGGCGAGACCGGCCATGCGGCCGAGCATTGCGAGAAGGCGCGCATTTACGCGGCGAAAGCGCCGACGGCGCGCGCCGAGTTCGCCGCGTCGCTGACGAGCGGGCTCATCGACGTGCACTCGAACAAGATCGACGTGGGCCTGACCCGCCTGAAGCGGGCGCTGGAGCAGGCGCGGCAGAACGTGCCCTCCGAAGTCCGCGACGCGCTGTCGGCCTGCGTGACCGGCTACGAAGTCGCCGGCCAGCCGGACGTCGCGCTCGTGTACCTGCACGAGCTGCTCGCCCTGAATAAGGAGGCCAGGCAGGCGCAAGTGCTGATGCACCATCGCAGCCACATCGAGCGGCTGGAACGGACCGCGCCGGGCGCCGAGACGATCGACCACACGCTTGCGTGGCAGCAGGGCAAGCTGCGCGTTGCGCTTGGCGAGCGCGAGCTGGTGCGCAACCGCATCCTGCTGCTGGAGCAACAGTCGGTCGCCGCGGAGCTGCACGACGACACCACTGGCGAGCACTGCTATCGGGTCGGCCGGCTCGCATCGATCCTGGGGCGCGAGATCGGGCTCGAAGACGACGTGTGCTTCCTGATCGATCTGGCCGCGCGGCTGCACGACATCGGCAAGCTGGTCGTGCCGGACGCCATTTTGCTCAAGCCCGGCAAGCTCACGCCCGGCGAGCGGCAGATCATGGAGACGCACACGACGGCCGGCGCGGAGATCCTCGCCCAGACCGACGTGCCGCAAATGCACGTGGCCGAAGAGATCGCGCTGCATCACCACGAACGCTGGGATGGGACTGGCTATCCGATGCGTCTGCGTGGCACCGCCATTCCGATCGCAGCGCGCGTGACCGCGCTGGCCGATGTCTTCGATGCGCTGACGCACGTGCGGCCGTACAAGCCCGCGTGGCCGATCCACGAGGCACTGGCCGAGATCAAGTCGCTGCGCGGCCGGCAGTTCGATCCGGAGCTGACCGATGTCTTCCTCGAGCTGGTGCCGCGGCTGCAGCGCGAGGTCGGCGATCTCGACGCGTTTCTCGCGGTCGAGGCCCAGAATTCGCCGTTCATCAAAGCGCGCCGGCAGATCGCCGAGGCGCTCAAGGGCACGGAGCCCTCGCGCTCGCTATTCGAGCTGCGCCGCTGATCACACCGTGGCAGCGGCCTTCGCCACCGCCGCCTGCAACCACGCGTCGAAGCGGCCCGCGGGCAGCGCGCCGCTCACCCGGTCGACCAGCGCGCCACGGTGAAACACCGCGAGCGTCGGGATGCTGCGGATCGCGTAGCGCGCCGACAGACCGGGGTTTGCATCGGTGTCGACCTTCGCGAAAACCACGTTCGTGTGCCGCGCAGCGGCTGCGGCGAACACGGGCGCGAACGCGCGGCACGGCCCGCACCAGGCGGCCCAGAAGTCGACCACGACCGGGCGCTCGCTGCGCTCGATCAGTGCGGAAAACGCCGCTTCGTCGAGCGCGACCGGCGCGCCGGACAGAAGCTCGCGGCCGCACTTGCCGCAGGTCGGCGTCTCGTTCATCCGCTCTTCGCGGATGCGGTTGGTCGCATGACAGTGAGGGCAAGGCAGCAGCATCGCGGCAATCCTGGCGGATGGAACTGCCGCCTACATGGCGGCGCGCGCGCCGCGTTCAAGTGCGGTGCGCGCGGTGGTGACTCAGATCACCGTGTCGACGCGGGCAAGCAGCCGCTGCCGCTCGCGCTCCAGCGCCGCACGCAGGCGCCGGGCGGCCTCGCCATCGAAACCGCGCCGTGAGTCGCACTCGATCAAGCGGTCGCAGTACGGCTCGAACGACGAGGCGCGGTCGTCCAGCGCGAACCAGGGACGATCCTCTTGTCGCTGTTGCGCGAGCCACTGCAGGCACTCGGCCTGGCGCCGGTACGGCACGAGCCGCGGCGGAGCGACGAACTCGCCGAAGTTCGGCGTCACGCCGATCACGCGCGCGCGCAGCGGGGCGGTGAGCGGGGCGACCAGATCGTCGATCGATCGCCCGGTGCGCCAGCTCGTCGACAGCACGACGCAGACCTCCGGAAAGCCCGCGAGCAGCCCGGCGAGCCGCGGCGCGTGCTCGAACAGGCGGCGCGCTTCGCGGCACGGATCGGGGTGCAGCACGCCGTCGAAGTCGAGGAACAGGATCACGGAATAGGAAAGTCGGCGCTTGCGGCACGCAGCGCCGTATCCGGAGCTTCGGCCGCGCGCCTGCGCTTCTTGAGATCCGTTCATCGGCCGAACCGCGCAGCGCGCGGCCGGCGGCGTTACGCGAATGAACCTACGTCCGGCAGTTGGCCATTTGTCG
>JBBIQI010000318.1:0-2827 GCA_037442465.1 Burkholderiales bacterium
GCGGCGCGCTCGGCAGCGACATCGTCGCCAAGAGCGCGCCCGACGGCTACACGATCCAGATGGCGACCAGCTCGACGCACGCGATCGGTCCGCTGCTGAACCCGAAGACGCCGTACGACCCGCGCGGCGACTTCACTCCGATCGCGCACGTTGCCGATTCGCCCAACGCGCTGCTGGTGGCGCCGAACGTCGCCGCCAACGACGTCCACGAGCTGGTCGCACTGCTGAAGCGCTCGCCCGGCCGCTACAACTACGGCTCCAGCGGCAACGGCACCATCGTTCACCTGACCTCGGAACTGTTCAAGGCGATGACGGGCACGTTCGTCGTGCACATCCCCTATCGCGGCACCGCGCTCGTGATCCCCGACATGTTGTCCGGCCAGATCCATCTTCTGTTCGACAACATCGCCTCGGCGCTGCCGCATCTGAAGGATGGCGAGCTGCGCGCGCTCGGCGTCACCTCGCGCGCGCCTTCCCCGCTGCTGCCCGGCGTGCCGCCGGTCGCGCAGGCCGTGCCCGGCTTCGAATCGGTGACCTGGTTCGGCGTGTTCGGACCGAAGGGGCTGCCGGCAGAGGTCATGCAGCGGCTCAACGGCGAGATCAACGCGGTGCTCAAGTCGCCCGAGTTCGTCGAGCGCGCTCGCGCGCTCGGCTTCGAGCCCGCGGGCGGCAGCCCGCAGGATTTCGCCGCGCTGGTCGCGCGCGACACCGACAAGTGGGCGAAGCTGATCCGGGAGCGCAAGATCACGCTGCAGTGACACCCGATGCGGCGTGCCGGCGTGGCCGGCACGCCGACGGATTTCGCCACCGCGGCGGCCACGAATCGACGAGCAATGCGCATGTTCAACTGGACCAACCCCTATCCGTCGACGCGCACGCCAGTGTTCGCGCGTAACGTCGTCGCCACGTCGCAGCCGCTCGCCGCGCAGGCCGGGCTGCGCATCCTGCAGCACGGCGGCAACGCGGTCGACGCGGCGATCGCTGCGGCGGCCGTGATCGCGATGACCGAGCCGTGCAGCAACGGATTCGGCTCCGACAACTTCGCGATCGTCTGGGACGGACAGCGGCTGCACGGCATGAACTCCAGCGGATTCGCGCCGGCTGCGTGGACGCTCGACTACTTCGCCCGCAAGTACGGACCCGATGCGGCCCGCGCGCGCCCCGCACGCGGCTGGGATGCGGTCACCGTGCCGGGTGCGGTCGCCGGCTGGGCGCTGCTGCACGGCCGGCTCGGCCTGCTGCCTTTCGAGGACGTGCTCGCGCCCGCGATCGAGTATGCCGAGCGCGGCTTCGCGGTCAGCCCGATTACGCAATCGAAGTGGAAGCTCGCGGAGCCGATCCTGAAGGACCAGCCCGGCTTCGCGGAGCACTTCCTGCCGCGCGGACGCGCTCCCGAAATCGGCGAGCATTTCGTGCTGCCCGGCGCGTCAAGGACGCTGAAGCTCGTCGCGCGCAGCAAAGGCGAGGACTTCTATTGCGGCGAAATCGCCGCCGCGATCGCGCGCTTCGCCGCCGCAACCGGCGGTGCGTTGGCCGCGGCCGATCTGGCCGCGTACTGGGACTTCGTGCGCGCCAACGGCTGGGTCGGCACGATCAGCCAGTCCTTCGCCGGACACGAGCTGCACGAGATTCCGCCGAACGGCCAGGGCATCGCGGCGGCAGCGTGCCTCGGAATCTTGAAACACACACCGCTCGAAAGCTTCGAGGTCGACGGCGCCGACTGGCATCACGTGACGATCGAAGCGATGAAGCTCGCGTTCGCCGACACGTACGCCTACGTTGCCGATCCGCGCGCAATGACCTGCACGCCGACACAACTGCTCGACGACGGCTACTTGGAAAGCCGCGCGCGCCTGATCGACATGAAGCGCGCGCAGGTCTTCGGCCCCGGCGCGCCGCCAAGGGGCGGAACGATCTATCTGTCGGCGGCCGATGCGAACGGCATGATGGTGTCGTTCATCCAGTCCAACTACATGGGCTTCGGCTCCGGCGTGGTCGTTCCGGGCTACGGCATCTCACTGCAGAACCGCGGCTACGGGTTCTCGCTCGACCCGGCGCACCCGAACTGCGTGGCCCCGCACAAGCGCCCGTTCCATACCATCATTCCCGCCTTCCTCACGCGTGCCGGCGCGCCGGTGATGAGCTTCGGCGTGATGGGCGGCAACATGCAGCCGCAGGGTCACGTGCAAACGCTCACGCGCATGCTGCTCGCGCACCAGCAGCCGCAGGCGGCATGCGATGCGCCGCGCTGGAAGTGGGAGTCCGGTCTGAAGGTCGACCTCGAACCGGCGATGCCGGCCGCGGTGCGCGAAGAGCTCGCCCGTCGCGGGCACGAGATCGCGAAGATCGACGACAGTTATATGGACTTCGGCGCCGGCCAGTTCATCTGGCGTCTGGGTGAGCCTGCGATCGACGGTTATGTCGCGGCAAGCGATGCGCGGCGCGACGGGCTGGCCGCGGGGTATTGAGCGTCTTCGGTCGAAAGGCGGAAGGACAACGCCGAGAAAGCAACGGTCTCCCCTCGGTGTGCCCGGTGGGCGCAGCGCAGCCTTTTTGCTGACTTTCCGCAAGTCGCTGACACGTCCAACGCTCAGCCCCAGCGAGGACGCCGACCGATCGGTCGCGCGGCAAGGCTCGCGATGCTCGTAGCGGGCAGGCATCAGCCGAGATCGCCGCGAGCCAGACCGAGTCACCCCGCGGACAAGGCGAACACGAACAAGCGGCGCGATCGACGCGTCGCCGCCGCCGACCATGAATCCGGCAGTCCGCCCGTGCAGTTTCGCGCAAGTGCGTTGTGCGACCGGCGTGTGCGGCTTGGACTGCGCTC
>JBBIQI010000319.1:0-2774 GCA_037442465.1 Burkholderiales bacterium
TCGTGGTCGCCGCGGCCACGCTCGCACTCGCCCCCGGCGTCGCGCACGATCTCGCGGCGCCGGCACCGCGGCTCGCCGCCGACGGCACCGCATTGGCGGGCGAGCTGCTCGGCGCGTTCGACTACGAAGACTGCCTCGAGCTCGCCGAATGGGTCGCGGCCGCGCGCGAGCGCTGGCGCATTGCGCGCCGCGACGCGCTCGCCGCAGTCGTGTCACGGCTCGAAGCCGACGGTCACATCGCGCGCGCACTGCCGTACGCGGAGCGGCTGGTCGCCGACGATCCGCTCGCCGAGCACGCGCACCGGCGGTTGATGCGATTGCACTACCTGCGCGGCGACCGCAGCGCGGCGCTCGCCGCGTTCGAGCGCTGCCGCACGCTGCTCGAGCGCGAACTGCGCGTTGCGCCGGGCAAGGAGACGCTCGAGCTCGCCGCGCTCGTCGAGGCGAGCGGCACACTGCCGTCGGCGATCGCGCCGCTGCCGATCGGGGTGCTGCGGCCGCCGCGCATCGTCGGCCGCGATGCCGAGCTGCAACGGCTGGCCGACGCGTGGGACGCTCAACAGGTAATGGTCGTGCGCGGCGAGCCGGGTATCGGCAAGACGCGTCTTCTCGCCGACTTCGCCGCGTCGCATCCGGGCGCGCGCGTCTGCGCGGTCCGTCCGGGCGACGAGCGCGTGCCGTACGCCTCGCTGGCGCGGCTGCTGCGCGAGCTGATGCAGTCGTACGGACGGCCGCCAACCGCATGGGTCGGCTGCGAGCTGGCGCGGCTCCTGCCGGAGCTGGGTGCCGCACCGGCGCACCAGCTCGAGCCGCTGCGGCTGGCCCGCGCCGCGAACGAGGCGCTCGCGGCGTGGCGCCCCGCCGGCCTGGCGGCGGTCGTTCTCGACGATCTGCATTACGCGGACGACGCCACGCTGGATGCGCTGCCGATCCTGTTCGGTACGAACGACCTGCGCTGGGTCATCGGCGTGCGCACCAACGAAGCGCCAGCGCGCTTCGCCGACTGGTGCGCGCGGGCCGGGCCCGACGCGTATGCCGAAATCGCACTCGGCCCCCTGTCGTCCGCTGCGATCGGCGAGCTGCTGGCCACGCTCGCGATTCCGGGCCTCGACCCGCAGGCCTGGATCGCACCGCTCGCGCGTCACACCGGCGGTAATCCGCTGTTCATCCTCGAGACGCTGCGCGCGCTGCTCGTCGCCGGCACCCGGGTGCTGCGCGCGGCGGACGAAAGGCTGCCGGCGCCGGCCAACGTCGGAGCGCTGATCGAGCGTCGGCTCGATCAGCTCTCGGCGCCGGCATTGAAACTGGCGCGCGTTGCGGCGCTCGCTGGACAGGATTTCTCCGTCGAACTCGCGGCGGAGGTGCTCGGTCAGCACGCGCTCGACATTGCCGACACCTGGCGCGAACTCGAGGCGGCGCAGGTCATCCGCGACAACGCGTTCGCGCACGACCTGATTTTCGAGGCAACGCTGCGGTCGGTGCCGCGGGCGATCGGCCGGGCGATGCATCGGGCGATCGGCGCCTACCTCGAGGCACACGAGGCGCCCGCGGTGCGGATCGCGCACCATTGGCTGCAGGCGTCGGTCTGGAAAAAGGCCGCGCAGCAGTTCAACGCAGCCGCGCGCGCGAACTTCAGCGCTTCGCGCTACATCGAAGCCGGTGAACTCTTCCGCAGCGCTGCCGACTGCTTCGAGCGGGCGGGCGATCGGCGCGAGCAACACACGGCGCTGCAAGAAGTGGCGGGCTGTCAGATCAAGTCGTTCGACCTCGCCGGCGCGCGCACCGTGGCCGAGCAACTGCGTCGCATCGCGGGCGACGAGAAGGAGGTCGGCTGGGCGCTCGACCGGCTGATCGACACGCTGAACATGAGCCGGGAGGACGACCCTGCGGCGCAGGCTGCCGCTCTCGACATGCAGCGGCGCGGGCACGCGACAGGGCAACCCTGGATGGTGTTCAACGCGACGCGCAAACTGGCGGTGACACTTGCGCATCAGGGTCGATTCGACGAAGCGCTGTCGCAGTTCGCGTCGCAGTCCGACTGGGCCGAACGGAACCTGCACGAGTGGAACGTCCATGTCTGGCTGTGCGACGAGGCCTACGTTCTCGATCTGGCCGATCGGCACGCGGCTGCCATCGCTGCCTACCGCAACGCCGAGGCGCTGGCGCGTCGCTTCGACAACTGGGGCGTTGTGTACGCCGCGCAGCGCAACCTCGCGCTGACGCTGGCATGGATCGGAAAGTCGGACGAGGCGGTCGCCGCGTCCGACGAGGCCGTGCGCTTTTCCAGCCGTCTGGGCGATGCGCTGGTCGGACGCAATCCGCGCGACGCGGCGCGCCGCGGCGCGCTGCTGCGCGATGCCGGTCGTCTTGGCGAAGCGCTGGCACTGCTACGCACCGCGCACGCGGATCTCGCCCGCGGAAGCAGTCCGTACTGGCTGTCGTACTGCGCGGACCAGTTGGCGCTGCTGTTCGTGCAGTTGGGCCAACCGCACCGGGCGCGCGATCTGTTGGCGGGCGAGCCGCCCGACGATCCGCCCGAGGCGCCGGTTTCGCGCTGGATCGCGCGCGCACGCGTCGAGCGCGCGTGCGGACATGCGCCGCTGGCATGGCGTGGCCGCGTGGTCGACGCCGCGGACGAACCGGCCTGTCCGGCGCGCTGGCGTTTGCTGTCGATGCTCGAGCGTGCGGCCGCACTTGACGCGCCGGAGGCGATCGCGCTGTGCGACCGCGTCGCCCGCGAGGCGCAACAGCGCGAACTCGCGGGCGTCCGCCTG
>JBBIQI010000320.1:0-2770 GCA_037442465.1 Burkholderiales bacterium
CGCGCCAAATCGTAAACATTGCAGGGATTCATGCGCAACGGCATCTGCCCCGCCTCCAACCGGCTGACGTCGAGCAGGGAAATCACCATGTCCAGCAACAGGTTGGTGTTGCGCTCGACTTTGTTGAGAAAATTGGTTTCGCGTTCGTCGAGTTTGTTTTTGGCCGATGCTTTGAGCAACTGCGCAAAGCCCAGCACGCTGCCGAGGGAGGAGCGCATGTCGTGCACAATCATGTGCGTCAAGTTGTCGCGCAGCGCCTCCAGCTCCTTGAGCTGCTCGAAGCTTTGCTGGAGCTGGTCGTAAAGTTTGCGGGTGTAGATGGCGTTCCGCACGCGCAACCGCAAATCCTGTGCATCAATCGGCTTGGTTAAATAATCATTGGCCCCCGCCTCGATGCCTTTGAGCCGTTCTTTGCGCTCGGTCAATGCCGTGACAAGCAACACCGGTATGGCCGCTGTGGACGGATCGGCCTTGAGTCTCCGGCAGACTTCGTAGCCGTCCATTTCCGGCATCATGACATCCAGCAAAATAACATCGGGCCGCTCGCTCAGCGCTTTGGCCTGGCCTTCGGCGCCGCTGCCTTCGTGCTCGTCGCGCTCCTGCGCGCGCCGCTGGTGTGGGTGCTACTCGTGCTCGGCGCGCTCGCGTGCGCCGTCGCCGCCTGGCGGCTGCGCGCACGCGCCGGGAGCGCACCGCGATGAGCGGACCCTTCGCGCCAACGCTTTCGGCGGGCGAACTCGCCGCGCTGTTCGGTCACTTCCTGCTGCTGTCGCTGCTGGCGATCGGCGGCGCGATCACCGTCGCCCCCGAGATGCATCGCGTGCTGGTCGACCGCATGGCGCTGCTGACGGACGCGCAGTTCACCGCATCGATCGCGATCGCGCAGGCCGCCCCGGGGCCAAACGTGCTGTTCGTCGCGGTCATGGGTTACCAGGCGGGCGGGCTCGTCGGCGCGCTGGTCGCGCTCGGCGCGATCATGCTGCCGTCGACTACGCTCGCGCTGGCCGCCTCGCGCTGGGGTCACGCACGCCGCGAGTGGCGCCCGCTGCAGGCGTTCAAGACCGGCATGGCGCCGATCGTCATCGCGCTGCTGATGGCCACCGGCTGGATCCTCGCGGCGGCCGCACCGGGCTGGCGGCATCTCGTGCTCACGGCGGCGGCCGCGCTGCTGGTCTGGCGTACGCGGATCCACCTGCTGTGGCTGATCGCCGCCGGCGCGGTCGCCGGCGCGCTCGGGTGGGTCTGAGTCCGTCAGGCGCGCGGCAGCAGTTTCGCCAGCGCGGCGCGGTTGTCGATCAGATCGGCGAGCGTGTGGCGGTCGAGCTCGGCCATGAACGCGTCGAGCGCGCGCTTGAACACACTCTTGAGTTTGCACGCGGGCGTGATCACGCAGCGGTTGCCGCTGGCGCCGAAGCATTCGACCAGCGTGAACTCGCCTTCGGCGAGCCGCACGACGTCGCCGATCGAGATCTCCTTGGCCGGGCGGCCGAGCCGGATGCCACCGCCGCGGCCGCGGCTGGTTTCGATATAGCCGGCCTGGCCGAATTCGTGCACGACCTTCATCAGATGGTTCTTCGAAATGCCGTAGGCGTCGGCGATCTCCTGGATCGTCGCCGTCGCGCCGGCGTGCGCGCCGAGGTACATCAGCGTGCGCAGCGCGTAGTCGGTGTAGTCGGTCAGTCGCATCCCGGTCCGGTCCCTTTGAAGATGGATCGCGGCTGAATCTTAATTCCGCGCGCGCGGGGCGCGTCTGACACAATGCGCGCCCGCGCCCCGAAACCCGCCCGATGAAAGCCGGCATCGTCTACGCCGTCCTCGCCTACGTGCTGTGGGGCGTGTTTCCCGTCTATTTCAAAGCGCTGCAGCACGTCGCCGCGACCGAGATCCTCGCCCACCGGATGGTGTGGTCGCTTGCCTTCGTCGCCTTCGTTCTGACGCTGCGTCGTCGCTGGGAGTGGGTGACCGCCGTGGCGGCGTGCCCTGCTCTGGCCGGCCGCTTCGTCGCGACTGCGGCGTTGGTGTCGGTCAACTGGGGCATCTACATCTGGGCCGTCAACGCGGGGCACGTCATCGACGCCAGCCTGGGGTACTTCATCAACCCGCTGGTCAACGTGGCGCTCGGATCGCTCGTGCTGCGCGAGCGACTGCGCGCGACGCAGTGGACCGCCGTCGCGCTCGCCGCCGCCGGCGTGGCCTGGCTGACTTGGCACGCGGGCGCGTTGCCGTGGATCGGGCTGGCGCTCGCGTTTTCGTTTGCCGCCTACGGCCTGTTGCGCAAGACCGCCTCGCTCGGTGCTGCCGAAGGGCTCGCGCTCGAAACGGCGCTGCTCGCTCCGCTCGCGCTCGCTTATCTCGCCTGGCTCGGCGCGAGCGATCACAGCGCGTTCGTTACCGGCTCGGCCGCGACGCGCTGGTTTCTCGCGGCCGCCGGCCCCGTCACCGCGCTGCCGCTGCTGGCGTTCGCGGCAGCGGCGCGGCGCATCCCGTTTTCGACGCTGGGCGTGCTGCAGTACATCGCGCCGACGCTGCAGCTTGTGCTCGGCGTGTGGCTGTACCGCGAGCCGTTCGAACCCGGCAAGGCGCTCGGCTACGCCGCGATCTGGATCGCGCTCGTCATCTACTCCGCGGAAGGGCTGTGGCAGAACTGGCGGCTCGCCGCGCGCGCGAAGACGGCGTGAGCCCCGCCGGCCGCCGGCGGGCGTCGCGCCTCGGAACGCGTGAATTCGGTACTGCGCGGCCCGCTCGCGACGAAATCTTCGCGCCTTCTCAG
>JBBIQI010000321.1:0-2761 GCA_037442465.1 Burkholderiales bacterium
ATGACGAGGGTCATCCGCGCGGAGTGACGAGGGTCATCCGCTTGAAATGGCGAGAGTGGTTGGCCCGGAATCACGCGGGGCTTCGCCATCGAGCAAGGGCCGCGCCCGCTTGCGCGAACGTAGCGCACGCGCGGCCTGCAGCGAGTGCAACGGGGCCGCGCGTGAAGCGCTCGGGCGGTATGACCCTGCGCGCGGCGGTGGGACCGAAACGCGCGCCCGCGCGGAAGGCGCAAGCGCGACGCTACGTCGCCCTGATCGACACCAGGTACTCGCGCGCGGCCTGTTCGCCGCGGAACAGCGCGATGCGGCGGCAGGCGTGCTTGAGCTTCTCGCTGAGTTCTTCGAGCGTCTTGCACTCCTGGATGCGCGCGGCGGGTTCTTCGCCATAGGGGCCCAGGCGGTCGTACAGCGCGCGCACCGCCATGCGCTTGCGTTCTTCGAGCGAGGGCGCCGGCGGCTGCGCCGGTGCGGGCGCCGAAGTCGGTGCGGCAACGGCTTGCGCGGCAGCGCGCGGCGACGGAATCGCGTCGGGGCCGCGCGGGGACTCCATCACGACGGTCGCTTCCTCGTCGTCGTCGACCCAGTCCGGGATCTCGGCTTCGACCGTGCCGGTCTGCTCGATCATGCCTTTTTCGAGCAGCGCGGCGACGATGCCTTCGAACTCGCCGTCGCGCGCGACGAGCTCGAGCTCGGCCGCGGTACGGCGGCCGTCGACCATGATCAGCACCCGGCGCATCGCAGGCGTCAGCGTGCCGCTGCGGGCCGCGACTTCGGCCACGCCTTTGGCGGTCTTCGAATAGATCAGCGAGAAGTTCATCGACTGCAACTCCAGTTCATCGGGGCGGGGGGCCGACGAGGCGCACTCGCCGCGGATCGCTCACCGGCGCAGCGGTGCGGTGTGGCGCCGAGGTCGCAGCGTGAACCGAGGCCGGCCCTTGCGGTGGGTTCAGACGAGCGGCCGGACGCGGGCTTTTCGACGCATACGTGGTATGCGAAACGGCCTCAAGAGTTCCGGCGTGTGGCCGAAACCCTCTGACTGCCCGGCGGGCGCAGCCCGCGCCAGCGACCGTTGGCGGCGAGTGGATCAACCACGTTGCGGCCTAGCCCGGATATTTCACGGGGGCGCGGGAGTTGCGCGAGCGCATTGCGCGCGGCAGGTTGCGCGAGACGGTCGCAGCCAAGGCCAGAGGGCCTTGGCGAGAAGTTGAGCGCAAGATGACGGCGCAGGCGCCGCGCAGCCCCGGCGATACGGAACGGATCGCGCTCGGCGAACCGCAAGTGCCTGTCGAAGGAAAAGAAAGTACGCACGCAGGGGCGACCTCGTGAAATATCCGGGCTAGAGCCGCGTGCCTGGCGCAAGCGGCGCCTGCGCGCTGCACCGCCGGCGCATCCGGTCAGCGAGCCGCCGCGCCGATCGCGCCGCTGTACGGCAGCGCCAACGGCAGCGGACTGTCGCTGTTGGCGAGCTTGGCCGCGCCGTAGACTCGCCGCGGCCCGCTTCCGCTCCGACCAAACGCCCGCATGCCCGAAGTTCCGCGCGTGATCGCGCATCTGGACATGGACGCGTTCTACGCGTCGGTCGAGCTGTTGCGGTATCCCGAGCTGCGCGGGCTGCCGGTCGTGATCGGCGGCGGCTCGCGCCATCAGCCGGTGTGGGAAACGGATCCTGCCACCGGCGAACGGCGCCGGCGCTTCGCGCGGCTGCGCGAGTACGCGGGCCGCGGTGTGGCGACCACCGCGACCTACGAAGCGCGCGCGCTGGGCGTCAACTCCGCGATGGGCCTGATGAAGGCGGCGCAGCTTGCACCGGACGCGATCCTGTTGCCGGTGGACTTCAACGAGTACCGCAAGTACTCGCGGCTGTTCAAGGCGGCGGTGCGCGCGATCGCGCCGGTGATCGAGGATCGCGGCATCGACGAGATCTACATCGATCTGACGCCGGTCGTCGCCGCGCGGCTCGCCGACGAGGAGCCCGGCGCCGATATCGAAGCCGACGCCTGGTGGTGCGCGCGCGACATCGCGCGCGAACTGAAGCAGGCGGTGCGCGACGCGACCGGGCTCAAGTGTTCGATCGGACTCGCGCCGAACAAGCTGCTCGCGAAGATTGCCTCGGAACTGGACAAGCCCGACGGGCTCACCGTCGTTACGATGCACGACGTGCCCGCGCGCATCTGGCCGTTGCCTGTGCGCAAGATCCACGGCGTCGGCCCCAAGTCGGCGGCGAAGCTCGCGCGGCTCGGCGTCACCTCGATCGGCGAACTGGCCGCCGCCGCGCCCGACTGGCTGATCGAACAGTTCGGCGCGAGCTACGGCACGTGGCTCGCCGACGCCGCGCGCGGCCGCGACGATCGGCCGGTGGTGACGCACAGCGAACCGGTGTCGATGAGCCGCGAGACGACTTTCGAGCGCGACCTGCACGCGGTGCGCGACCGCGCGCTGCTCTCGAAGATCTTCACCGGGCTGTGCGTCGAGGTTGCCGACGACCTGCGCCGCAAGCGCTACGCCGGGCGCAACATCGCGATCAAGCTGCGCTTCGAGGATTTCCGCACCGTCACACGCGCGCAGACGATCGCCGAGCCGACTGCGGATCCGAAGGTGATCCGCCGCGTCGCCGGCCAGTGCTTGAAGCGCGTCGATCTCACCAGGCGCATCCGGCTGCTCGGCGTTCGCGTGGGCGCGCTCGTGCGCAGCGAAGACGCTGCCGGCGACCGCGCGCAGCATGAGGCGGCGCTGTTCGACGAAGGTCGGTGAGACGCCGGGC
>JBBIQI010000322.1:0-2741 GCA_037442465.1 Burkholderiales bacterium
GCACTTGCGCGAAACGGCATGGGCGAACTGCCGGATTCAGGGTGAATCCGACGCCTCCGCCCTTGCGACGACGCGACCCGCGCTCGTGTCGCCAAACGGACGGACGAGCTGACGGGGTCGCCGCAGATCGAGAATCGACCAAGCTCTCGAAACCGGCGCGCGGCGAATGCGTTGCGCTCTCGCGAGCGCCGGTTCGGTCATCCCGAGCAACGCGAGGGATCTCGGCGTGGCGCACGGGAAGGATTCCTCGCCTTCTGCCCGGAATCACGACAAGGGCGCGGCTCAGAGTGACGACGAGGGTGCGGATCGGGATGACGAGGAGCGGTTGGCCATGAATGACGACGGCCGAGCGATGCGCACGCCGCGCGGCTGGCACGTGTCACGCGGATGAGCAACGAGTATCCTTGGACGATGCCGAGCCCTGGATTGCCGGCCCCGATCAAGGATCCCGCGCGCCCGATCGCGCGGTCACCACGCTCGCTTGGCCTGCTGCTCCTTGCGAATGCGCTGGACCTCCGCTTCGTAGGCGGCCGCGAACGCTTCGTCGAAGGCTTGCTGGAAGGCGGCGTGCGCGTCGCGGACGATCGCGCGGTGCTGCTCGACGTACAGCTCCCACAGGCGCGCCTTGCGCGCCATCGGCAGGAAACTGCCGAGCACACCGCCGCCGGCCAGCCGCGCGGCGAGCGCCTCCGGTTCGAAGCGCGCGAGCACGCGCTCCGCGGCCACGCGCATCGCGGTCGTCGTCGCGGCGATGTGCGACTCCAGATCGAGCACCGCGTCCTTGATCGCCTCCGGGCCGGTCATGAAACCGGGGATCGGCGGCTTGAGCACGTTGGCGAGCGCGCGCACGTCGTCCTGCGCGAACTTCAGCGGATTGTTGATGCCGCGCACGCGCAGCGTCGTGACGTCGGCCTCGACCTCTTTCTTCGCCTCGCGCCGCGACGCGAGCAGACGCCGCAGCCCGCCGATCGCGTCGCGCACCATGCCGCCGATCGTGCGCATCAGCTCCGGCCGCGGACCGCCCGGCAGGTCGACCCGCACGCCGGCGCCCTCCTCGAACGCACGCCAGAGCGCCTCGACCGAGACCGCCGCCGCGGCGCGGGTGCCGGCAGAGGGCATCACCGGGGCCCGCGCGATGATCTGCGTGTGCTGTTCGATCTCGGGATCGCCGCCCGAGAATTCGTGCGCGGCGGCGGTGGCCACCGCCGCCGCGTCCTCGAACTCGCAGGCGATCGTGTAGTGCCCGATGCGGATGCGGTCGCCCGCTTTCAGCGGCACCTTCTGCCCCGACGCGAGCGCCTGACCGTTGACCGAGGCGGGGTTGGTGCTGCCCATGTCCTCGAGGTAGTAGGTACCGTCGTGGAAGCTGACGTGCGCGTGAAAACGCGACACCATGCGCTTGGGGTCGGGCAGCAGCAGTCGCGCGGTCTCGGCACGCCCGATCAGCCCGCCGCTGGCGTCGAAATGCGCGACCAGCGGCGTCGCGTCCGACTCGTCGGGCCGCGAAATCACCTTCAACGCGAGCAGCCTCATCGGAGCGCCGTTGGGTCGATCGCCGCGACGACGGTTTCGCCCGCAGCGTGCCGTGCGACGTGGATCTTCACGACGCTCGTGCGGGCCGGCGCGCCGTTGACGTAGAGACGCGACTGCACCTGATACTCGCCGGGAGGAACGCCCTGCGGGAACGTGAACTGCAGCGTCGACACGTACGCGCCGCCACCGGCGCCCGCAGGTGCAGGGGTCTTGGCGATCTTGCTGCGTTCGACGCCTTTCGGATCGACGACGACGAACTCCTCGCGCAGCTCGCGCAACGGTTCCTTGGCACCGGGAACGACCTCGATGTTCGACCGCACCGTCACCTCGTCGCCGCCGCGGGCGGTCGCGCGGGTCGTTTCGGTGCGATACGCGGTGACCACCGGCGCGGGCGGAAGCTGGTCGTTGTTCGCTTTGCGGTATTCGTCGCCGACCTGCTGCGCGGACTTGGTCTGCGTGGCCTTGTAGTTGTACGCGACGCAGGCGAGCGCGCCGAGGCCGGCGCCGAGCAGCGCGCCCTGGGTGCGATGCCGGTCGCCGCCGAGCAGTGCGCCGGCCGCCCCGCCGATCACCGCACCGACGACCGGATTGCAGGGCTCTTCGCTCGCGGCGGCGCGCCGCGGGCTCTGCGCGCAGCCGGCGAGTGCCGCGGTCAGCGCGAGCGCGAGACCGCAGCGATTCACAAATGGACGATGAAGCATCGGCATGGCAGGCCTCCGCGAGACGGGCTCAGAAGCCATGAATCCTTGCGCTGCGCGCTGCGCCGGAGCGATCGCACGCTGCCCCCGGCCGCACCGATCGCCTTGGCCAGCGCCGGCCGCGCACGCCGCGCCGCCGGCTTCCGATCCTGGGCGGCGGTTCGCTCGCACCGCGCTTGCACGCAATTGCATTCCATTTCTCTGAAGGTGTGAATCTTTCCGATGCGCGGCCCGCTGGCGACGAAATCTTCACACCTTCTCAGCGCATCTTCCAGTCGCTCGACAACGCGGCCTCCTGGCCGGCGCGCGCGAGCCTCAACAGGCGCTGCGCCGCTGCGTCGTCGGGATCGGCCTGCAGAACCGCCTCGGCGCGCCGGATTGTGCACGTGAAGTCGCGTGCGACCAAGCAGTCCCGGCCTTCGCGCAGCGCTCGCTGCGCCCACTGCGGGCGTGCCGACGCGCGCCCCGCTTCGTCGGCGTCCGTGCGCTCCGCGCCTGCGGCGGGCGCGA
>JBBIQI010000323.1:0-2739 GCA_037442465.1 Burkholderiales bacterium
CGGCCGGCGCACGCGGCGTGACCGCTGGTCGTGCGGCGCCGCCGGCGGCGGTCTCGCCCTCGGTCTTCGCTCCGCTCTGGCCGCCGCTGCCGGCGGCGCTCGCCGCCGGTTTGCTCCAGCGCGCAAGCAGTTGTCGCAGCATCGCGATCCTCGTGATCCGTCGCTATCGAGGATGACCCAACCTCGTGACGCCGCCTTGCGAGTGCTTTTCGCCCGCGCGGGTGTCGGATGCGTCGTCCCGCGCGGCGCGAGGGATCTCGGCGCTGCGAGCGGACGAGATTCCTCGCCTTCGGCTCGGAACGACAAGGGACGGCCGGCTCGGAATGACGATGGGTAATCGGTTGTGAATCACGGGGCGGCGCTGAATCACGGGGGTCGCTCGCTGCGAACGGCGAGGGTTGGCTGGCTCGGTGTGACGACGGGGGAGCGGATGCGGACGCCGGGCGGTTGGCACGCGTCACGAGGATGATCAATGCTCAATAGAATGCAGGCTTGGCTACCGGCTGGCAAGCGCGATGGGTCAAGCGGTTTCGGGCGGGCGCTGGACGTGCGGTGGTCGCGTCTTCGACCTGATGCGCCCGCTCGTGATGGGCATCGTCAACGTCACGCCGGACTCCTTTTCGGACGGCGGGCAATTTCTCGACTTCGAGCGAGCGTTGGCCCATGGCGAGCGGATGATCGCCGAAGGCGCCGATCTGCTCGACATCGGCGGCGAGTCGACCCGCCCCGGCGCGGCCGGGGTCGGCGTCGAAGATGAACTCGCCCGCGTGATTCCGCTCGTGCGCGCGCTGCGCGACCGCGGGGTTCCGATATCGGTCGACACCAGCAAACCCGAGGTGATGCGTGCCGCACTGGCCGAGGGCGCGGCGGTCGTCAACGACGTGCGCGCGTTGCAGTCGCCCCGTGCGCTCGAAGCCGTCGCCGCCTCCGACTGCGGGATCGTGCTGATGCACATGCAGGGTGAGCCGCGCACGATGCAGGTCGCGCCGCAGTACGACGACGTCGTGCGCGAGGTCGGCACCTTTCTGCGCGGGCGGCGCGATGCGCTGGTGGCGGCGGGCGTGGCGCGCGAGCGCATCGCGCTCGACCCGGGCTTCGGCTTTGGCAAGACCGTTGCGCACAACTTCGCGCTGCTCGCGCGGCTGGATGAATTGGCCGCGCTGGGTCAGCCGCTGCTGGTTGGCCTGTCGCGCAAGTCGATGCTCGGTCATGCGAGCGGGCGCGCTGTCGGCGAACGGGTATATGCATCGGTCGCTGCGGCGCTGCTGGCCGTGCAACGCGGAGCGCGTATCGTGCGGGTCCACGACGTGGCCGCGACGCGCGATGCGCTGGCGGTGTGGCAGGCGGTTATCGAACAGGGGGAGAAGCAGTGAGCCGCAAGTATTTCGGAACCGACGGCGTGCGCGGCACCGTGGGCCAGGCGCCGATCACGCCGGACTTCGTGCTGAAGCTCGGACAGGCGGCCGGGCGCGTGCTCGTCACACACCAGCCGCCGGGGGCGAGTGCCAAGCCGACGGTGCTGATCGGCAAGGACACGCGTGTGTCCGGCTACATGCTCGAAGCCGCACTCGAAGCGGGATTCTCGAGCGCCGGTGTCGACGTCGTGCTGTGCGGGCCGCTGCCTACGCCGGCGGTCGCGTACCTGACGCGCGCGCAGCGCCTGACCGCGGGCGTGGTGATCAGCGCTTCGCACAATCCGTATCCGGACAACGGCATCAAGTTCTTTTCGGCGCGCGGCACCAAGCTGCCCGACGAGGTCGAGGCGCAGATCGAGGCGCAGCTCGAGGCGCCGTTTGCGTGCGTCGAATCGAAGCTGCTCGGCAAGGCGCGCCGGCTCGACGACGCCGGCGGTCGCTACGTGGAGTTCTGCAAGAGCACGTTTCCGACCGAGCTCGACCTCAAGGGGCTGAAGATCGTCGTCGACTGCGCGCACGGCGCCGCCTATCAGGTCGCGCCCGACGTGTTCCATGAGTTGGGCGCGGACGTGGTGGCGATCGGTGCGGCGCCGAACGGCTTCAACATCAACGAGGGCGTGGGTGCGGTCCACGGCGAACACCTGGCGCATGCGGTGCAGGCGAACGAGGCCGATCTGGGCATCGCGCTCGACGGCGACGGCGACCGCGTCGTGATCGCCGACGCCGGCGGCCGCATCTACAACGGCGACGAACTGCTGTACCTGATCGTGCGCGAACGCCTCGCCAACGGCGGGCGGGTCGCCGGTGTGGTCGGCACGCTGATGACCAATTTTGCGCTGGAGAAGCGGCTCGCCGAGCTGGCGATCCCGTTCGAGCGCGCCAAGGTCGGCGACCGCTACGTGCTCGAACTGCTCGAGCGCAAGGGCTGGCAACTCGGCGGCGAAGGCTCGGGCCATCTGCTGTGCCTGGACAAGCACACGACCGGTGACGGCATCGTGAGTGCCCTGCAGGTGCTGGCCGCGATGCGGCGCGCGGACAAGTCGCTCGTCGAATTGACCGCCGACCTGAAACTGTTGCCGCAGACGCTGGTCAACGTGCGCGTTCGCAGCGGCTTCGACTGGACCGCGCACGCGCCGCTGCGCGACGAAGCGCAGGCGATCGAACGCGAACTGGCCGGCAGCGGTCGCATCCTGATTCGCGCCTCGGGCACCGAGCCGGTGCTGCGCGTGATGGTCGAGGCCGAGGATGCCGAGCTGGCGCACGCGCTCGCGCACCGGCTGGCGGCGACGCTGCCGCGCGCCTGACCGCGCGCTATCGCCGGCGC
>JBBIQI010000324.1:0-2716 GCA_037442465.1 Burkholderiales bacterium
GGTGCGCTGCGCGTCGGCCCAAGGCCAGGGCTTTCTGCGCGCGCTGGCTCTGGCGCTGGAGCGACCGCCGACGCACGATGCGGTGTTGCGCCTGCTCGAACTCACGGCGGCATGGTTTGCCGCCGCGCGCGGCGTCGAGCGGACGCCAGCGGACGCGCCCGATCGATGGGTTGCGGCCGCGCGTGCGCTCGCCGCGACCGGACGCACCGCGGCGGAACCGATCCTGCGCGGCACGACCGCCGTCGGTTCGCTGATGTGCCGCAAGCTCGCCCCCGTGCTGCAGCCGCTGCGGCAGCACGTGCACAGCCTGTGCGAGGCGACGTGAAGGGCGGGCTGACGATCGATCCCGAAGTCGAAGGGCTGGTCACGCGCTGCTGGGCGATCGTTCACGCGCGACGCGGCAGCCGCAAGCGCTTTCCCGAGTCGTGCGTGCAGCCGATGCCGAGCGCCGAGGCGGCGCTGGCCGGCGCCGACCCCGCGCACGATAGGCACGCCGCGGAACTGATGGGGCCCTCGCGCTCGTCCGAAGGGGTGCGCCTGTATTACCTCGTGCGCTGGCTGCAGGCGCCTTGAACGCGGCCGGCGCTACTGCGCGAGTGCGGCGCGGATCTCCGAAAACGTGTCGGCCCGTTCCATCGCGTCGATCGGGCGGCCCAACTGCCGTTCGATCTGCGTGTGCGAAATGATCCCGCGGATGCGCGGGCCGTGACCGGAGCCCGCGCGTTCGGCGACCAGCAGGTGCCGCCGGCCGACTCGCTTGAGCGCTTCGATCGCCTCGGCCACGGTGCTGATCGACAGATCGGCGAAATCCACCGCGTCGAACTCCGCCAGCGGCGTCATCACGTCGGCGACCGTCAGATCGCCAAAGCGCACACCTCGTTGCGCGATCACACGCAGCGGTCGCTCGCCTTCCAGATCGGCAGCGCTGATCAGCCCCTCGACGCAGGGCATTTCGCGCACGACGAACAACAGGCGCACGCCCTGGTGGATCATGGTCTGCCGCGCCGCTGTCAGCGTGTCGGTCGGCCCGATGGTCGCCGCTCGCACCTGAGTGAGGTCCGTCATGACGGCGGTCGCTGGCGACGACAGTTCGACCTGCGGCAGCGGCTGCGGCTGCGCCTGTGCGATACAAGTGCCGGCGGGAAAGCGAAACGGTGTTAGTCGCATCGGTGGCTCCTTGGGTTGGGTCGAAGTTCACGACCAAGCCTGGCGATCGCCAGAATGGTAGCCACGGCTGGGGGCTGCCGGCACCGTCCGATCGGACATGACGGGATCACCTGCATGGGTTGGGGCATCTCCCTCCGATCGTCCCGTTCGCGCGCGGGGCGCCTCTATGATGCGCATGTGCGAACGCGCCGAATTCGACCATGCCCTCCGCCCCCAGTGCCGCCCGCGCCCCGACGGTCCAAGTCGACGTTGCCGTCGTCGGCGCCGGTGTGGTCGGGCTGGCGGCCGCCCTTGGCTGCGCGCAGCAAGGGCTCGCGGTCGCGTTGATCGGCCCGCCCGCGCGCCGGCACGAGCCGCGCGCCGAGGCCCCCTTCGATGCGCGCATCTATGCGATCGCGCCGGGCGCGGCCGCGCTGCTCGCGCGGCTGGGCGTGTGGAACCAGTTGGACGCGGCGCGCATCGCGCGGGTGGATCGAATGCGCGTGTTCGGCGATGCCGGCGATGCGCTGACCTTCGATGCGTACGGCGCGGCGGTCGAAAGACTGGCGACGATCGTCGAGGA
This sequence comes from Burkholderiales bacterium, assembly GCA_037442465.1. Taxonomy (GTDB): domain Bacteria; phylum Pseudomonadota; class Gammaproteobacteria; order Burkholderiales; family Burkholderiaceae_F; genus DSNY01. The sequence goes on from JBBIQI010000324.1 coordinate 1,730, forward strand.
AAGCGAGCTGGTGCGCGTGCTCGCCGCGGCGTGCGCGTACCAGCCGGCGATTCGCAGCGAGCATGCGCCGATGACCGCGCTGCACGTCGGTGCGGACGCGGCGCACGTTGCGCTCGACGACGGCCGCTCGGTGCAGGCGCGCCTCGTCGTCGGCGCCGACGGCGCGCGCTCGGCGGTGCGCGCGGCGATCGGCGCGAACGCCGACGTCCACGATTACCGCCAACAGGGTGTAGTGGCCAACTTCGAATGCGAGCACCCGCACCAGGACACGGCGTACCAGTGGTTCACCGACGAAGGCGTGCTCGCGCTGCTGCCGCTGCCGGGCGCGCGCGTGTCGATGGTGTGGTCCGCGCCCGATACGCTCGCCGCGCAACTGGTGCAACTTGCGCCCGCAGCGCTCGCGGCGCGCGTGGCGCAACGCTCGGGCCACGCGCTCGGTGCGCTCGCGTCGATCGGCGCAGCGCACGCGTTCCCGCTGCGGCGCATCCGCGTCGACCGGTTGGTGGCGCCGCGTGTCGCGTTGGTGGGCGACGCCGCGCACGTCGTGCATCCGCTGGCGGGTCAGGGGTTGAACCTTGGCCTGCAGGACGTGTCGGAGTGGCTGCGTGTGCTCGCTGCGCGCGAGCCGTTCCGCGATCCGGGCGACCTCGTGCTGCTGCGGCGCTACGAGCGCGCCCGCGCCGAGCCGGTGGCGTTGATGCGCTGGACGACCGACGGACTGAGCCGGCTGTTCGCGGCCGACGATCCGTGGGTGCGCCGCATTCGCAATACGGGGCTGGCCGCGGTGGAGCGGATCGCACCGCTGAAGCGCGCGCTGATCCGTCACGCGCTCGGCTGACGCCCGGCAGCGTTCGGCGTCTCGTTACACTGGCGGCCTTTTTTTTGCGGGGGATGTCGATGAAGTTCGGGTGGATGGCCGCATGCGCGGCAGTGGTCGCGGGCGGCGCGCTCGCGCAGACGGCAGCACCGCCGGCCGCCGCGCCGCCG
>JBBIQI010000325.1:0-2710 GCA_037442465.1 Burkholderiales bacterium
TGCGCGCGCAGTGGCGGCGGCGCGCGTTCGGGCTCGCAGGCCCGCGCGAGCGCCGCCCGCAGCGCGGTGAGGCCGGCGAACGAAGCGCGGCAGCGCGCGCAATCCTGCAGATGCGCTTCCACCGTTAGCGCGGCCTGCAGATCGAGTTCGGCGTCGGCGTAGGCGTGCAGCAGCCGGCCGGCTTCTTCACAGTTCATGTTCCGGTCTCATCTTTTCTGACGCGCTGACTGATCCGCCCCTGCAGCAGCCGCCGCGCGCGCGCCAGCCGCGACATCACGGTGCCGATCGGAACGCCGACGATGTCGGCGATCTCGCGGTACGAGCACCCGTGCAGTTCGCGCAGCACGATCGCCTCGCGAAACTCGCGCGGCAGCTCGGCCAGACAGTCGCGGATTAATTGGCGCTCGGCGCGCGCGATCGCCGCCGCCTCCGGGTTGACCGGCAGCACAACCACCGCGCCCGCGGCGGCGGCATCGTGGCGCTCCTCGTCGAAGGCTTCGGCGCCGGTGAACTGCTCGCGTTCCATCAGCTCGAGACACGCGTTGCGAACGATCCTCAACAGCCAGGGCCGGCCATCCTCCCCGCGCAGCGAGCCGAAGAAGCGCAACGCCCGCAGGAACGCTTCCTGCACGGCGTCGTGGGCCAGTTCTTCGTTCTTCGTCATCCAGCGGGCAAGCCCGTACGCGGCGTCCAGATGCGGCAGCATCAACCGCTCGAAGCGCGCGCGTACTTCGTCCGACAGCACGGCCTGGCCCCTGTACTGACTCCCCGGCCGGGCAGTTTATTCCTGGGCGGGAATAAATCGCGCTTGCCGGCGATCTGGCATGCTGAACGGCCGGCACAGGTGCCGCGGCGGCTCGTAGGCGGCCGGGCGGTTCCGGCACGGCCGGCGTTCACGACTCAACCAGACGGAGGGGACAGATGATGAAACGAAGCGCTTTCCTGCGCATCGCCGCGACGCTGCCGCTGCTCGGCATGGCCGTGACGGCAACGGCGGCCAGCACCGATCCGGTCGGCCCCGACAAGGTGGTCTATCACATCAACAACACCGAGGCGCAGGCGATGGACGCGCTGCGCAACATCGGCAACCACCTGGAGGTCAATCCCAAGGCGAAGATCGTCGTCGTGACGCACGCGCGCGGGGTGGACTTCCTGATGAACGACGCCAAGGACAAGAACGGCAACCTGTACAACATCCGCGTGGAAGAGCTGAAGGCAAAGGGCGTGCAGTTCGACGTCTGCCAGATCACGCTGCGCAACCGCAAGCTCACGCGCGATCAGTTCATCCCCGAGGCGACCTTCGTGCCTTCGGGTGTCGCGGAGATCACGCGGCTGCAGCAGCGCGAGGGCTACGCGTACCTGCGGCCGTAGGAGCGCCGGAGGGCGCGGCGTATCGCGAGCGCGCGCGGGCCGGCGCAACGCGCTTTCCCGCGCGATCGGCCCGTCCGCTGTCGCTGGGGCGGACGGCGCACGCGCCGTCAATACGAGGTGAGCGAACCGGGCGGTCGGCGCAGAGCGCTACGCCGTCAGGCGGGTGACGGGCGCCGATCGTGCGCGCACGGTCGGCCCGTGTTGCGGGTTATCGGCTGACCAACGCCCCGCGTAACCAGCCGCCGAGGGCTACGGCCCGAGTGAACGCAACAGAAGCACAGTTGGGCGGTCCGGTTCACGCGGTTGTTAGCCCGCGGTGAGGACAGCCCTACGAACTGGCTGGGGCAGGCTGATCGGGATGAAGAAGGCTTTCGGGTACAGATAGTCCTCCCCCGACTCGTCGATTACCCGGACTTGCTTGTGCTTGTCGGCAACAGGATCCGGCAGCGCGACATAGATTTTGCGCTTCTCCAGCGAGGCGGCATAACCCTCGTTCTTCACGCACACGACCAAGTACCGAGCTGTCGACGGTCTGCTCATAAGCGATGCCCTTACAACAGGCGTTTGATCTTGAATTCCCTCTTTCCTATGCCAGAGGCCTCGTACCAATGAACCTCGGCCAGGTGGACCGTGCCGTCACTGAGGCGAACACGCGCGGTCCCTTTGCGTTTGCGCCGCCGCCCGCGGCCATACAACTTGCGCAGGCGGGCAAGTTCGCGGATCGACGAACCAACCGCAACGGTTTCGACATGCGCGACCTCGCCGAGGATGGTGAAGTGCATTCACCCATCGTGGCAAACCAAACCTGCTGCATCAAAGGGCCTCAACAATCAGTTCGCGCCTGGCCTTGAGACTGCCGAATGGGGTCATTCCAGTGTATTGCGGGCGCGTGCGATCGCTTCGGCGGCCGGAACTACACGGGCACGCCCGGCCTCGATTTCAGCAATGCGTCGCTCAACTTCAGCAGCCCACGCCTCCTCGACCTCGGCGTCGTCCGACAGGCTCGCGATCAAGCGATCAGCGAGACGCGCCCGCTCCGGGGGTGAGCTTCAGTGCTTCGGCTTCCAGCACGTCAACTTGATTTGACATTGAGGCCTCCGACCTCGTCAACGCCACCATGATGGCGTTGCGCGGGCGTTTACGGTGAGGCATAAGGTTGAGGTAACCGGCGCCTGCAAGAGGGGAGGTACTCGCTACCGCAGCGGGTTTGTTGATCGGCACCGCGCTGAACGAAGGTACGCTCGCGGACGTCCGCGTTCACCGAAGTGTTAGAACCGCTCTGGCTCGGAGACGCCCAGATCCCGACAAATCTTGCGGGCGAGATGATTGTTGATCTCAG
>JBBIQI010000326.1:0-2686 GCA_037442465.1 Burkholderiales bacterium
GTGCGGTCAGCACGACCGGCACGGCGCAAATGGGCGCGGCGACCAGCGCGCCCGGCGCGAGCGGGCGCCAGGCCTCGGCGGTCAGCGGAACGCTTGCGAACAGCGTAACCCGCTGCTCGCGTGCACCACCGTCGATCCGCAGCCCGGCCGTCGCCAGCCGCGCGTCGGGCGCGCAGCGGCGCGACAGCACCCACAGTCCCGGCGGACGGACGCTGCCATCGGACTGGGTGCGGCGGTCGGCGTGCGCGAACAACGCATCGCCGTCGACGTAGAGAAAGTTGGCCGGGCCCAGCGCGCGCAGGCGGGCGGCGAACCGGCTGATCACGCGCCAGCGCACCGCGAGCGGCGGAATCTGCCCCCCGCCCCACAGCGGCGCGAGCCGATTCAGCAGCGCGCAGAACGCGCGCTCCGAGTCGGTCTCGCCGACCGGGGCGAAGCGGCGCGCGCGCGTGCGCAGCTCGCCTGCGCCGCCGCGCAGGTCGCCGTTGTGCGCGAAGGCGTGCCAGCGACCGCCCAGTTCGCGCACGAAAGGCTGGCAGTTGCGCGTGGCCACGGCCCCCTGCGTCGCGCGGCGGATGTGGCTGAGCGCAAGCGTCGTCGTGAACGGATTCGACTGGATGAAGCGCACGCACGGGCTGGCAGCGGCCGGATGCGTTTCCTTGACGACGCGCAGCTCGCCGTCGTCGTCCCAGGCGATGCCCCAGCCGTCCTTGTGCGGGCCGCTGCCACCACCGTGCCGCGCAAACTCCTCGAGCGACATCCGCACGGTCGCCGGATGTCGCGCGCTCATCGCAAACAGTTCACACATCGGCGCGCTCGAGTCCCGATCTACCGCGCCGAATGCTCGGCGCTGCGCGCGCCGCGTGCAACGCCCCGCCCGCTGCTGTGTGCGCCGCCTCACAGGCCGCCCGCCCGCGCAGCGCCGCTCAACGCAGCTCGCGCGTCAGCGGGACGAAGCGCACCGGCAGCTTGCGCCGCGTGATCGTGCGGCCGTCGGCTTCCTTGGTGATCAGCAGCAGATCCTGCCCGCCGACCTGGGCGCCGACCGGAATCACCATGCGACCGCCGGGTTTCAGTTGGTCGAGCAGCGGCTGCGGCACGTACTCGGGCGCGGCGGTGACCACGATGCCGTCGAACGGCGCCGCTTCGGGCCAGCCGAGGTAGCCGTCGCCGATGCGCACCTCGACGTTGCGGTAGCCGAGCGCGGCCAGCGTGGCGCGTGCGCGTTCGCCGAGCGCGGCGACGATCTCGATCGTGTAGACCTTGCGCACGCACTCGGCGAGCACCGCGGCCTGGTAGCCCGAGCCGGTGCCGACTTCGAGCACGACGTGCTCCGGCTGCGGGTCGAGCAGATCGGTCATCAGCGCGACGATGAAAGGCTGCGAGATGGTCTGTCCGTGCCCGATCGGCAACGGCCGGTTCTCGTATGCGTGCGCCGCGAATTCGGCAGGCACGAAACGGTGGCGCTCGACGCGGCCCATGGCAGCCGCCACGCAAGGTGCGAGCCGCGCGCGGCCGGTATAGGTCTCCGTGCGGCGCAGGTCGGACTCGATCTCGCGCAATAGCCGGCGTCGCCGCTCGGCTTCGTCGCCTGCGAAAGCGCGCGGTGCGAGCAGCCCCGCCGCCAGCGCCAAGCCGCCGCGGATCAGCCATTCGCGCCGGCCCGTCATCGCATGCGCCTTCATGCCTGTGTTCGCCGCCTCAGTGTAGTCGCGCGCCTGCCCGTCGAGCGGCACGAAGCCGCATCCGGGTTGCGCACGGGCCGGCACCGAGCGCCGCTGCCTGCATCGCGCAGAGCCGACGCCGCTGCGTCATTCGCAGCGCCGACCTTCGGGCAGGGCGGAGGAACTTTCGACCATTTCCAACGCCGAGATCCCTCGCTCTGCTCGGGATGACAGAGCAGGAGGGTTTGCGATGGCTGAGCACAGGCTTGGGCTGACAAAGCACGGGGCGGGATGACAAAGCGGGGGCTTGGGATGGCGGCGGATGGGCTTGCGATGACGAAGCGGGGGCGGCTCGACAAGACCGCGTCACTCCGAGCCCCGGCCTCGCGCCGGGGCGAGGAATCTCGGCCGTGGTGACAGAGGGATCGCTCGAGTCGCTCGGAATGACGGCGGTGTCCCTGCGGATGACGGAAGGGTCGCTCGAGATCGCGGACAGCGACGCGGGGGATGGCGGCGGCGCAGCAGCGAATGACGGCGCGGTCGGTCCGGATAACGGCAGCGTCGCCCGGGATGACGAGCCGCGGCGCTGCGGGTGACGGACATCGTGCGGTCGCGGCGCGCGACATCGACACACGCGATGACCGCGTCGCAAGGCGTGGCGCTGCTCGATACACTGTGGCGGGCATCGCAGCACGATCGCCGACGAACCGATGCACGACCCATCGAGCGAATGGCTTGCGCCGCAAGCGATCGAAGGCGCGCGGACCCTGCCCGCGCGCTGCTACGTCGATGCCGAGTTTGCCGCCCTCGAGCGCGCTGCGGTGTTCGGCGCAAGCTGGCAGCTCGTCGCGCATGCTGGGCAGGTGCGCGATGCCGGCGATCACGCGGTCGGCGAAGCCGGCGGCGTGCCGATCCTGGTCGTGCGCGGCGCAGACGGCGTGCTGCGCGCGCTGCACAACGTGTGCCGGCATCGCGCGGGGCCGCTGGCGACTTGCGACGGCCGCGCCGCGCGCTCGCTCGTG
>JBBIQI010000327.1:0-2682 GCA_037442465.1 Burkholderiales bacterium
AAGAGCGGGCGAAGCGCACCGAGCAGGCGCCGGCGGAAGCGGCGCGCCGCGCCGAATACGCGCGCCGCGCGGCCGAACGCAAGCGCGCCGCCGACGCGTATGCGAAAGAGAAGGCCAAAGAGCGCGCGGACAACGAGCGCCGGCGGGAAGAGCGCCGCAAGGCGCGGGAGGAAGAACGTGCGCGCCGCGCCGCGCAGCAACCGCAGTAGTGCTGTCGCGAGCTATTAAGGATTGAGCAACCTCGTCACACGCCCACCTTGCGAGTTCGCTTCGCATTGACTGTCGCCAGTTCCGTCATCCCGAGCGCAGCGAGGGATCTCAGCACAACGAGCAGCGGAGATTCCTCGCCCTTGGCTCGGAATGACGTGGGCTGAGGCATGCGGGCGCCAAGCGGTTGGCACGAATCACGAGGATAAGAAATGGTCAACAGGCCTGCGACGGCTCGGGCGAGTCCTTGTCGAACCACAGTGTGGCGGTCGGCAGGCGCTTCTTCGGTTCCGGCGCTTCCAGCTTGACGATCGCCAGCGACAGGTTGTCGCCGCGCCCCTTGGCGCGGTCGCGCGCGATGCGCACGAGATGCTCGGACGCTTCGCGCGGCGACAGGCTGTGCAGCAGCGAGCCCAGCTCGTAGTCCTCGAAGTACGCCCACAGCCCGTCGCTGCACAGCAGGAAGGCGTCGCCGACGCGCAGCTCCGTCGCCTCGCCGACGACCACCTGCGGTTCGCGCGCGATGCCGAGCGCGCTTACGAGGATGTTCTTGTACTTGTTGGCGGCAACCTCGGCCGCCTCGACCTTGCCTTCGGCCGCCAGCATCGACGCGTAGGTGTGATCGTCGGTGCGGTGCACGAGACGGCCGGCGCGGAAGTAGTACAGCCGGCTGTCGCCGGCGTGCGCCCAGATCGCGTAGTCCTTCTTGACGATCAGCGCGACGATCGTGCTGTGCGGCTCCTTTTCGCTCGAGATCGCGGTCAGCCGGATCACCGTGTGAGCTTCCGCGGCAATCTGCCTGAGCAGTTGCGGCAGTGCGGTGTCCTGCTCGGACAGCTCCTGGAACAGGCTGTCCGCGGTGGCGATGACTTGATCGGAGGCCATACGCCCGCCGGTGCGTCCGCCCATGCCGTCGGCGACGATCGCCAGCAGCGCGCCCGGGTTGCGCTTGCTGGTCAGGATCGCGACGCGATCCTGCTGTTCGGGGCGATCGCCGATGTGCTCGGCGATGCAGGCGGTGACCTTGAAGCGCGACACGCGGGAGCTTTCGGACGCTGCGAACGGACCCTTCGCGGGCGGCGGCAGTCTATCAGCGGGTCCGCGCGCCGATCGTTCGAACTGGCCCCGAAGTGCGGGCCAAGCGTCCCCTGCTAGCATTCGCGTCACACCGCGCCGTGCGCCGGCGCGGCGACTCGACATGGACCCGGACGACATCAAGCGCCGCATCATCGAGCTGCAGATCGAGCATCGCGATCTGGACGACGCGATCGGGCGTCTGTCCGTGCAGCCCGGCGTCGACGAGTTGCAGTTGCGCCGGCTCAAGAAGCGCAAGCTGCAGATCAAGGACGCGATCGGGCTGCTGCAGGCGCAGCTCGTGCCGGACATCCCGGCGTGAGTCCGGCGCAGCCGCGGCGCGCCGCCGCCGGCGACGCGCCGCACGCACGCGCGGCCGACGCGGTCGAGGCGGTGCGCCGCCGCGTGGCGCGCGCCTTTGCAAGCGATGGCGAGCTGGCCGGTGCGGTGCGAGGTTTCGTCGCGCGCGACTCGCAGCGCGACATGGCGCTCGCGGTATTCGACGCGATCGTCGAGCGCGCCACCCTGGTGGCCGAGGCGGGAACCGGCATCGGCAAGACCTTCGCGTATCTCGTTGCGGCCCTGCTCGCGGGCGGCAAGGTGCTGGTTTCGACCGGCACCAAGGCGCTGCAGGACCAGGTCCACGGCAAGGATCTCGCCGCCGTCACCCGCGCGCTCGGCCTGCGCGTCGAGTGCGCGCTGCTCAAGGGTCGGCAGAACTACGTCTGTCTGCACCGGCTCGCGCGCGCCGAGCGCGACGCGCAGCTCGTGACCCGGCAGGACGCGGCGCATCTGCGCGCGATCGCGCGCTTCGCGCGCGTCAGCGCCACCGGCGACCTTGCGGAGCTGGCCGAAGTACCCGAGAACGCGCCGGTCCGGCCGCTGGTGACCTCGACGCGCGAAAACTGCCTGGGCGGCGAGTGCCCGCGCTACGAAGACTGCTTCGTCTACAAGGCGCGCCGCGGTGCGCAGGCGGCCGACGTCGTCGTCGTCAACCATCATCTGTTCCTCGCCGATCTGGCGCTGCGCGACGACGCGATCCGCGAGTTCTTGCCGGCCGTCGATACGGTCGTGCTCGACGAGGCGCACCAGTTGCCGAAGATCGCCGCCGAGTTCTTCGGTACCACGTGGTCGCTCGCGCAACTTGCCGAGCTGGCGCACGATGCGCGCGCGCTCGGGCTCGCGCAGGCGGCCGATGGCGCGCCGTGGGTCGAACTGACGAAGTCGGTCGAGCAGGCCGCGCGCGAGCTGCGCCCGCAGCTCGCGCACGCCGGGCTGGCGGCCGGCGCGCGAGTTGCGATCGACCGCATCGGCCGGCGCGCGGCGCTGGCGCAGGGGCTGGCGGCGATCGACGACGCACTCGCCGCGCTCGCCGCCGCACTCGTGGCCAACCAGGGGCGC
>JBBIQI010000328.1:0-2648 GCA_037442465.1 Burkholderiales bacterium
CCGTCAGGCAGCTCGCGCCCCTGCTGTTGCTCGTGCCAGATCTCCGCGCGCACCCAGCGTGCGGCCTCCGGTGAGAAGACCAGCGTGGCCCACGCGAGCTTCGTGCCGCGATAGATGCCGTAGCCGCGCGCGGTTTCCTCGTCGACTTGCTTCAGCGACACGTCCTTCGCCTTCGCGTCGAGCAGCCGCGCGTTCTCGATCGAGTCGAGCGAAAACATCCGCACGCCTTCGGACTTGTGGCACCAGGCATCGAGGTACCAGTTTCCGCGGTAGTGCACCAGCCGCTGCGGCGAGACTTCGCGCGTCGAGCGCTCGTTCTTGTAGCGCGTGAAGTAGTCGATTTGCAGCCGGCGTCGCGTCATCAACGCGCGGCCCACCAGTTCGAACCACTTCAGCCGCACGCGCCGCTGCTGCGAGGGCAGCAGCTTCACGCGCTTGAGCACCTCCTTGGCCGGCGCCTCTTCGCTGCCGAGCGCCTTGGACAGCCGCTCCATCAGCGGCTGGATGTGCGGGCCGAGCAGCCCGCCGGCGTCGAGCGCATCGAGCATCTGGTGCATCGTCATCAGCGCCAGGATCTCGTCGGCGGAGAACCACAGCCCGGGAAGCTGGAAGCGCGGACCGACGGCATTCTTGTCGTAACGGTAGCCGCCGGCGTCGCGGTCGAAGACGATCGGCGCGTTGAGTCGCTCGCGCAGGTGCGCCAGATCGCGCTTCAGTGTGGCGCGCGAGACCTCCAGTTCGCGCAGCAGATCGTCGAAGCCGATCAAGCCGCGTTCGCGGATCAACTGGTCGATGCGGTAATAGCGCTCGGTCTGGTTCATCTGCGGTAGCCACCCCTGCAGCAGGCACGCGAAAAGGCTACCGAAGGCGGTGGCCGGCATGCGCGAGGAATTCTGCCGGGCCCACCCGGCAAATCCGGCGTGAGCCCGTTGCGCGCTCAGCGCGTGGCGATCAGCACGAAGCCGGCCGAGCGCGTGCCGTTCAACGCCGCGGCGTACAGCACCTGCGCGTTGCCGCTGCCGGCAAAGACACTGATGCCGTCGATCGTCTGCGTGCCGAGCAGGCACACGCCGCCGTTGAACGTGACCGATACGTTGTAGACGGCTTTGCCGGAGGAACGCGGCGCGATCGCACCGCCAAACGTGCAACCCGAGGAGCCTGCGCCGGTGAAGGTACCGTTCGCGCCGACGTTGATCGAATAGGTCTCGCCACTGGGCAGCCGTCCGCGCCAAACGCCCGTTACCGCCGCGAGCGTGGCCGGCGTTTCGTACGCCGCGTCGTACGCGGCGGTGAAGGTCACGGGGGTGCCGCCCGCCTGCGGCGTGACCACGCCTTGCAGCGACGCGCGCTCGCGATAGCTGCCGGAGATGGCCACCGGGGTGACCCCGCCGCCAAGAAAGAAGTCGAGGCCGTTGGTCGACGTGAAGTTGCCGTTGTTCGCGGTGGCAGTACCCTGCACGACACCGTACAGCAGGGCGTTGGCGTAGTACATGACCCAGTATTCGCCATTGTCCAGCACGGCGCCCAGAATGCTGAAGCCGCTCGAGGTCGTGCCGCTCCAGAATCCCTCGGCGCCGGAACTCTGCACGGGCGGCGGCGGTGTCGCGGGCGTGCTGCCGCCGCCACCGCCGCAGCCGGCGAGGCCGAAGGCGAGAAGCGCGGCCACGAGTGTCGCAAGTCTTGCGCGTGTCGTTCGCATCGATGTCTCCTCCGAAGAAGGCAGGCCCGCGCACAAGGTTGCGGGCTGACTGAACCGGACGAGACTGTGCGCGGCGCGAGGCTCAGGGGGCGAGCCTGGGCGCGCGCTTCGAACCGGGACCGACGGACCGCCCTGCCTGCGGCGCCGCCGAGCGCCGCAAACGCATCACGCGATCACGCGAGTCGCAGCGCCGGGCTCATCCGCTGAGCCTGCGCACCGCCACGCTGCGCGTCGCAATCCACTCGCCGGAGGCCCGCATGTCCATGCTGTCGAACACGCTCGAATCGCTCGAACTCGGCGCAGCCGTTGCCGCCGCCAACCTGGCCATGGTTCCGCTGCTCTCCAGGCAAGCGTTCGCGCCCGACTACCTGTTGCTGGACGACGCGCTCGACGCCGGATTGGCGGAAGTCACCGAAGTCTCGGAGCGCGGCGCAGTGCCGGAACTCGCATTTCGCAACCGCGCCGAGCGCGACGTGCTGCTCGTCGACGGCGAGGAGCTCGTCGGCGCCAAGCAGAACCGGGTGCTGAACCTGACCCTCCTGGTCGGCGCCGGCCAGGAGGTGACGATCCCCGTGTCCTGCGTCGAAGCCGGCCGCTGGGCGTGGCGCTCGCAGCGCTTCGCGGCGGGCAAGCGCAAGCTGCACGCCAAGGCGCGCTGGGCCAAGATGCGCGGCGTCAGCGCCAGCTTGCGCGAAGAAGGCGCGCGCGCCCGCAGCGACGTGCAGGCGGCGATCTGGCGTTCGATCGACGACAAGATGCAGGCGTTCGCCTGCCACTCGCAAACGAGCGCGCTGCATGATGCGTACGCGGCCACCGAAGCGCGCCTGCGCGACATCGGCGGCGCGTTCGCGCCGCACCCGCGGCAGGTCGGCGCGGCGTTCTTCGTCAATGGGGCGCTCGCGGGGCTGGAGCTTTTCGATGCGCCGGCCACGCTGGCCAAGCTGCTGCC
>JBBIQI010000329.1:0-2613 GCA_037442465.1 Burkholderiales bacterium
CCCGGGCTGGGTACTGACGCCGCTGGTGCAAAAACAGATCGACGACCGCGCCGCGCGCGAGCAGATTCCCAACGAGGCCGCCAAGCGCGCGCTGCTCGGCGAAAAGCAGCCCTCGCTCGAGTTCGTCACGACCGAGCAGCTCGGCGCGCTTGCGGTGTTCCTCTGTTCGCCCGCCGGCAGCCAGATCCGCGGCGCCGCGTGGAACGTCGACGGCGGCTGGTACGCGCAGTAGTCGCCGCTATGCGGACCCGCCGACGCCGGCCGGCGGCACGGCCGCGGGCGGCTGCGCCTTCGCATCGGCGGCCAGCGACGGCGGCAGCGGCGCGCGCACCGGCGCGGTCGGGTCGGTCTCCAGGCGCGCCGCACCGCAGACGACGGGCGCGTCGCGCCAGGCCGGATCGGGGATCTCCTGGAACACCTGCTTGAGACGCTCGCCCCAGGTCGACCGGATCATCTGCATGTACGGATTGTTGTAGTCGATCTGCACGAACTTGGTCACGCGCAGCGCATCGCGCTCGTAGACCAGCAGATCAAGCGGCATGCCGACCGAAATGTTCGACCGCAGCGTCGAATCCATCGAGATCAATGCCAGTTTCACCGCCTCGTCCAGAGCCATGTCCGGTTTCAGCACACGGTCGATGATCGGCTTGCCGTACTTCGCTTCGCCGATCTGGAAGTACGGATTCTCCGGCGTGGCCTCTATGAAGTTGCCCGCCGCGTAGACCTGGACCAGCCGCAGACCCTCGCCGCGGACCTGCCCGCCGAAGATGAAATTGCAGTTGAAGTCGATGCCGAACTCGCGCAGCGCCTTGGCGTCGCGCGCGTGCACCGCCCGCACCGCTTCGCCGACGACTTCGGCCGCATCCAGCATCGACGTCGCGTTCCACACGCTGCGGTCGTGCGCACCGGTGTGCGCGCAGACGATCTGCCGCACCGCCTGCGTGATCGCCAGGTTGCCGGCCGACAGCAGCACGAGCAGACGCTCGCCCGGATGCTCGAACACGGTCATTTTGCGGAAGGTCGAGATCTGGTCGACTCCCGCGTTGGTGCGCGAGTCGGAAAGAAACACGAGGCCGGCATCCAGCCGCATCGCCACGCAGTACGTCATGGTCCGATCCTGGTCGGGTGCTCGGCGCCGGCGCGCGCAGCGAGCGAAAACGCGCGGATGTTAACGCGCGCTTCCATATTCTCCGCGCCGCCGCCGGCGCGCATGCCGCGTACCGGGCATGCCGAGTCGTAATCGCGGCCGACCGCCAGCCGGCACAAGTGATCCGACGCGAAGCGGCGATGCGTGACGTCGATGCTGATCCAGCCCTCGCTGTCGACCCAGGCATCGGCCCAGGCATGGCTGGCTGCGTGCGGCGCGTCGCCGGGGTGCACATAGCCCGACACGTAGCGCGCCGGGATGCCGGCGGCATGGCAGCCGGCGATGAAGGCGTGCGCGTGGTCCTGGCACACGCCGCGCCCGAGCGCAAGCGCTTCGGCAGCGGTGCTGGCGACGTGGGTAATTCCCGGGGCGTAGTCGATCGCGTCGCGAATCGTGCAGGCGAAGTCCAGAAGCGCCGCGGCCGTCGCGCCGCGCAGCCAACGCGCGGCCAGTTCGCGCACTCGCTCATCGGCGGCCGTCAGGCGCGTCGCCACCGCGAAGGCCAGCGGCGGCAGGCCGTCGCGCTGCGGCAGGCGACCTTCGACGAGCGGCTCGACCTCGACTTCGCCGCGGGCTTCGGTTTCGATGGTCGCGTGTGCACGCGCGAGCGTGAGCACGTGCATGACGTTGCCGAACGCGTCGCGCGATTCGGCAAGCGGCGCCGGTGCGTGCAGCGCCCAGCGCAGCGTCCGCTGCTGGGGCTCCAGGCGCGGCGTCAGCCGCAGCACCTGGATCGTGTAGTGTGCCGGCGCGGCGTAGCGGTAGACGGTCCGGTGCAGGATCGACAGCAGCATGGACGTCGGCCGCTTAGCCGGCCGCCAGCGGCACCAGGAAATCTTCGCTGATCCGTTCGCCGAGGTCGGAGACGCGCTCCAGGAACGAGGTCAGAAAGGCGTGCAGCCCGCGCGCGAAGATGTCTTCGGTGCGGCCGAACTGCAGCTCCGCGCGCAGCAGCCCCGCGCGCCGCTCGGTCTCGCGCGACCGCCCGTTGCGCACGCGCGCCAGGTTGTCGCAGACCTCGTTCATACACGCCACGAGCGAACGCGGCATGTCGTCGCGCAGGATCAGCAGCTCCGCCACCCGTGCCGGCGTAATCACGTTGCGGTATGCCTTGCGGTAGATCTCGAAGGCCGAAACGGAGCGCAGGATCGCGGCCCAGTAATAGAAGTCGAAGTGCTGCTCGACGGTAGCGCGCGCCGGCTCGGCGATCGCGGAAAGCGCTGTCACGCCGTGGAACTTGACGTCGAGCAGCCGCGCAGTGTTGTCTGCGCGCTCCAGGAAAGTGCCGAGACGGATGAAGTAGTAGGCCTCGTCCTTGAGCATCGTTCCGATCGTCACGCCGCGCGACAGGTGCGAGCGGAACTTGACCCACTCGAAGAACTGCTGCGGGTCGCGCTCGAGCACGCCGCCGGCCAACTGCCTGGGCAGTTCCAGCCAGGTGTCGTTGTGCGTCTCCCAGACCTCAG
>JBBIQI010000330.1:0-2543 GCA_037442465.1 Burkholderiales bacterium
GCGTGCGCAGCGTGCCCATGCGCGGTTGGCAGACCGCACTGGCGCTCTGGCGACTGCGACTTGACTCCGAGCTGGTATTCGTCGGCGATGCCGGCACGACCGAGGCCAACCGACCGAGCCGACGCCAGGGCGTCGAGTGGGCCAACTACTGGACGCCGCTGCCCGGTCTGACCGTGGATCTGGACCTGTCTTATTCGCGCGCGCGCTTTACCGACGATGCCCCGGAAGGCAACCGCATCCCCGGCGCGATCGAGCGCACCGCCGCGCTCGGAGTGGCCTTCGACGACGGCGGACCCTGGTTCGGTGGACTGCGATTGCGTTACTTTGGCCCGCGCCCGCTGATCGAGGACAACAGCGTGCGCTCGACCTCATCGACGATCGTCAACGCACGGCTCGGTTGGCGCGTGGGCAAGCGGCTGGAAGTGATCGCCGACGCGATCAACCTGTTCGACCGGCGGTTCAACGACATCGAGTACTTCTACGAGTCGCAGTTGCGCGGCGAAGCCGTGCCTGTCGCCGATGTCCACCTGCATCCCGGCGAGCCGCGTACCGTACGAGTGAGCGTGCGGCTGAGTTTCTGAGCGCGCAGCGCAAGAGGCGCCGCACGCGGTCAGTGCGAGTGATCGTGCGGCTCGCGCTCGTGGCCCGGATGCTCGTGATCGTGCGCTGCGTCCGCGGCGTGCAGCGCCTCGTGCGCGTGTTCGTGCGCCGCGCCGGCGGCGTGCTCGACGGCATGCCCGTGCCCGTGCTCATGCTCGTGGACATGCGCATGCGTGTGCGTGTGGCTGTGCGGATGCGAGTGATGCAGATCGCCGTGCCAGTGCCAGTGCTCGTGCGCGTGCGTGTGTTCGTGCGCGTGCCGGTGTTCGTGCGGATGGCTGTGCTCGATATCGGCCATGCGGTCCTCCTGACGGTGCGAGTGGATCGTACGCCGGCGGACGTAAGACGTGGGCGCGGTGCGCGCATACGCACGGGTGAAAAAGGGCCGCGCGTGCGGCCCTACGAGGCAGGCGCCGCCCGGGGACGGCGGCGCCACTGGACAACCCTTATGCGCGGCAGCCCCGGCCGCGGCCCGGACCGTAACCGGCCATGCCGCCCGGCCCCGGACGGAACCGGTCGAACGTCGCCTTCTGTTCGGGCGTCAGTGTCGCGTACAGGTTCTTGCGCAGCGTGTTCAGCTCTTCGGCGGCTTGCACCCGGCTCTTCATCCACGCGAGGCGCTGATCGGCGAGCGCCTGCGAGTCGCCCTGGAAGTTGCGCATCGCCTCGTGCATCTTGGCGCGTTCCCCGATCTGCGCCTTGACGCGCGCCTCGAACGCGTTCCACGCGTCGAGCTGGTTGGGCTGCAGCTTGAGCGCGGCCTTCAACTGGTCGAGCCGCGCCTGAGCGAACTCGGGGTTCGGTCCGCCGCGCATGCCCATACGGCCCATGCCGCCCATGCCCATCATCAGGCCGGCGCCGGGCATCGCGCAGTTCGCGCCCGCCGGGCAGTCTCCGCCGCGGTAGCCCCACCCGGGGCCGTATGCGAATGCAGCCGTTGCCATCGCGCTCAATGCGCCGGCCATCGCGATCGTCAAGAGAGTATTGCGTGCTTTCATCGTTCGCTCCCGTGGAAAAAGTTTTCCGACGTCTTCACTGTAGGCGCCTTGCGCACCGGCGGGCGGCGCGCTTGTAACGACGCATTGCGAACGCGCGCTTGCGCAACAGGCTGTAACGACTTGGTGCGGGGTGCGGCGGCGTCAGCCAGCACCGTGGCAGTGCTTGAACTTGCGCCCGCTGCCGCACGGGCAGGGATCGTTGCGGCCCACCTTGGGCGCGGCGCGTTCGAGCGGGCGGCGCGGTCGCGTGATGTCGGCGATGTCGAGCACGCATGCCAGCAGGTCGTCGATCGCCTCGTCGAGCGACTCGAGCGGCACCTCGGCGTCGGCGGCGGCCTGCAGCTCGCGCAGCCATTGCGCGCCGTCGCCTTCGTCGTCCGGGTCGGCGGGCACGTGCCGCAGGATGCCGACTAGCGCGCTCGACAGGTCCTCGTCGTCGACGAACCGCTCACGCAGCGCCGGAAATGCGCTCAGCGCGTTGACGAAACCCGCGGCCCACGGCCACAGCGCCTTGATCGCGTCGCGCCCCTCGAGCGGCTCGCCGGTGGCAGCGTTCTCCAGCTCGAAGACGATCGGCTCGAACGGCTCGCGCGCGGCGATGCAGGCTGCCAGTTCGTCGTAGCGGCGCATGATCAGATCGACCAGCCGCTTCGCCTCGTCGCTGCCGATCGGCAACGCGGCGCCGCCTCGCGTGCCGAGCACGTGCGGCAGCCATTGGCTCGGCGGCACGACAGCGGGCTGCAGCAGCACGCCGGTCAGAAAGCCGTCGAGCATCACCGCACCGAGATGATCGTCTTCCTCGGGCAGTGCGGCGAGCGCCGCGTCGAGTTCGGCGACTTCGTCGTCGTTCAGCGGTCCGGTGCGGGCGGTGGGCATGCGGCAGGCCTTGGGTCGCAAACGCCGGACATTATCCGCCCGCGCGCGCCGACGCGCCGGCACGCTCAG
>JBBIQI010000331.1:0-2477 GCA_037442465.1 Burkholderiales bacterium
CCGCGGCGAGCGCACCGGCGCGCACCGCGAGCGCACGCGCCGGCGGCCGCGTCTTTAGCCGCACCGTCCACGGCAGCGTCGCCACGGCCAGCCCGAGCGCGAGCGCGCCGAGCAGCCCGGGACCGATCAGTTCGCCCGCTTCGCGCGCATCGGTCGCCAGCGCATTGCGCAGCATCGACGGATCGAGCACGATCCCGTAGCGCTGCTGAAAGTACCCGGCGACGCTGCTCGTGACGATCAGCGCCGCGAGCAGCACGCGCACCGTGCGGCGCGTGGCGGCCAACGCGATCAGGAAGAAGAACCCGGCCGCCAGGGCGACGAACGTGCCGAACGCCAGCCGCCAGTCGTGCCAGCCCGCGCCCGCGCGTTCGGCGAGCAGCGCGTGCCAGAACGGCCCGTTGAAGCCGGCGACCAGCAGCACCGCGCCGGCCAGCGCCAGCGTTTCGACGGCGAGCGTCGGACGGCGCAGGCGGATCATCGCGTCCGACCCGGGAACCCGCCCGCACCGGCAGGCGGCGCGAAGCGCTCCTCGGCCGTTGCGGCAGGCACCGAGGTGAGGGGCAGGCCGCCGCGGCTCGGCTCTCGGCCGCGATCCGCGATGCGCGCATCGAGGCGTCTTTCCCGCGCGTGCACGAGCGGAGAAAAGACCAATGCCGCCGCGCACCAGACGACCGCGGCCGACCACAGGTTGTGGCTGACGAAGTGTGCGCCCTGGACGACGCGTACCGCGCTGAAGACGAGCCCGGCGCCGAGCGCGATCGCGAGCGCGGCGCGTCGCAGCCGGCGGTCGTTGGTCGCGTACCCGGCGAAATACAGCGCCAGCAGCGAAAAGCCGCCCGCCGCGTGCCCGCTCGGAAAGCAGCGCCCGGCCTGCGCGCTGGACACGAACCACGCGTCCGTGTAGTCCGCGAAGCCGCCGTACTGCTTCAGATCCCATGGACACGGATGCGCGTTGATGTTCTTCAAGGCGACCACGATCAGCGGTCCGGCCGCCATCGCGACCGCCGTCGTCCACAGCACGGCCCGGTACGCGGCGAGCCGCTCGATCCGGTGCGAGGCGACCGCCGCTGCGAGCAGCACGAGCCACACCGCCCAGGCGGCCGACTTGGCGAGGCGGTGACCGATCAGTTCCAGCAGCGGCCAGTCGTGCGCGGGGAAACCGCCGCGGGCCGGGTCGAAGAACAAGTCGGCGACCGCCCGATCGATCCCCACAAGCCGCGCGAAGGTCGCGGCGAGCGCCAGCAGCGCTGGCACCAGCAGCGCGTGGGCCAGCAGAAAACGGGAGGCGGCGGACTTCGTCAGCGGGCACTCGGCCATGCCCGGCGAAGTTAGCGATGCGGCCGTCGAAGCCGCGTCAAACGAACGTCAAGGTTTCGTCAAATCGGGTTCATCCGAAGGATGAAGCGTGTCCCCTGCGCGAAGCTTGCGTCGCGGGCGGAGGCCGGCTCGACCGCCAACTGCCAGCCGTTCAGATCGGCGACCTGGCGTGCGATCGCCAGCCCCAGCCCGCGCTCGCCGTCCGGTTGCGCGCCGGCCGTATCGAGCATGCGGCCGCGGTAGTAGCGATCGAAGACGAACGGCAGATCCTCGGGTGCGATGCCTCGACCGTCGTCGGCGACCTCGATCGCGCCGTCGGCGTAGCGGACGATGCAGCGTGCCGGCGCGGCGTGCTCGACAGCGTTGCGGAACAGGTTGCGCAGGATCGTCAGCAGCGCGTGCCGGTCCGCCGCGACGACCGTCCCCGGCGCGACCTCGTTGGCGAAGGCGAGCCGCTCGGCACCGGGCAGGGCCTGCAGGCTCGCCCACGCGTCGTCGACGCAGTGCGCCAGATCGACCGGCTGCGAGACGACGTGCCGCTCGCGCGACAGGCTGCGCGCCGACTCGAGCGCGCCGGCGAGCGCGTCGACGGCCGCGAGCGCGCGCTGCAGCGGCGCCTTCTGCGCCGATTCGACGGCCGGCTCCAGCATCTCCAGGTCGGTGCGCAGCGCAGTGAGCGGCGTGCGGATCTCGTG
The DNA here is from genome assembly GCA_037442465.1 of Burkholderiales bacterium. Classification (GTDB taxonomy): domain Bacteria; phylum Pseudomonadota; class Gammaproteobacteria; order Burkholderiales; family Burkholderiaceae_F; genus DSNY01. Next base: position 2,013 of record JBBIQI010000331.1, read on the forward strand.
GCCGAGGTTGGCGACGAACTCGCGCTCGCGTGCGATCGCCTGCTCGAAGCGGCCCTGCACGCGCGCGAAGGCGCCGAGCAGGCGGCTTTCCTCGTCGCTCGCCGGCGCATCGGCGCGCCCTTCGTCGGGCGCCCAGTTCGCCAGCCGCGTGGCGAGCCGCTCGATCGGCCCGACGATCCAGCTCGCGACCTGCCACGAGATCGCCGCGCCGAGCGCAAGGCAGAGCGCGCCGAGCCCGATCAGATACCAGCCGAACTCGCGCACCTTCGCTTCGTTGCTCTTGGCGTCGTATTGCACGTACAGGCGTCCGCCGTCCGCCGGCAGCACGACCACGTGCAGCTCCTGGTACGGGCGGCCGAGCCGATGCGCGCCGTCGGCCAGCGCGGCCAGATGCGCGGGCAGCGGCGCAGGGGAGGCGGCGCCGCCGGCGTCGACGAACCACGCCGCGAGATTCGGCCCGGGCCG
>JBBIQI010000332.1:0-2442 GCA_037442465.1 Burkholderiales bacterium
GACAGAACGCACGCAAACGGGGGCGACCTCGTGAAATATCCGGGCTAGAACCGCGCGCCGAGTCCCACCAGCACTTCGCCCTGCGACAACGAATCGCCGCGGATCGTCAGCACGCAGCCGCCCGAGCAGAACAGCCCGCCCGAACTGTTGACGAGCGTCGCGTAACCGCGCAGTTCGACGCGCAGCGCCAGCGGGCCGGCCAGTGGCAGCAGATAGCCCACGCCGATGGCGAGCGATGGGCGCGTCTCGCTGCGAAAGCCGTCGAGCCCGGGCGCGAAGATCGTTGCCCCCAGCCCGCCGACGACGTATGGCCCGCGGCCGATCGGCCCTTCGAAGAAATTCGTGCCGCCGACGTGCAGGTAAGTCACCGTGAGCGGCAACGGCGGTGCGCCTGCCGCCAGCGTTTCCAAACGCGTGCGCTGCCGGCTTACGAAAAGTTCGAGCTGGCGCGCGCCGTCGATGCCGAAGTCGAGCGCCAGCGACGCTGCGCCGTGGTCGCCGAGCCGCAACCGCTCGCGCGTGGCGCTGTCCTCGAAACCGCCGCCCGCGCGCCAGCCGCCGAAGGCGAACACGGCGTTGTCCTGCGCGCGCGCCGGCGCGGTCAGGGCGAGCAGGGCAAGCGCGACGAGCGCCCCGGCGCGATTCAGCGCGCGAACGCCGAAAGCGTGATTCGAAGCGGTGTCATCCGGCAAGTGCATGGCGGGGCGGCGCGCGGTATCTGCCTCAGATCGTGCCTCACGGGCGCGCTCGGTCCGGACCAACCGCAGGCCCGCGCGCCATGGCCGGTGGGAAATCAGGCACTTCGAAGTGGTGGGTCGTGAAGGATTCGAACCTTCGACCAACGGATTAAAAGTCCGCTGCTCTACCGACTGAGCTAACGACCCGCCCGGTGTCGACGGTCGGCGCGAAGGCATGCGGTGGCCGACCGGATTGCGAGGGCGCGATTATCCGGGTCGCCGTCGAGCGAGTCAAACCCGATGCGCAGCGAGTCTTCGCTGCGCACGCCGGTGCCGAGCGCAGCGACGGTGTGCGAGGCCGGCCTCGGGTCAGCCGCTGCGTTCGATGCGCCACGCCTGGTACCTCACGCCGGCGACCGCGCCGGCGACGATCGACGCGAACGCGAGCAGCGAGCCTGCCGCGAGCGTCGAAACGCCGCTTAACCCCTGGCCGATCGTGCAGCCGAGCGCGGTGACGCCGCCGAAACCCATCAGGGTGGCGCCGACCAGATGGTTGGCGGTGTCTTCGGTACCGCTGAAGCCCTCGAACCGGAAGCGGCCGGTCGCGAGCGCATACGCCGCCGAACCGGCCAACGTACCCAGGACGCCGGCCACGCCGAGGGTGATGACCTTGCTGCGGTCGCTGAAAAGCATCAGCCAGTCCAGCGTGTAGGCCACCGGAGCCACGAACGACAGCGACTCCATTCGCCCCGAGTTGGTCGCGACAAAGGCCTTCTCGAGCGTGAGCGGATGCTCGTCGAGCCGTCCGACGTAACCCGACACGAACCACACGCCGACGATGACGCCGCCGATGGCGATGCCGGCGAGCAGGTTGTCGAAGCGCAGGAAGTCGCGGCGCGCGAGCGCGAAGGCGAGCAGCGCGCCGCCAATCATCAGCCCCAGCGCCAGTTGCAGCGTCGGCTTGGCGATGCCGGTGGCTGCCGCGAGCAGCGACGGCAGATCCTGGCGCGTCGACAACTCGATGCCGACCGGCTCGATCCCGTAGACGCGAACGATCGCCAAGGCGCCGCGCAGCGACGCGTAGGCGGAGAATCCGAGCACGAGCAGCACCACGAGCGATTTCAGGCTGCCACCGCCGGCGCGGACGGCGCTGCGGCTGCCGCAGCCGCCGGCGAGCACCATGCCGAAGCCGAACAGCAGCCCGCCGACGACGTACGCGAGCACGGTCAGGCGCGGCGTCGTATAGAACGCGTCGGACAGGTCGATGACGCCGGCGGCGGCCATGCCGTTGGTGCCGAGCACCGCCACCGCGATCGCGAGCAGCCACTGCCGCATGCGTGTCCAGTCGCCGAAGCTGACGATGTCGGCGACCGCACCCATCGTGCAGAAACCGGTGCGCTGAGCGACGGCACCGAAGATGAAGGCGAGTGCGAAGGTCGACGCGACGACGGTCGCGGCGAGCGTGGGCAGATCCTCGGCGGAGACTGGGGTCACGGCAGACAGCTCGATGCGACCGAGAAAACGCGCCGCGGAGTGAGCACCGCGCGACCTCGGTCCGACACAGGACGCGGCCTCATGCTACCGAGGATGGCCCATTCCCGTGACCGGCGCCACCCCCCCGTCCGCATCCCCCATCCGTCGTCATCTCGAGCCAAGCACGCGTCGTCATGCCGATCCGGCGGCCTGCTCGTCACACCGAACTGGCTGGTCGTCGTCATGCCGAACTGGCTAATCGTCATGCCGAACTGGCTAATCGTCATGCCGA
>JBBIQI010000333.1:0-2433 GCA_037442465.1 Burkholderiales bacterium
GTAGCATCTAGTCTGCGCACTGTTTTCGGCGGCGAAGAGCCGCGGCCTCATTGAAGCGTTGGCGGTGCTAATCATTGCATCTCGCTGAATTGCGTTTTCCGCGGCGAAGAGCCGCGGCCTCATTGAAGCGCCTCGAACGGCACGCTCTTGACCGCCTCGGCCAGCGTTTTCCGCGGCGAAGAGCCGCGGCCTCATTGAAGCCGAGGCGCGTGGAACCTCGTCAGCACATGCAAGGTGCGGGGTACGCTCTCCGCGCTGCACGGCAGGGCTCGTTCTCAGTCCGAGCCCCTGCGGCCGATGGTGCCGCTGGCGCCTGCCCCTATCATCCCCGTATGTCCCCGATCCGCTCCCCGGACAGCGCGGCCGCCGAGCTGGGGCGCGCGGCGCTGAAGTGGCTCGCCGGCTGGTGGCGCGTGATCCACTTCGGCGCCGAGCTGCTCGTGCTGGCGTTGTCGCCGGCTGCGTATCGCGGCGACAACCGTGCGGCGATGGCGCGCCACGTCTACCTCGGCGCGGCGCCGATCCTGCCGTGGTTCACCGCGCTGTCGGCGCTGATCAGCCTGGTGGTGATCCGCATCGTGATCGTCACCGCGCTCAGCTACGGGCTGACGCGCTACGCGCTCGAGATGGTCGTGCGCGTGCTCGTGCTCGAGCTGATCCCGCTGGTGGCGGCGATGTTCGTCGCGATCCGCATCACGCTGCCCGACGCCGTCGAGATCGCCGCGCTGCGCGCGCGCGGGCAGTTCGACGCGCTCGCGCGGCAGGGCGTGGATCCGTTGCTGCGCGAGGTGCTGCCGCGCGTGGCGGCCGGCGTGTTTTCGGTGCTGATGCTCGCCGCGGTGAGCTGCGTGGTCACGCTGGTGCTGGCGTATCTGTCGGTGTACGGCTTTACGACCGGCGGCTTCGCGAACTACACGCACACCGTCGGCCGCGTCTTTGGCCCGGGGGTGGCGCTGATCTTCGGGCTGAAGACGCTGTTCTTCGCGCTCGCCGTCGCGGTGATGCCGATCGCCTCGGTGCTGCACGAGCTGCCGCGCGCGCGCGTGCGAACGAGCGCGGAGCTGCAGGGGCTCGTGCGGATGTTCCTGCTGCTGCTGCTGATCGAGGCGGCCGCGCTGGTCGGCAACTACTATTGAGCCCGATGAAGCCCGATTCCGCGCCGCCGCCGATCGCGCACCTGGAGTTCAAGGCCGCGCTGCTGCTCGCGCTGCTGGCGCTGCTGGTCGGCGGCGCGGTGCTCTACGTGCTGTACGCGCGCGGCGCGTTCGAGCCGACGCAGCGGCTCGTGCTGATCGCCGACGACTCCGAAGGCGTGCAGGTCGGCATGGACATGACGTTTTCGGGATTTCCGATCGGCCGCGTGCGCCGCATCGAGCTGGCCGACGACGGCTCCGCCCGCATCGTGATCGACGTGCCGAAGAAGGATGCGCACCGGTTGCGCACCTCGAGCGTCTTTACGCTGACGCGCGGGCTGGTGGGCAGCACCAGCATCAAGGCATTCACCGGCATCCCGACCGATCCGCCGCTGCCCGACGGCGCCGAGCGCAGAGTGCTGGTCGGCGACGCTACCGCCGAGCTGCCGCGCCTGGTCGCCGAGACGCGCGAGCTGGTGCGCAACATGACTGCGATCACCGCGCCGGATGCGCCGCTCGCGGCGAGCCTCGGCAACGTGCAGACGGTGACCGAAAGGCTCAAGGGCCCGCGCGGCGCGCTCGGCGTGCTGCTGGGCAACGAGCGCGACGCGGCCAAGGTCGTCGCCGCACTCGACCGCACCAATGCGCTGCTGGCGCGCATGGACGGACTCGTCGCCAAGACCGACGCGCAGGTCTTCGGCGACGACGGGCTGATGCGCGAGGCGCGCGCCACGATCGGCCAGTTAAACGCCACGCTCGCCGACGCCCGCGCCACGCTGCAGAAGGTCGACGCGGTGCTCACCGAAGCGCAGGTCATCGCCGCCAACACGCGGGTCGCGACCACCGATCTGGGCGCGCTGCGCGCGGAGATCGAGGTCAACCTGCGCAAGATCGAATCGCTGGTCGACGAGATCAGCCGCCGCTGGCCGTTTGCGCGCGACACGGAGATCAAGCTGCCATGAGCGCAAGGGCGCGCCGCTGGCTGGCCGCCATTGCGCTGGCGTTGGCCGGCTGCGCCGGCGGCCCGCTCGCGCCCGACTGGCAGACCAACGCGAAGTCCGCGCTCGAACGCGCGACCGCCGCGTACCTGAGGGGCGATGCGCGCGTCGCGCAGATCGAGTTCGACCGTGCCCGCCGCGAAGTCGCGCGCACCGGGCGCGTCGATATGGCAGCGCGCGTGGAGCTCGCCGCCTGCGCCGCGCGGGTGGCGAGCCTGGTCTTCGAGCCGTGCGCGGGCTTCGACGCGCTGCGTGCCGACGCGGCCGCACCCGAGCGCGCCTACGCCGACTATCTGGCCGCG
>JBBIQI010000334.1:0-2430 GCA_037442465.1 Burkholderiales bacterium
CCGCCGGGCCCGAGTGCGCACCGCTGGCGGCGCTGGCGCAGCGAGTCCGGGCGTTGCTCGACGAACTGCGCGTGCCCTACGACCGCAAGCCCTTTGTCGCGCACGTGACGCTGCTGCGCGATCTCGCGCGCGACGAGGCGCGGCGCGCGGCCGCGTCGCTGGCACCGCCGATCGTCTGGCAGGTGCACCGCCCGCTGCTGCTGCAGTCGGCGCTGCGCGAAGGGCGCCTATGCTACGAGCCGGTCGAGCCTGCGGTCGGTGACGGCTCCGACTTTGGCGCCGATCAAACCTTGGCGAATCGGGCGTTGACGAAGCGCGGCGGCTGAACCGATCCTCGCGCCATGCGTATGGCGCAGGATGCGAAGCGGGTCGGGCAGCCGGACCGCGACGAAGGCGTGCGGTGGGCCCGCTAGCGATCACCCTGGTGATGCTCGCCGGTTTCGCGGGCTTTTTCTGGCTCGCGTGGCGCAAGTTGGCGATCGTTGTCGCGCTGCAGCCCGAAGTGCGCTGGGACCGCCCGCTCGAGCGGCTCAGCAAGGTGCTGCGCCTCGGCCTGTTGCAGTCGCGCATGATCGCCGGCGAGTGGAAGCCGGGGATCATGCACACCGTGATCTTCCTCGGCTTCGTGACCCTGCTGTTGCGCAAGCTGCAGTTGCTCGTCATCGGCTACGACGCGGATTTCGTCTTCCCCGGTGCGCTCGGCGGCGTCTACGCCGCGTTCAAGGATCTGGTCGAGGTGGCCGTCACGGCCGCGGTGCTGTACGCGTTCTGGCGCCGCTTCGTGTTGAAACCGAGGCGGCTGGAGCCGAACCGCGAGGCGATCCTGGTGCTGTCGCTGATCCTCGCGATCATGCTGACGGACTTCCTGTACGACGGCTTCAAGTTTGCGTTGTTCGCCGGCACCGATGCCGGCATCGCGCATGAGCGGGCGTTCGCGCTCTTCGGCTCGCTCGTCGCGGCCGGGCTGGCGGGCCTTTCGCCGGAGACGCTGACCGCCGGCTACCACGCGAGCTATTGGATCCAGATCCTCACCGTGTTCAGCTTTCTCGTGCTGCTGCCGGTCGGCGAACACTTCCACATCGTCACCGCGCTGCCGGCGCTTTTCTTCGCGCGTGACACGCCGCTGAATCGCGTGCCTTCGCTCGACCTCGAACGCATCATGAGCGAGGACGACGCCGGCGCGATGAAGATCGGCGTGCGCACCGCCGCCGACCTCGTGTGGAAGGACGCGCTCGACGCGTTCACCTGCACCGAATGCGGCCGTTGCAAGGACGCCTGCCCGACGTTCCTGACCGGCAAGCCGCTCGCGTTGAAGTGGGTGCACGACGGCGTCAAACGCCATCTCCTCGCGCATCGCGACGCGATCGTCGCGCGCAAGGACGCCGAGCTGCCGCCGCTGGTGGGCCACGCTATCCCGGAGGATGCGCTGTGGGCCTGCACGACCTGCGGCTACTGCGAGCATGCGTGCCCGATCGAGCTGGAGCACCTCGGCAAGTTCTTCCGCATGCGCCAGCACCAGGTCCTGATGGAAGGCAATTTTCCCGCGGAGCTGAAGACGGTCTTCGACAACTACGAAAGCCAGAGCAATCCGTGGGGGCTGCCGGCCGACACGCGCGCGGACTGGGCCAAGGGGCTCGACGTTCCGCTGCTTGACTCGCCCGAGCAGACGAAGGAAATCGACTACCTGTTCTACGTCGGCTCAGCGCAGTCGTTCGACGACCGCAACCAGAAGGTCGCGCGCGCCTTCGTCAAGATCCTGCGCGCCGCCGGCGTACGCTTCGCAATCCTCGGCCCGCGCGAGGGTTCGACCGGCGAATGCGTGCGGCGCGCCGGCAACGAGATGCTGTTTCAGACGCTCGCCAAGGGGCTCGTGGAGACGCTGAATGAACTGAACGTCACGCGCATCGTCACCTGCGACCCGCACGCGTTCAACTCGTTGAAGAACGAATATCCGGAGTTCGGCGGGCATTACGAAGTACTGCATCACACGCAGCTGCTGGACGAACTCGTCCGCAGCGGGCGCATCCGCCCGGAGCGCAGGTTCGAGCGCGTGATCCTGCACGAGCCGTGCTATCTCGGCCGCCACAACGGCGAATACGAGGCGCCGCGCCGCGCGCTCGCTGCGGTCGCGGCCGACCGGCCGCTCGAGTTCGAACTGAACCGCGAGAAGGCCATGTGCTGCGGCGCAGGCGGCGCCCGCTTCTGGATGGAAGAGCACATCGGCAGGCGGATCAACGTGACGCGGGTGGAGCAGGCGCTGCCGCACGCGCCACGCGTGATCGCGACCGCCTGCCCCTATTGCGCGACGATGGTCAAGGACGCGCTGGCGCAGCTTGGCCGCGAAGGCGAGATCCAGAACAAGGACATCGCCGAGCTGATCGCCGAGGCGCTGCCGCACTAGCCCGGATATTTCACGAGGTCGCCCCCGCG
>JBBIQI010000335.1:0-2395 GCA_037442465.1 Burkholderiales bacterium
CTGCTGCGCGGCGCGCCCGACGCGCCGCCGCCTTCGCTGCGATTGACGCTGCAACGTGCGCCGCAGGCGGCGCCGATCGAGGTCGACCTGCCCGTCGTGGCGGCGGCCTCGCCGCCGCGCGTCGAACTGGCCCGGCTCGACGACGGTATCGCGGTGCTGAAGCTGACGCGCTTTGCGGCCGACGTGCACGGGCCCCTGCAGCGCGCCATTGAGCGACTCGCGCAGGCGAACGCGTTGATCGTCGATCTGCGCGGCAACACCGGCGGCGACTTCGCGACGTACACATGGCTGGCGGCGCACTTCATGCCCGCGCCGCGCGAGGTCATGACCGCCGTGCGGCGCGAAGGCGCCGGACAGCGCCGCTCGGCGATCGTGCTCCGACCCGCGGCCGAACCTTTCACCGGTCCGATCGCGGTGCTGACCGACCGCCGCACCGCGAGCGCGTCCGAGCTGCTGGCCACCACGCTCGTCGAACAGCGCAACGCGGTTACCGTGGGCGAGTCGACCTGCGGCTGCGTGGTCGCCGTTCGCACCGAGCACGTGCTGCCCGACGGCGGCGGACTGCGCATCGCCGACACCGGCTTCGTGTCGGCACGCGGCCGTCGCATGGAAGGCGAGCCGCTCGCGCCGACGCGGCTCGTGCTGCCCACGCTGGCCGACCTGCGCGCCGGCCGCGATCCGGTGCTCGAAGAGGCGCGCCGGCTGCTGAAGGAGCGCTTGCACCGGCCGTAGTGCTCCTGCGGCTTGCAATGCGCGCTCGTCGATCGCACCAAACGCACGGTCGAGCCGCCGCTGCACGGGACGCCAAATTCCCCGTGCTTCGCAGCGCCGCCCTTGGCACTCATCGCATGCATCGCATGTGCTCCCTTTGAAATCCCCCGCGTGCTTCGCATGCGCCCCCTTTACGAAAGGGGCGCTGGCGCGTGCGCACGAATCCCCCTTTGAACAAGGACGGCAGGGGGGATTTCACGGGCGTCGCAAGCGAGACGACACATCGAAACACGGCCCGCTCGCACTTACCTTTCCGCGGCAACCAGCGGCGATCGATGCCTGCGCCGCCCACCTGTCGGAGACTACCCAACCTCGTGGCACCGCCACCTTGCGAGTCCGCTTCGCGCTGGCTGTCGTCGGTTCCGTCATCCCGAGCGCAGCGAGGGATCCCGGCACTTCGAGCAACGGAGATTTTTCGCCCGTGGCGCGGAATGACGAGGGCTGAGGCAGGCAGACGCCAAGTGGTTGGCACGTCTCCCGAGGATAAGCAATGGTCAATAGAATGTCGGTCTCGACAGATTGTCCACAGACGACAGTTCATACAGGAGGCGTCATGGCGCTGGTTTCGATGCGGCAACTGCTGGATCACGCGGCCGAAAACGGCTACGGCGTGCCGGCGTTCAACGTCAACAACCTCGAGCAGGTGCAGGCGATCATGGAGGCGGCGAAGGAAGTCAACGCGCCGGTGATCATGCAGGCCTCCGCCGGCGCGCGGAAGTACGCGGGCGAGCTGTTTCTCAAGCATCTGATCCAGGCGGCGGTCGAGTCGTTTCCCGACATCCCGATCGCGATGCATCAGGACCACGGTCAAAGCCCGGCGGTGTGCGAAGGCGCGATCAAGCTCGGTTTTTCGTCGGTGATGATGGACGGCTCGCTGCGCGAAGACGGCAAGACTGTCGCCGATTACGAATACAACTGGCAGGTCACGAAGAAGGTCGTCGACATGGCACACGCGGTCGGCGTGTCGGTCGAAGGCGAGCTCGGCTGCCTGGGGTCGCTCGAGACGATGCGCGGCGACAAGGAAGACGGCCACGGCGCCGAAGGCACGATGACCAAGGACATGCTGCTGACCGATCCCGAGCAGGCGGCCGACTTCGTCCGGCGCACGCAGCTCGATGCGCTGGCGATCGCGATCGGCACCAGCCACGGCGCCTACAAGTTCACGCGCAAGCCGACCGGCGACATCCTCGCGATCGAGCGTATCAAGGAGATCCACCGCCGCATCCCGAATACGCACCTGGTAATGCACGGGTCGTCGTCGGTGCCGCAGGATCTGCTCGATGAGATCCGCAAGTACGGCGGCCAGATGAAGGAGACCTACGGCGTGCCGGTCGAGGAGATCCAGGAGGCGATCAAGCACGGCGTGCGCAAGGTCAACATCGACACTGACATCCGGCTGGCGATGACGGCGGCGATCCGCAAGTTCCTTGCCGAGAACCCGAGCAAGTTCGATCCGCGCGAGTATCTGAAGCCCGCGCGCGAGGCCGCCAAGGCGATCTGCAAGCAGCGCTACGTTCAGTTCGGCTGCGAAGGGCACGCGAGCCGCATCCGCCCGGTGCCCTTGGAACTCATGGCGCAGCGGTACCGCTCGGGAGAGCTCGCGCAGCACGTGCACTGACGCGCC
>JBBIQI010000336.1:0-2386 GCA_037442465.1 Burkholderiales bacterium
GGTTGATCGAGGAGGTCGCGCAGCAGCGCGGCATCGACATCCGGCTCGAGAAGGTCGAACGCATCGAGGACATCGTCGCCGCCGGCGTGATGCGCACGCCGGGGGTCATCGTCGACGGCAAGGTCGTGCACGCCGGCGGCATTCCCGACCGCGACGCCATCGCCCGTTGGCTGCAGGCGGCGTGATGCGCGGTGCATCGAGCGCAACATGAGCGGCGACGCACCGTCATTGCGCGGCTGGCCGCGGCGGCGGCCGGCGGCGTTCCTGCTGCTGGCGGCGATCCTGTGGTGGCTGGCCTATCGCGCGCTGGTGCCGCTGTCCGAGGCGCTCGTTGCCGCGCTGCCGCTGGCGCGCGATTCGCATCTGGCCGAGGCGCTGGCCTTTTTCTTCTACGACGCGCCCAAGGTTCTGCTGCTGCTTGCCGGCGTGGTGTTCGTGATGGGAATGGTCAACGCCTACTTCACGCCCGAGCGCACGCGCGCGCTGCTGGCCGGACGTGCCGAAGGCGTGGGCAACGTGATGGCCGCGGCGCTCGGCGTCGTCACACCGTTTTGTTCGTGCTCCGCGGTACCGCTGTTCATCGGTTTCGTTCAGGCCGGAGTGCCGCTGGGCGTAACTTTTCGTTCCTGATCGCCGCGCCGATGGTCAACGAGGTGGCGCTCGCCTTGCTGCTGGCGCTGTTTGGCTGGAAGATCGCCGCGCTCTATCTGGCGCTGGGCCTGTCGGTGGCCATCGTCGCCGGTTGGGTGATCGGGCGGCTGCGCATGGAACGCCATCTGGAAGACTGGGTGCGCAACCTGCGCAGCGTGCGGCCGCACGACGGTGCGGTGCGGCTGTCGTGGGCCGATCGCATCGACGCCGGCGGCGGCGCCGTGCGCGAGATCGTCGGGCGCGTCTGGCCGTACGTGCTGATCGGCATCGCGGTGGGCGCCGCCATCCACGGCTACGTGCCGGCCGACTTCATGGCGAGCTTCATGGGCCGCGACGTCTGGTGGGCGGTGCCGCTGGCCGTCGTGCTCGGCGTGCCGATGTACGCCAACGCCGCCGGCGTCATCCCCGTGGTCGAGGCACTGCTGGCCAAAGGTGCGGCGCTGGGCACGGTGCTGGCGTTCATGATGAGCGTGATCGCGCTGTCGTTGCCGGAGATGGTGATCCTGCGCAAGGTGCTGAAGTTGCGGCTGATCGTCACTTTCGCGGCGGTGGTCGCCGCCGGCATCCTGATCGTGGGATACGTGTTCAACGCCGTACTGTGAGGCAGATTCGATGAGCGCACCCTCGGCCATCCCCGGCAGCGACGCCGCGCGCACACCCGGCGCGCTGGCCGCCTTTCAGCCCGCCTGGTTTGCGGCGGTGATGGGCACCGGCGTGTTCGCCTGCACGCTGCGCTTCTACGCGACGCACCTGCCGGTCCTCGACGCCGTCGCCACAGCGTTGCACTGGTTCAACGTCGCGTTGGGCGCAACGCTGGCCGTGCCGTGGATCGCCCGCTGGATCCTTCATCCGGCCGCGTCGCTGGCCACGCTCAAGCATCCGGTACAGGCGCACTTTTATCCGACCTTCTCGATTGCGTTGCTCGTGCTGGCGCTGCAGTTTTCGCTGTTCGGGCCGCAGCGCGAGGTGGCGATGACGTTGTGGGTAGTCGGCGCGGCGCTGACGGTGATCTTCAGCTTCGCGATCCTCGCCTTCGTGTTTCAGGGCGAAGCGGTCACGCTCGAGCACGTGACGCCGGCGATGTTCATCCCGCCGGTGGGCCTGGTGGTGATCCCGGTCGCCGGCGCACCGCTGGCCGCAGGCTTCGCACCCGGCTGGCGCGAACTGGCGCTCGCCTTCAACTGGGCCGCGCTCGGCGCGGGCGCGCTGCTGTACGTCGCGTTGCTTGCGCTGACGACGATGCGCTACGTGCTGCACAAGCGCATCGGTGCGCCGATGGTGCCGGCCGGCTGGATCAACCTCGGGCCGCTCGGCGTGATCCCGGTCAGCCTGCTCGCGCTGGCCGAGGCGATGCCGCAACTGAATGCGGCGGCCGTCGCCCAAGTGCTCGGGCTGCTGCTGTGGGGCTTTGGCGTTTGGTGGCTCGTGATGGCGCTGGTGCTGACGATCGCCGCATGGCGGCGCCGCGAGCTGCCGTTCGCGCTGTCGTGGTGGGCGTTCACGTTCCCGCTCGGGGCGTTCGTCGCCGCGAGCTGGCGGCTGGGCAACGCGCTGACGCTGGCGCCGATCGTCGCGGTTGGCGCGGTCGCGCTGGCACTGCTGGCGCTGCTGTGGACGATCACCGCGATTCACACCGCGCGCGGCGTGGCGAGCGGCGCACTGCTGCGGCCCCCGCGCCCGCGCGCTGAGAAGCTGTGAAGATTTCGTCGCGAGCCGGCCGCTGGCTAGGCGCACG
>JBBIQI010000337.1:0-2373 GCA_037442465.1 Burkholderiales bacterium
CGGTCGGCCTAGCCCACCGGCGCCGACTTTGCGCGACCCTTGTCGAACACGGAGAGCACGAAGAGGACCCAAACCCACGGACCGCTTTCTCCGTGTCCTCGGTGTTCTCCGTGTTGAGCGATTCGACCGCCTAAAGCCCGAGATCCCTCGCGCTGCTCGGGATGACGGAGCCAGCGACAGCGAGGGCAAAGCGAACATGCAGGGCAGCGGTGTCACAAGCTTGGGTAATCACCGATCGATAGGACTGCGCTCGCTCACGACGCGCGGCGGCACGATCGGGATACCGTGAAAGTGCTTCAGGTTCAAGAGCGCGCGATCACCCGAGACGACCAGATCGGCGTTCGACGCCAAGGCACAGGCAAGTACCGCATCGTCATCGGGATGGGCGGCCACGCCGCGCGAGATCGAAGCCGGCGGCGCGACCGTCACGACAGCAGCGTACCGCTCCACCAGCAGCGCGTTCGTGGTGCCCATCTGCGCGACGCGCCTGGCGAACTTCGGATACGCAAGCGCCTGTTCGAGATCGTCGAGCAGTGGCTGGCTGCTTACGAGCTCGATGCGTCCATCGATGCACGCCTCGAGCAACCGACACGGCGGCCCGCTCCATAACAGCGCGGCGATCACGACGTTCGTATCGAGGACGAGCCGCATCAGCCGCCGCGTTTGCCCCGCTCGCTGCGCACTGCTCGTACCTGTTCCACGATCTCCCGCTCGATTTCCGGCGTCAAGTCTTCGGCCGGCGCACGTTGCCACGTTTCGCGCAGCTCTTCGCCGGCACGCCGGCGCAGATGCTCGCGCAGCATGCGCTCAAGCGCCTCGGAAGTGAGCAAGCCGGCGGCTTGTGCCTAACGTGCCAGTTCATCTGGCAAGTCGATCTGCACCGTCGTCATGATTCCCTAGCCTCTTGTGCAGGAGACTCTAGCACTGCGACATTCGCTGACTTCAGCTCAACCCCGTCACCGGCAGCGCCGCGCCGTGGATCGCGCGCGCGGCATCCGAGGCCAGAAACACGATCGCGTTGGCGAGATCGTCGGGCGCAACCCAGCGCTTCGGATCAGCCTCCGGCATCGCGGCCCGGTTCTCGGGCGTGTCGATGATGGTCGGCAGCACGCAGTTGACGTTGATGTTTTTCTCGCGCAGCTCGGCGGCCATCGCTTCGGTGAGGCGGATCACCGCGCTCTTGGCGGCGACGTAGGCGCCCATCATCGCCACCCCTTTGAGCGCGGCCGCCGCGCCGACGTTGACGATTCTGCCGCCGCCGGCGGCGAGCATGTGCGGCACCACCGCGCGAACGGCGTTCAGCATCGTGCGCACGTTGATGTCGAGCAGGAAGTCCCAGGTCGCGTCCGACGTCTCGTGCACCGCTTCGCCCATGCGGAAGCCGCCGGCGAGGTTGGCGAGCACGTCGATGCGCGCATGACGCGCGACGATGCCCTGCGCAAGCGCGGCGACCTGCGGGGCGTCGAGCAGATCGACCGCGGCGAGCACACGCCGCTCATCGCCAGCGCCGTAAACCTTGCGCAACGCTTCTTCGCTGCGGTCGAGCAGGACCAGGGTGGCGCCGCGCGCGGCGAACGCGGCGGCGACCGCGCGTCCGAGGTTGCCGGCGGCGCCGGTGACGACGACGGTGCGATTCGCAAACTCCATCTCAATGCTCCTTGCGCCGTGCGGCGTGATACGCCCCGGTGCCGCGCGTGATCACCCGGTCGGTCGCGAGCACGTCGCCGGGCTCGAACTCCGGCGCGCCCTTGACGCGCTCGTAGATCGGGCCGAAGTCGATGCGGGCCAGTTCCAGCAGCTCGTCCAGGTTGCGCAGCAAGAAGTACGTCTCCTGAAAGTCGTCGATCCGATAGCGGGTGCGCATCACGCGCTCGAGATCGAAGCGGATGCGGTTCGGCGACGCATCGTCGATCGCGAACACGCTCTCGGCGTACGACGAGGCGATGCCGGAGCCGTAGATGCGCAGGCCGCCGTTTTGCTCGACCAGACCGAACTCGACCGTGTACCAGTACACGCGCGCCAGATGCGGCAGCACGCCGAGCTTTTGCGCCCGCAGTCCGCCGAAACCGTAAGCCTGCATGTAATCGGCAAACACCGGATGCATCAGCATCGGCACGTGACCGAAGACGTCGTGAAAGACATCCGGCTCTTCCAGATAGTCGAGCTGCTCCGGCCGGCGGATGAAGTTGCCGGCCGGAAAACGCCGGTTGGCCAGATGCTCGAAGAACACCTCGTCCGGCACCAGCCCCGGCACCGCAACCACCTGCCAGCTGGTGGTTTTCATCAGCACGTCGGACAGGCGCCGGAAGTCCGGGATCGCGTCCGCGCCGATCGGCAGCGCGCGCATGCCGGCGACGAACTCGTCGCACGCGC
>JBBIQI010000338.1:0-2337 GCA_037442465.1 Burkholderiales bacterium
CGTCGGCGCATGTGTCGACCCCGGCGCGGCATTCCGGGCTTGCGCCTTGCGCCAGCGCAAGCCGACCCGGGCGAGCGCGGCTTCACCCGCCGGGTGAGCGCAGTTCAAGCCGCCAACCCCGGTCGCCCAACGCAGTTGCGCGAAACTGCATGTGTGGACTGCAGGATTTAGGTTGACCGCACCCAACGAAAACGGGCCCCGCAGGGCCCGTCGTCATCGTCGGCATCCGGCTACTTCCGGTGCGTCAGCGGACCCGGCAACGAGGCGTAGTAGGCGGCGAGATCCTGCATGTCCTTCTTGGACAGCGGCTTTGCGATGCCGCCCATGATCGGGTTCTTGCGCGCGCCGGTCTGATAGTCGAGCAGCGCCTTTGCCAGATAGTCGGGGTACTGGCCGGCGATCTTCGGATAGCTCGGATCGATCGGCGACTTGCCGTCCTTGCCGTGGCAGGCGGCACACTGCGTGTCGCCGATCTTGCGCCCGGCCTCGACGTCGGCCGCGCACGCCGTTCCCGACAGGCCGGCGGCGATCGCCGCCAGCGCCAGCATCGTCTTGTTCATCGCTCTGCACCCCCGCCTCACTTGCCTGCCTCCGCTCCGCGTGCCGCGTAGTACGCGGCGATATCGGCGATCTGCTGATCGGTCAGGCCCTTGGCGATCGCCTGCATCGTCGGATGATCGCGCTCGCCCTTCTTGTAGCCCTGCAGGGCCGCTTCGATGTACTTGGCCGACTGGCCGCCGATCTTCGGCACGCGGTACACGCGCGGGAACGACGCCTGGTAGCCGGGGATCGTATGGCAGCCGGTGCACATCGAAATGTGCGCCCGCGCCGCCTCCGGGTTGCCGCCGGCCGCCGGCTGCTGAGCAGCGGCGGTCGAGGCAACGGCGACCGTCCCCGCCGCGCACAGGATCCTCAATCTTTTCATCGGAATCGTGTCTCCTGTTGATTCGTATCGAAGCGACCCGGCGCGCAGGGCCGACCCGCGAAAGAGCGGGCGGATTCTAGCGGAGCGCTTGCGCGCGCGTCCAACGCTGCGGCGATCTGGGCGCGCTGCTTATACTGGGCGCTCTACGCCGACCCGCCAAGCAAATCCCGATGCCGATCGCGAACCCGCCCGCCCGCTTTGCCGGGACGGATACCTACGTTGCCACCGACGATCTGAAGCTCGCGGTCAACGCCGCTCTCACGTTGCAGCGGCCGCTGCTGATCAAGGGCGAACCGGGCACCGGCAAGACGATGCTGGCCGAAGAGGTCGCGCGCGCGCTCGACATGCCGCTGCTGGCTTGGCACATCAAGAGCACGACCAAGGCGCAGCAGGGGCTGTACGAATACGACGCCGTGAGCCGGCTGCGCGACTCACAGCTCGGCGACGACCGCGTGCACGACATCGCCAACTACATCGTGCGCGGCGTGCTGTGGCAGGCGTTCGAGCAGGACCGGCCAAGCGTGCTGCTGATCGACGAGATCGACAAGGCCGACATCGAATTTCCGAACGATCTGCTGCGCGAACTCGACCGCATGGAGTTCTACGTCTACGAGACGCGCCAGACGATCCGCGCCAAGCACCGCCCGCTGGTGGTGATCACCTCGAACAACGAGAAAGAGCTGCCCGACGCGTTCCTGCGCCGCTGCTTCTTCCACTACATCCGCTTTCCGGACAAGGAAACGATGCAGGCGATCGTCGACGTGCACTTCCCCGGGCTGCGGCGCGAGCTGCTCGCCAACGCGCTGACGACCTTCTTCGCGATCCGCGAGCTGCCGGGGCTGAAAAAGAAGCCGTCGACCTCCGAGCTGCTCGACTGGCTGAAGCTGCTGGTCGCCGAGCAGATCCCGCCCGAGGCGCTGCGCTCGAAGGACGACAAACTGTTCGTGCCGCCGCTGGCGGGCGCGCTGCTGAAAAACGAACAGGACATGCACCTGTTCGAACGGCTCGTATTCATGGCGCGCCACAACCGGTAGGTTGCGGACGGCGTGCGAGGTCTCGCGATGACATGCGATCCCGGCCGCCGCAACCGACGCTCCCGTCGGACGCGGACGGCGCTTCGCCGCACTCGCTCTGCCGGTCAACACTCGGTCGGCGCTCGTCGCCCCCGGAGGCCGGCGCCGATTGACGATTGCCCGACGCGCGACACCGCCACCCTCCAGGTTCGCTTTGCCGTCGCAGGCATCGGTTCCGTCATCCCGAGCAACGCGAGGAATCTCGCGGCGAACTGGCCACTACGTAAGGCGGCCCGCCAGACATCCCTTCCGTCATCCCGAGGGGCGCGAGGGATCTGGGCGATCGTCGGTTCCGTTATTCCGACCAACGCGAGGGATCTGGGCGATCATCGGTTCCGT
>JBBIQI010000339.1:0-2294 GCA_037442465.1 Burkholderiales bacterium
TCGCCCCCGGCAAGCTCGTGCCCGCCTCGCAGGTCAAGCTCGTGCAGGCGGCCGATGCCGGCATCGTGCGCGAGATCCTCGTGCGCGACGGCGATCAGGTATCCGCCGGGCAGCCGCTGCTGCGGCTGGACGCCACCCTCACCGGGGCCGACGCCGGCCAGATCGCGCACGAGCTGGCCCTCAAGCGCATCACCGTGCGCGCCATCGACGCCGCGCTCGCCGGCAAGCCGCTCACCGCGCAACCCGGCGATGCCCCGGCCGTCTTCGCCCAGGTCAGCGCCCAGTTCCTCGCCCGCCGGCAGGCGCTCGCCGACGCCGTGCTGCAGGAGCAGCAGGCGGCGAATCGAGCGCGCAGCGAGCGGCTGGCCGCGCAGCAGATCCGCGACAAGCTGCAGGCCACGCTGCCGGTCTTGCGCCAGAGCGCCGAGAGCTTCGCCAGGCTGCACAAGGAAGGCTTCGCCGGCGAGCTGATGGCCAACGACAAGCGGCGCGAAGCGATCGAGCGCGAGCAGGACCTCAAAGCGCAGGAAGCCACGCTGCACGCGCTGGACGCCGCCATTGCGCAGGCCGAACAACGCATCGCGCAGCTTCGCTCCAACTTCCGCAGCCAGTTGCTCACCGAGCGGGCGAAGCGCAGGCGATCGTCGAGCGGCTGCAGCAGGAACAGGCCAAGCTCGGCTTCCGTACCGCGCTGCTGGAGCTCCGCGCCCCGCAGGACGGCGTGGTGCAGAACCTCGCGACGCACACCCCCGGCGCCGTCGTACAACCCGGCACCGCGCTGCTGCAGATCGTTCCGAAGGGCGACACCCTGCGCGCCGAAGCCGCGCTGGCCAACGAGGACGTTGGCTTCGTCGCAGTCGGCCAGCGGGTGAAGCTGAAGCTCGCCGCCTATCCGTTCCAGAAGTACGGGCTGCTCGAAGGCAAGGTCGTGCAACTGAGCGCCGATGCGTTGGAGCCGGAGGCGGCGGCCAAGGCCACCGGCTCGCCGCACGTGACGCCGCCGCTGACCTACAAGGCGGTGATCGAGCTGGACGCGCAGAGCCTCACGCTGCCGTCGGGAGGTCTCCTGGCGCTCGCACCGGGCATGGCGGTGACCGCGGAGATTCATCAGGGACGCAGGACGGTGATGGAGTATCTGCTCAGTCCGGTGCAGAGAGTTTCGAGTGAGGCGGGGAAGGAGCGGTGAAGCGCATGACGGACACACAGGGAGCCAGCGCATGGACCGACTGATCAAGGTCGTGGCGGCCGTGCTGCTGGCGCCGTTCGTGCTCTTGATCGCCGGCATCGGCGGCTGCGAAGCACGCAAGGCGTACTACGACTGGAAGGTGCGGAAGATGTGCGAGCAGGATGGCGGAGTGATCATCTTCGAGCGAACCGCCGTTTCCCCTGAGCTTTTCGCCTCGCTGCCGAAAACTGGCGGAAGAGTCGGCGTACCGCCGAAAGCAATGGCGGGCCCTGCTGATCCGATCTACGCCACTGCCGAAACCAAATACTTGCGCGAAGGGAGTCCGCAGGTTTGGCGTACCGAGTATTCGTTCATACGCCGCGCTGACGGAAAACTTGTTGGCAGAGCAGTCTTTTACAGCAGGATGGGTGGCGACTTCCCAAGCCATGCGCACCCGAGCTCGTTCGGGTGCCCCGCCGGCGATGAGTTTCGAGCGCAAATCGAACAGCTTTACTTAGAGGAGAAAACAAAATGATTCTTTCAGTTTGGGAGCAGAGCGAACTTGCACTCGGCAGCTACGCATTGTTGCTAACCCCCGGTCGTACCGATGACCCAGAGAACCTGAGGAAGTTGCGTGAGGCGGGCATGTCTCAAAAGCAAGCCGAAGAATTCGCCCGTCGCTATCCGACGATCGTCGCGCAGATCAACGACACCGCCACGAGCTTTAGCGCCACCGTGTTTGCCGACGCCAGCGGCAATCTGGCGCTGGCGATTCGCGGCACGGCCGAGCTGACCGGAACCCCGAATGACCTGTTTCCGACCGACGCCGACATCGCCATCAACGGCGCCGGCTACGACCAGATCGCCGCGCTGTACAACACCTGGCAGCGGCTGACGCATCGGCAGGGCGAGACGATCACGGTGTATCGGGTCGATCTGTCGGATCCTGCGAATCCGCTCGTCGCCGAGTCGATCGTCAACGATCTCGGCAGTCCGAGCGCACCGCTGATCTCGCCGGCGGCCGCCGTGGACGTGACTGGGCACTCGCTCGGCGGCCATCTGGCGCTGGCGTTCGCGGGGCTGTTCCCGCTTAACGCCCGACAGGTGTTTGCCTTCGACGCGCCGGGGT
>JBBIQI010000340.1:0-2275 GCA_037442465.1 Burkholderiales bacterium
TGCGCAGCAGCTCGCGCGCGCCGCGATCGCCGTGGCCACGCCGACCGCGACCGTGCACGGCAGCGTCGAGGCGCGGTTGAAGCAACTGAAGCTCGCCGATCGTGCCGTGCTGCACGCACGGCACTTCGGCGCGCTGCCGGAACTGGTCGCGCGCACCGATCTGCTCGCGATCGTGCCGCGGATGTTTGCCGAGTCGCTGGCGCCGCGCTACGCGGTGAAGATCTGGGAACTGCCCGGCGTCGCGCCCGAGTACGAGGTGCGCATGCTGTGGCATCCGTCGGCCGACGGCGATGCAGCGCACGCTTGGCTGCGCGCGCTGGTCAAGAGACTGTTCGCGCGGCCCGGCCGCGGCTGAGCGCGAGCGGCGGCGGGCCGAAGCCGCTGCGCCCGCGCGTTCCGGGGATACCCGGCACGCGGCACCGAGCTACGCTCAACTTCGATGGGCAGGATCCCAACCCGGACCGCGGAGGAACCGATGGGCGACACCGTGCGCAAGGTCTACCACTACGCCACCCTGGTACCCAACAAACCCGGCCAAGCGTTCAAGGTGCTCGCCACGCTGGTCAGCGCGGGCATCAATCTGCTCGCCTGCACCGGTGCGCCGCGCGGTCGCCAGGCGCAGATCGACGTCGTGCCCGACGACACGCGCAAGTTCAACGCCGCGGTCAAAAAGGCCAAGCTCAAGTTCGCGCCGAAGAAGACCGGCTTCCTGATCCAGGGCGAAGACCGCCCCGGCGCGCTCGCCGAAAATCTGAAGCGGCTGGCCGACAAAGGCATCAACGTCGCGGCGGTCGATGGACTCTCCGCCGGCGCCGGCCGCTGGGGCGCGATCCTGTGGGTCGACCCGAAGGACGTGAATCGCGCAGGAAGGGCGCTGCGGGCGAAGGCGAGGTAGCAGACCACCGCTCCGCGCATCGCCAAAGCCGGTCGCTGCGAGCGAAGCCCGCGATCAGGTCTGCCGCCAGGGCAGCCCGTGCTTGCGCCAGCCGCCCAGCGTGCCGCGATGGTGCTCGTGGTCGAGTTCGCCTTCGAAGCCTTCGAGCACGTTGGCGACATCCGTGAAGCCGTGCGCTTCGAGCGCGGCGCCGGCGTCGAGCGTGCGTTTGCCGCTGCGGCAGATCAGGATGATCGGACGATCCTTGCGAACGGCCACGCGCTGCACTTCCTCGACGAAATGCGGGTTCGGTTCGAAGTCGGGCGCCGTCTGCCACTCGACGTTGATGGCGCCGACGGGATGGCCGACATACCAGAACTCGATGTCGGTGCGCGTATCGATCAGTAGCGCGTTGGGGTCGGCCTGCAGGGCCTCGTAGGCCTGCTGGGGTGTCAGGTGTTTCATGGTTCGCTCCCGGCGCGATTATCCGGAGCAAGGTTGCGGCGCAAAGGAATGACTGCGCATATGAAAATGCCGCTGCGCTATCGCGCCGGCGGCGCGGCCGAAAACCCGGACTGGGACGATCCCCGCACCACCGGCGTCCGGGCGGTTCGCGCGATCGCGCGGACGCGGTCACAATACGGGCCGATCGGGCGCGCGCGGCGCCTGGCCCTTGGAAGGAGAGCAAAGCCAATGCAGCAGGAAGCCGGGGAGCCAGCCGGCGCGCATCGCGCCAGCTTCGGCGAACTGAACGTGCGGGTCGGCGCAAGGATCCAGCTCGTCGTCTCCGCTTTCGGGCGCAAGAGCGCGCTGGCCTCGACCCTGCTCGGCTACTGCGAACCGGACTATCTGATCGTGCGTACCCCGGCCGAAGGCGGGCTGGCGGTGCGACTGCAAAACGGCGAGCCGCTCGACGTGCGGCTGTTCACCGGCACGCACGTCGCCGAGTTTCACACCTCGCTGCTGCGCCAGTTCGCCGCGCCGATCTCGTACTGGCACCTGAGCTACCCGCAAGCCGTGCGCGTGACCACGTTGCGCGCGGCCCCGCGCACGCGCGTCGATCTCGCCGCGCAGGCCCGATGCGGCGACGCCGCGGCGGTGGCGGTCCGGCTGGTCGATCTGAGCGCCTTGGGCGCCAAGGTGATCGCGCCGGAGCCACTCGGAGAACGTGGGCAGAGCGTCGAACTCGCCTTCGACATTCCGCGCGGATCGCAGGGCGCGACGGCCAAGGTCGCGGTCGCGGCGACGATCCGCGCCGTCAAGCAGCTCGCGGCCGCCGGCGACGCGCCGCCAGGCTACGCACACGGCCTGCGGTTCGAGAACCTCAGCGAAGCGGATCAGGTGCTGCTGCAGAGTTTCGTTCTGCAGAAGCTCAACGACGCACCGGCGGCGAGCGCCTAA
>JBBIQI010000341.1:0-2270 GCA_037442465.1 Burkholderiales bacterium
CACGGCTGGAGCGCGAAGCGCTGCATTCCGCACGGCGGACACCAACTGTCGTTGGCGATCGCCGCCGGGCTCGGCCTGGGCGGCAACGAAAGCTATCCCGATCTGTTTCAGCCGTACGGCGGATTCCCGGACGGCGTGCGGGTCGAAAACGGCTATGTCACGCTGCCCGATCTGCCGGGCATCGGCTTCGAGGGCAAGTCCGATCTGTACGCAGCGCTAAGGTCTCTGGTGCAGTAGTACGGCGTGCGGGTGCCCGCGTCACGCGCTCAGTCGAACACCGGCGACTCCACCCCCAGCACCTGATGCAGCTTGGTGCTGGTGGTGGTGTACTGCAGGTGGATCTTCTTGTCCGGGAACACGTAGCGCGCGGCGCCGAAGGCGGCCAGCGCCGCTTCGTGAAAGCCCGACAGGATCAGCTTCTTCTTGCCGGGATAGGTGTTGATGTCGCCCACCGCGAAAATGCCGGGCACGCTGGTTTCGAATTTTTCCGTGTCGACTGCGATCTGCTTGCGCTCCAGTTGCAGGCCCCATTCTGCGATCGGGCCAAGCTTGGGCGACAGGCCGAAGAACACCAGCAGATCGTCCAGCGGCAGCCGGCGCGTGACGCCGTCGGGCGAGGTCACGCGGATCGCGGTCAGACGGTCGTCGGCTTCTTCGTACCCCGCGATCTGACCCACGAGAAACTGCATCTGGAGCTGCTCGCACAGCTCGCGCATCTTTGCGACGGAGGCCGGCGCCGCGCGAAAGCCGTCGCGCCGATGCAGCAGGATCACGCTTTCGGCTTTGCCCACCAGTGCCAGTGTCCAGTCGAGCGCGGAGTCGCCGCCGCCGCAGATCACCAGGTTGCGGCCGTGGAAGCGCGCCGGGTCCTTGACGCGATAAAACAACTGCCGTCCCTCGAACTTCTCGATGCCCGCGACCTTCAACGTGCGCGGCTGAAAGCTGCCGACACCGGCGGCGATGAAGACGGTCTTCGTCACGAAGCGCGTGCCGGCCGACGTCTGCACGTCGAAGCGTCCGTCATCGCGCCGCTGCACGACGCTGACTTCCTGTCCGAGGTGAAACGTCGCGCCGAACGGCTCGATCTGTTTGAGCAGGTTGTCGGTCAGTTCCTTGCCAGTACACACCGGCACGGCCGGGATGTCGTAGATCGGCTTGTCCGGGTACAGCTCGATGCATTGTCCGCCGACTTCGCCGAGCGAGTCGACCACGTGCGCCCGGATCTCGAGCAGCCCCAGCTCGAAGACCTGGAACAACCCGACCGGGCCGGCGCCGACGATCACGGCGTCGGTTTCGATCGAGTCGACCTGCGCGGGGGCGGTGCGGACGATGGTTTCGTTCACGGTCTCATCCACGGTCAAAAATCAGCGAAGGTTAAACGATCGCTCCGCCGCGGGCGCGCAAGTCCGCGACGGGCCTGCGCCTTGCGCCGCGAATTGACGCGCCCGCTGCGGCTACGGTAACTTGGGGGTCGTAATGAAGCTTTCACTTCATTAATCACTTTACCAAGGCCGGGACGGGTCGAACAGGTGAGTGCGTCACAGCGGTCGGCGTCGAGCGCCTACCTGCGTCCGCGCCAAGTCGTGCAGGCGCTGGCCGCGCTGGCGCGCGCCCCGCACCTGGTGCTGGCCGGCGGCACGGACGTGTTCGCCGCGCACGTCGAGCGCCCGCTGCCGCAGCCGGTGCTCGACGTTTCCGCGCTCGGCGAGCTGCGCGGCGTGGCCGCCGAGGGCGACGCGCTGCGCATCGGCGCGCTGACCACGTGGAGCGAGCTGGCGCAGGCGGTCTTGCCGCCACACTGCAAGCTGCTGGCGCAGGCGGCGCGCGAGATCGGCGGGCTGCAGGTTCAGAACCGCGGCACGTTAGGCGGCAACCTTTGCAACGCGTCGCCGGCCGCCGACGGCATGCCGCCGTTGCTGGCGCTCGATGCGACCGTGGAACTGGCCTCCGCCGCCGGCCGACGCGAGCTGCCGTTGGCGCAGTTTGTCCTCGGCAATCGGCGCACCGCGCGGCGGCCCGACGAGCTTCTGACCGCCGTGCGCGTGCCGGCGCGCTCGGCGCGGGCGCGCTCGCTGTTCCTGAAGCTCGGCCACCGCCGCTACCTGGTGATTTCGATCGCGATGGTGGCGGTGGTGCTCGACTTCGACGACGCCGAACGCGTGTCGTACTGCGGCGTGGCGGTGGGCGCGTGCTCGGCGGCGGCGCAACGGCTGCCGGCGTTGGAGCGCGCGCTGCTGGGCGCGGCGCGGCCCGAGTTCGGCGAGCGCGTC
>JBBIQI010000342.1:0-2263 GCA_037442465.1 Burkholderiales bacterium
CGAGATCCCTCGCATTCGCTCGGGATGACGAGTGTCCGCCATTCCGAGCCGCCGACTCGTGCGATTCCAGACTGCCTGTTCCTGGTCATTCGGAGTCGAAGGCGAGGAATCTCCGCTACTCGCGGCACCGAGATCCCTCGCATTCGCTCGGGATGACGGAAAAGGGCGCCGCCGCTCGTGCCTGGCACGCGCTATCGTCGCGGCATGACGACGCCGCATCCGTTGCGCGCCCTGCTCGATTCGCAGACGATCGCCGCGCTCGGCACCCTGCACCGGGGCGAGCCGTACGTGTCGATGGTGCCGTTCGCGCTGGACGACGGCGACTTCGTGATTCACGTCTCGGCGCTCGCGCCGCACACGAAGGACATGCTCGAACACCCGCGCGTCAGCCTGCTCGTCGTCGCGCGCGAGGCGCTCGGCGTGCCGCCGCAGGCGCGCGCGCGTGCCACGGTGCAGGGCGACGCGGCGCCGCTCGCGCCGGATGCGCCGGCGCACGCGCGTGCGAAGGGGGCGTATCTGGCGCGCTTTCCGCAGGCGGCGGATCACTTCGAGCTGGCGGACTTCTCGCTCTTTCGCATCCGACCGGTGTCCGTGCGGCTGATCGGCGGTTTCGCGCAGGCGTCGAGCCTCACCGGCGACGCGCTGCAGCGGGCGCTGCGCGCCACGGCCTGACGCGGCGTTCGCATGGCCGAGCCGTTGTACCTCGCGATCGACCAGGGCACGCACGCCAGCCGCGCGCTCGTGCTCGATCGCCGCGGGGACATCCTCGCGCGCGGCGAAAAAGACGTCGCGCTCGTTCGCCCGCAGAAGGACTGGGCCGAGCAGGACGGCGAGGAGATTCTCGCCTCGATCCACGCCGCGGTCGCGCAGGCGGCGGGCGCGCTCGGACCGCGCGTGCGCGATCTCGCCGCCGCGGGGCTGTCGAGCCAGCGCGCGAGCTGCGTGTGCTGGGACCGCGTCACCGGCGCGCCGTGGTCGCCGATCTTCAGCTGGCAGGACCGGCGCATGCACGCGTGGATCGACGCGCTTGCCGCGCACGGCGACGCAGTGCATCGCAAGACGGGGCTTTATCTGTCGCCGCACTACGGCGCGAGCAAGCTGCGCTGGGCGCTCGATCATCTGCCCGCGGTGCGGCAGGCGCGCGACGCCGGCACGCTCGCGTGGGGGCCGATGGCAAGCTTTCTCGTATACCGGCTGACGGCCGAGCGCACGTTCGCCGCCGACCCGCAATGCGCGGCGCGCACGCAACTGTGGAACTTGCAGACGCGCGACTGGGACGACGAACTGCTACGGCTGTTCGGGCTGCCCGCCGGGTTCCTGCCGCGCAGCGCGCTGACCTGCGATCGCTGGGGCACGCTCGTCGCGGGCGGTGCGCAGGTGCCGATCGCGGCGGTCAACGGCGATCAGTCGGCGGCGGTGTTCGCTTTCGGCTGGCCCGAGACCGACGCCGCGTACGTCAACATCGGCACCAGCGCGTTCGTGCAGCGCGCGCTGACACAGGCGCCCGGTCACGTGCCGCGGCAGCTCACCGGGATCGTGCTCGCCGACGGCGAGGCGACCGTCTACACGATCGAGGGCAACGTCAACGGCGCCGGCGCGGGGCTCGAATGGCTCGCGAAGGAACTGGGCATCGACGATCTGCTCGCGCGCCTGCCCGAATGGCTCGAGCGGCCCGCGCCGTCGCTGCTGTTCCTGAACGGCATCGCGGGGCTCGGCGGGCCGTTCTGGCGCGCGGAGTTCGATTCGCGCTTCGTGGGCGAAGAAGCCGAACCGTGGGGCAAAGCGGTCGCGCTGGTCGAGAGCATCGCCTTTCTGCTGCAGGCGAACATCGAGCACATGGCGGCTTACGTGCCGCCGATGCGGCGCATCCGCGCCAGCGGTGGCGTTTCGCGCTTCGATGCGCTGTGCCGCAAGCTCGCCGCGCTGAACGGCGTGCCGGTGCACCGGCGCGACGACCCCGAAGCGAGCGCGCGCGGCATCGCGTATCTGGCGGCCGGCCGCCCCGCCGACTGGAACACCGGCGCGCGCGAGGAGGTGTTCGAGCCGCACGACGATGCCGCGCTGCGCGAGCGCTACCGCCGCTGGCGTGCGCTGATGGCCGAAGCCACCGGGGTGTGACGCCTGATCCGGCAGTGGGCCGCGTGGCGTCGTTCTGATCCGATGCCCCGCGTTACTCCGAGCCGATGTCGCTCGTCGAAGCGAGCGCACGCCCATCGTCGAACCGGGCCAGTGGCACTCGGCATTCCGAGCCCACCACCTCGTC
>JBBIQI010000343.1:0-2248 GCA_037442465.1 Burkholderiales bacterium
GCGTCCGCGCCGATCGGCAGCGCGCGCATGCCGGCGACGAACTCGTCGCACGCGCGCCCCGGCAAGAGCCTCGTCTGCCGCTCGTACAGCCGCTTCCACGTCGCGTGTTCGCCGGCGGTGTAGTTCTCCCAGCCCTGGTCGATCGTCCAGTCGGGGTTGGCGGGCCGCGCGGCTGCGCCGGCCGCCAGCCCGTGCTTGGTCGTCGGCGGGTACTGCATCATGGCGAGGGGGTGGCGTAGGCGGCGTCGATCGCCCGCGCCAGCTCGAAGTCGCGCTCGGTGAGTCCGCCGGCGTCGTGCGTGGTTAGCGCGATCGTCACGCGGTTGTACACGTTGGACCAGTCCGGATGATGGTTGCGGCGTTCGGCTTCCAGCGCCACGCGCGTCATGAACGCGAACGCCTGCACGAAATCCGGGAACACGAACTCGCGCACGATCGCGCGCCGTTGTGGGTCGTGCCGCCAGTGCGGCACGGTCGCAAGCTCCCGTGCGAGGTCCATCTCACGCCTCCCGCGCCGGCAGCACCGTGCCGGCGCAATCGCCGAAGCCGATGCGGCGGAAACCCGGCCGCTCGCAGAATGCGCGCAGGATCACCGTGTCGCCGTCTTCCAGGAACGCGCGCGTCTCGCCGTTGGCAAGCGCGAGCGGCTGCTTGCCGCCGGCGGTCAGCTCCAGCAGCGAGCCGCCCTGGTCCGCAGCGGGGCCGGAGATCGTGCCGGAGCCGAACAGGTCGCCCGGCTGCAGGTTGCAGCCGTTGACCGTGTGGTGGGCGACCAGTTGCGCCACGCTCCAGTACGCTTCGCGGAAGTTGGATCGCGTCAGCCGCTGCGGCGCGGACATCTTGGGCGTCTGAAGCCACGCTTCGAGCGCGATGTCGAACATGCCTTGTTCGCGGTTCGCCGGCGAATCCAGGTACGGCAGCGGCTGCGGATCGCCCGCTGGCCGAGCAAACGGGGCGCGAAACGGCGCCAGCGCCTCCAGCGTCACGATCCACGGCGAAATCGTGGTCGCGAAACTCTTCGCGAGGAACGGGCCGAGCGGCTGATACTCCCACGCCTGCACGTCGCGCGCGCTCCAGTCGTTGAGCAGCACCAGCCCGAACACGCGCGCTTCCGCGTGCGCGATCGGCACCGGCTCGCCGAGCGCATTGCCGCGGCCGATGAAGATGCCCATCTCCAGCTCGTAGTCGAGGCGCCGCGTCGGCGAAAGCTGCGGCGCAGCGGCTTCCGCCGGCTTGATCTGCCCGCGCGGGCGATGAAAGGCGGTGCCGCTGGCGACGATCGAAGAGGCGCGGCCGTGGTAGCCGATCGGCACCCACTTGTAGTTGGGCAACAGCGGGTTGTCCGGGCGCATCAGTTTGCCGACGGCGGTCGCGTGATGGATGCCGGCGTAAAAATCGCTGTAGTCGCCGATCGTGCACGGCAGCCCCAGCTCTACCTTGGCCAGCGGCTTAAGCGCCGCGGCGAAACGCGACTGCTCGCGGCTGCCGCGACGCAGCCCGCGCGAGGTCGCCAGCCGAATCTCGCGCCGCCGCTCGGCGCCGGCGCCCATCAACGCGTTCATGTCCTGCGTCTCGATCAGCCCGGCGGCCTGCAGGTCGAGCACCTGGTCGCCGATCGCCATCCCGATGCGCCACGGTTCGCCGCGCGCGGTGCGAAAGCGGCCGAACGGCAGGTTCTGCGGCGGGAAGTCGGTGGCGGGCTCGTTGGCCGACTCGACCCAGCTTTCGAGCGCCGGGTCGTGCGTTTCGTCGATCATCGCGCGAACTCCCGCTCGTGCAGGAATGCGGCGTGACGCGGCGCGCGCTTGGTCTTCGACCATTCCTCCAGCATGTCCCACTTGACCGCGTCGAGCTTCTTCAGTTGCGCTTCCTCGTCCGGGTCCGGGCAAGCGAGCTCGATGCGATGGCCGTTCGGATCGAAGAAGTAGATCGAGTGGAAGATCCCATGGTCGGTCACACCCAGGACTTCGACCCCGTTCGCTTCCAGGTGCGCTTTGTATTTCAGCAGCGTCTCGCGATCCTTGACCTTGAACGCGATGTGCTGCACCCAGGCCGGCGTATTCGGGTCGCGCCCCATCTCGGGGCGCGTCGGCAGCTCGAAGAACGCCAGGATGTTGCCGCCGCCGGCGTCCAGAAACACGTGCATGTACGGATCGGGCTCCTTGGTCGAGGGCACTTCGTCCTCGGCGATCGCCAGCACGAAGTCCATGTTCAGCATTTTCTGGTACCAGAGCACCGTTTCCTTGGC
>JBBIQI010000344.1:0-2245 GCA_037442465.1 Burkholderiales bacterium
GGCTGTCGCCGGTTCCGTCATCCCGAGCGCAGCGAGGGATCTCAACACTGCGAGCCGCGGAGATTCCTCGCCTTTGGCTCGGAATGACGAGGGCTGAGGCATGCGCACGCCAGGCGGTTGGCGCGTGTCCCGAGGATAAGTAAGGGTCAATAGGATGAACGCGCTGCTCGCTTACCAGGAAGTCCAGCGGCGTCTGCGCGTGCGCGGCGCGGTGCAGGGCGTGGGCTTTCGCCCGTTCGTCTATCGGCTCGCCACCGAGCTGGCGCTCGACGGCTGGGTGCGCAACGACGGCGAAGGCGTCGAGATCGCGCTGCGCGGTGCGGCGGCCGACATCGCGCGCTTTTGCGAGCGGCTCACGCGCGAGGCGCCGCGGCTGGCGCGCATCGACGCGGTCGAGGCGATCGAGGCCGCGAACGATCCGCTCGAGGCGGGCTTTCGCATCGAAACGAGCCGGCGCGGCGCAGTCACGACCGGTGTCGCGCCGGACGCGGCGACCTGCGACGACTGCCTCGCGGAGATCTTCGAGCCGACGGATCGACGCTGGCGCTACGCGTTCACCAATTGCACGCACTGCGGCCCGCGCTTCACGCTCACCGCGCGGCTGCCGTACGACCGGCCGAACACGAGCATGGCGCGCTTCGCGCTGTGCGCGGCGTGCGCGGCCGAATACGACGAGCCCCGCGACCGCCGCTTCCACGCGCAGCCGAACGCGTGCCCGACGTGCGGTCCGCGGCTCGCGCTCGCCGATGCGCGCGGCGCACCGCTCGCGTGCGAAGACGTGATCGCCGAGGCGGTCGCGCGGATTGCGCGCGGCGAGATCCTCGCCATCAAGGGCCTCGGCGGCTTTCATCTCGTCTGCGACGCGCGCGATGCGGCGGCCGTGGCCGAGTTGCGCGCGCGCAAGAACCGCGACGGGAAACCGTTCGCGCTGATGTTCGCCAATGCGGCTTCGATCGAGCCTTGGGCGCGCGTCGACGCCGCCGCGCGTGCGCTGCTCGAGTCGCGCGAGCGGCCGATCGTGCTGCTCGACAAGCGCGCCGGCGCCGACGCGGCTTTGCCGGGCATCGCGCCGGGGCTGGCTTCGCTCGGCTGCATGCTGCCGTACACGCCGCTTCAGTTCCTGCTCTTTCACGAAGCGGCGGGGCGCCCGCGCGGCACGGCATGGCTCGCGCAACCGCAGCCGCTGGTGCTCGTGATGACGAGTGCGAACCCCGGCGGCGAGCCGCTGGTGATCGACAACGCCGAAGCGATCACGCGCCTGGGAGGCATCGCCGACGCGTTCGTGCTGCACGATCGCGACATCCTCGTGCGCTGCGATGACTCGGTCGTGCGGGCAGAGAAAATCCCCGCTGCCCCCCTTTACGAAAGGGGGGTGACGACGGAACCCGACCGATCCGTTTCCACCTTTGAAGAAGGGAGGCCAGGAGGGATTCCAACGGCCGACGCAGCGACGCGCCGCCCGACAGCCGCCTTCACCTTCATCCGCCGCGCCCGCGGCTACACGCCTGCGCCGATCAAGCTCGCTCGCTCGGGCCCCTCGGTTCTCGCCACCGGCAGCTTCCTGAAGAACGCGGCGTGCCTGACGCGGGGCGCCGAGGCGTTCCTGTCGCAGCACATCGGCGATCTGGACAACGCAGCGAGCCGTATCGCGCTCGAAGAAGCCGTCGATCATCTGCAGCGCGTGCTGGAAATCCGGCCGGCGGCGATCGCGCACGACCTGCATCCGGACTTCTTCAGCACGCGGCTCGCGGTGCAGCTCGCGGCCGAGTTGAACGTACCGGCGATCGGCGTGCAGCACCATCACGCGCACGTCGCCGCCGTCGCCGCCGAGCACGGCGTGACCGAACCGGTGCTCGGCGTGGCGCTCGACGGCGTCGGCTACGGAGACGACGGCGAAGCGTGGGGCGGCGAACTGCTGCGTGTCGATGCGCGCGGCTGCGAGCGGCTCGGTCATTTGCGAGCGCTGCCGCTGGCCGGCGGCGACCGCGCCGCGCGCGAACCGTGGCGGATGGCGGCGGCGGTGCTGCATCTGGCGGGACGCGGCGACGAGATCGTGCGCCGCTTTGCGCGTCAGCCCGCTGCGGCGGCCGTCGCAGAAATGCTCGCGCGTGCGGTGCGCTGCCCGCCGACGACGAGCGCGGGCCGCTGGTTCGATGCGGCCGCTGCGCTGCTCGGCGTGTGCGAGGTAATGAGCTACGAAGGGCAGGCGGCGATGCTGCTCGAAGGGCTCGCGGCGAAACACGGC
>JBBIQI010000345.1:0-2243 GCA_037442465.1 Burkholderiales bacterium
TGCGCCAGCGCGAGACAACCTGGCGAATCGCGGCTTCACCCGCCGGGTGAGCGCAGTCCAAGCCGCACACGCCGGTCGCACAACGCACTTGCGCGAAACCGCACGGGCGGACTGCCGCATTCAGGCTCATCGGCTGGACCGGCGCGTCGGCGCGACGCCCTTGTCGCCGATCCCCTCCCGGACTGCAAGGCAAACCAGCGGGTTGCTTCCTCGCCCCCGACCGGTGGAGTCGTCCGAAGCGCGCGAGACGCCACGCAGCGATGAACGCCGCCGCAGCGATAGCCACGGGCAAGCACGGGCCGGCGCCTCGCTGCAGGCCGCAACGACAGATTGCAGCGAATACATGGCCGCCACCGATCAACCCCGCAGCCGCGCCTCGAGCTCGGCCACGCGCCGCCGCAGCGCGGCCACGTTCGTCTGGCGCGCCTTGCGCGCGGCGGCAGCCCCCTTGCGGATCCAGTCGAGCCAGGCATCGAAGCCGGCACCGGTCGTCGCGGAAACCTGCAGCACTTCGATCTTCGGATTCACGCGCTGCGCGTAGTCGATCGCGCGCGCCACGTCGAACCCGACGTACGGCAGCAGGTCGATCTTGTTCAGCAGCAGCAGGCGCGAGGCGGCAAACATGTCCGGATACTTCAGCGGCTTGTCCTCGCCCTCGGTGACCGACAGCACGACGACCTTGTGCGCCTCGCCGAGATCGAACGCCGACGGGCACACGAGGTTGCCCACGTTCTCGATGAACAGCAGCGCGTCGTCGGGCACCGTGAGCCGGCCGAGTGCGCGCTCGATCATCGCGGCGTCCAGATGACAGCCCTTGCCGGTGTTGACCTGGATCGCACGCGCGCCGGTGGTACGGATGCGGTCGGCGTCGAAGGACGTCTGCTGGTCGCCCTCGATCACTGCCAGCGGCAGCTCGTCGCCGAGGGCGCGGATCGTCTCCACCAGCAGCGTCGTCTTGCCGGCGCCGGGGCTGGAGACCAGGTTCAGGGCGAAGATGCCCGCGTCCTCGAGGCGGCGGCGGTTGCGGGCGGCGATCTCGTTGTTAGCGCCGAGGATGTCGCGCTCGATTCTCACCATCTGCGCCGGCGTCAGCCCCGGCGCGTGCGCATGCACCGGGCCGTGCTCGTGACCGTGCTCGTGGCCGTGCCCGTGCGGATGCGCGTGGCGGCCACCGTCGGCGTGCCCGTGCGCGGCTGCCCCGTGCGGATGATCGTGGTCGGCGCCGTGTACGTGGTCGTGCGGGTGTGCGTGCCGCGTGCCGTCGGCATGCACGTGCTCGTGGTCATGGGTGGGGCCGTGCGGGTGGTGATGCGCCGGCGGCAGGTGCTCGCAGCCGTCGGCAGCCGGCCCGTGCGAGTGCCGGTAGGTGCTGACCGTGCCGTCGGGGTGGACGACCGTGTGCTCGTGTTCGCCCTCGATCTTCGTTTCGCCGGCTCCGCAGCCGCAGGTGGTGCACATGGACGTATCCCCTCAGACGACTTCCAGTTCCTTGACGCGCAATTCCTCGCCGCCGGTGACCTGCAACTGATAGCTGCCGCAGCGCGGGCAGGCCTCGCCGCGCGCGGCCAGCGGCACCGCCTCGCAACAGCGCATGCACCAGGCCGCGCCCGGCACGTCGACGATCTCCAGCCGCGCGCCGTCGGCGATGCCGCCGCGTTTGACGACATCGAACGCGAAGCGCAGCGCGTCCAGCTCGACCGCCGCCAGTTGCCCGATCTCCAGCCGCACGGTCTTCACGGCCGTGAAGCGCTGTGCGCGCGCGGCGTCTTCGATCGCGCCGAGCACGCCTTCGGCGAGGCTCATTTCATGCATGCGCGATCTCCACGCGATAAGCGACGCACGGATCCAGCGCCTGCGCGAGCCAGTGCGCACGCCGCCGTAGCTCGGTCTCGCTCGCCGCATACGCTGCCGCGAGCCCCGCGGCGAGCGCGCCGCGCGGATGAAAATTCCACTCGGTCGGCGCGACGATGCGGTAGCGCTTGATCCGCTCGCCCGCCTGCGGCGGACGGGAACCGTCCAGGTCGACCGCATGCACGAGCAGCCCGCGCGCGGTTTCGACCCAACCGAGTCCGCGCCCGGCGCCGGTGTTCAGCTGCCCCAGCAACGGCGCCGGCGCCGGCCGCCCGCTCGCCAGCCGCGCCAGGTCCGCGAGCCGCGCGACAAAGCGCACGAAGATCGAACGACCGTAGGCAGCGGCGAGCGAGGCCACGAGCGGCACCGCTTGCGTGCGCGCGATCGCGCCG
>JBBIQI010000346.1:0-2228 GCA_037442465.1 Burkholderiales bacterium
CGTCGGCGGCGCCTGCGCGCGCCCGCCGCCGGCGCCCCGCCCGCATGCGCCGCGGCCACCAACTGCTCGCGTTCGGCGTCGCTCGCGTTCAGGAACTTCGTCCACCATTCGCCCAGCTCGGCGGGCGCTTCCTCGGCCGCGCAGCGCAACATCAGAAAATCATAACCGGCGCGCAGCCGCAGATGCTCGAGCAGCTTGAACGGCGCGCGCCCGGTGCGCCGCTCGAAGCGCGGCTGCAGCATCCAGATCTCGCGCATGTCGGAGGTGTAGCGGCGCTGGATCGCGAGCTTCTCGGTCTGCGCTTCGAGCACATCGTCGATCGCGGCGTCGAGCGCGGGAATGCGATGCTCGCCGCGCGCCTCGCGCTCCTTCCAGCGCTTCAGCACCTCGTGCCACAGCAGCGTCGCGAACAGGAATCCCGGTGCGATGTGCTTGCCGGCCTGCACGCGCTCATCGGTGCGCGACAGCGCCAGCATCACGAAGCGCTCGCCCGCGGGCTGCTCGAGGATCACGTCCAGCAGCGGCAGCAGACCGTGGTGCAGCCCCTCGGCGCGCAGCCGCATGATGCAGGCCACGCTGTGCCCGCTGGTCAGCAGCTTGAGCATCTCGTCGAACAGGCGCGCGGCCGGAACGTTTTCGATCAGCGGCGCCATGCGGCGGATCGGCTCGCGCGTGGCTTCGTCGATCTGGAAGCCGAGCTTGGCCGCGAAGCGCACCGCGCGCAGCATGCGCACGGGATCTTCGCGGTAGCGCGTCTCGGGGTCGCCGATGATGCGCAGCCGCTTGCGCCGCAGATCCTTGACGCCGTCGTGATAGTCGAGCACGGTCTCCGTGATCGGGTCGTAGTACAGCGCGTTGATCGTGAAGTCGCGCCGCGCGGCGTCCTCGTGCTGCGAGCCGAACAGATTGTCGGCGAGAACGCGCCCGTGCTCGTCGGTCAGACGATCGGGGTTGTCGAGCGCGCGGAAGGTCGACACCTCGATCGTTTCGTTGCCGAACATCACGTGCACGAGCCGGAAGCGGCGGCCGATGATGATCGCGCGCCGGAAGTGCGACTTGACCTGCTCGGGCGTGGCGTCGGTGGCGACGTCGAAGTCCTTCGGCGTGACGCCGAGCAGCAGGTCGCGCACGGCGCCGCCGACGATGTAGGCCTGGTGGCCCGCCTTTTGCAGCGTCTCGCACACGCGCACGGCGTTGCGCGGCACGCGGCTGCGGTCGATGCCGTGTTCGGCGGCGGGAATGCGCTTGGGCTCGCGCTTGACGCGAGCCGGCCGCGCGAGCGAGCGCGTGAACAGCGTGGAAACCCTTTCGACGAAGCGCTTGATCACGGGTTCAGGTGGTCCGCGCGAACAGCTCCAGCTGCGGCCAGCCGCGCGCGGCAGCCACGGCACGCAGCCACCGGTCGCCGTTGGTCACGACCGCGCGGCCGCCCGCGGCGGCCACGCGCTCGAGCAGCGGCAGGTCGACGATCGAGTCGCTGTAGAACACCAGCGATTCGCAGCGCTCGAAGCTCGCGCCGCGCTGCGCCAGGAAGTCCTCGACCTTGCGCACCTTGCCTTCGCCGTGGCTGTGCGTGCCGACGTGGCGCCCGGTGAACTCGCCGTCGCGCTCCTCGGGCTCGACCGCGAGCAGATGCTCGATGCCGAACGCGTCGGCGATCGGCCGCGCGACGAAGGCATTGGTGCCCGTGACGACCGCCAGCTCGTCGCCTGCGCGGCGATGCGTCTCGACCAGTGCGAGCGCTTCGCGCCGCACGTGCGGCGCGAAGCGGGTGCGTATGAACTCGGCCCGGATGCGTTCGAGTTGCGCGCGCGGCAGTCGCGAAAGCAGTTCCATCTGGAATCGCAGGTAGGCCACGGCGTCGAAGCAGCCGGCGGCGTAGGTGTCCGTGAATTCGCGGATGCGCGCGGCGTAGCGCGCCGCGTCGAGCCCGCCGGCGCGCACGACGAAGTACGACCAGTCGTCGGCGCTGTCGATCGGCAGCAGCGTGCGGTCGAGGTCGAACAGCGCGAGCTTCATCGGCTGCTCCGGCGCGAACCGCCCGCGCAGACTGCGCCCGGCCGGCAGGGTTTGTCGTTCATCGGCGCGATTCTACGTGCCGCCCGCCAGCCATTCGCGCAGCAGCGGCACGGTCAGCGCGCGGCGGCGCGCGAGCGCGTAGGCATCGAGTGCGTCGAGCGCGGCGACCAGCGTACGCAGGTCGCGCGGCAGGTGCGTCAGCATGTACG
>JBBIQI010000347.1:0-2214 GCA_037442465.1 Burkholderiales bacterium
TGAAGTATCCGGGCTAGTGCGTGCGTTCTCGCCGAAACGCGTGATCGGATGATCTTCCGCCGGCCGGCAAGTGCCGCTCACAATCCGGCCGCTATGACCGTCTTTCCGGACACTCAAGTCGTTGATTTGAAGGACGAGCGTCGTGCTGCCGCGGGCGACAGCTTCCGCCGTCAGACGCCGCTGGCGCTCGTGGCGATCGCTGCCGTTGCGGCGATCGTGGCGGTCAACGCCCCGCGGACGCAGCGCGCACCGGCGGCGAGCGCAGCGCCGGCAGCGCGCCCGGCCGCGGCGCCGGCTTCATGCACCGACTGCGGCGAGATCGTGTCGATCCGGCGAATTTCGGCCACCGAGCTGGGTGTCGTCGGAGCCGAGGACGGCTTCGCGCTCGAGGTGCGCATGAACGACGGTTCGCTACGCACCGTCAGGCATTCGGCCGGCGGCTTCGACGTCGGCGACCGCGTACGCGTCCGCGGCGACGCGCTGACGCCCGGCAGCTAGCCCGGATATTTCACGAGGGACGCGGGAAAACGAGCCGCGCCGGGGCGCGGCGATGTTTCGAGCGCAGCGGCCATTGCGCGAGCGGATGCGGGATGCGGATGGGCCGAGAGGGGCGGAGGCGGACCAGCCGAAGCGCCCTGCGGCGCTTCGGCCCGCCGCAGCCGGCACGGCTTGCAAGCCGTGCCGTGGAACGCAGTCGAAGGCCCGCTCGCGGCTCCGACTCATCGCCGCTCGCCCTTCGCGAGCACTTGAGGCCAAGGCCGCGTTCCACGGTCGCGCTTGCAAGCGCGACCGGCTCCGGCGGCGCGAAGCGGTGCTTCGCGAAACCCCGCCTCCGCCCGCAGACGCCGCGCAAGCCCGCGTAGCCCCGGCGATTCAATTGGGATCGGCAATCCGCGGACCGACAGCGCGGATTCGCCGCCACAGAACGCACGCAGACGGGGGCGGCCTCGTGAAATATCCGAGCTAGCGCTCCGCCCCGAGCAGCCGCGCCTGCGCGCGGCTTTTTTCCGCCTGCGCTTCGCGCCGCGAGCGATCGGTGCGCGCCACCGGCCATCCCTGCACGTGGCGTGCAACCAGGTCGGCCAGCGCGCGGATGAAGTCGGGGCGGTCGTTCAGGCAGGCGATGTAATGAAACTGCTTGCCGCCCGCGGCCAGGAACGCCTGCTTGCCTTCCTGCGCAATCTCTTCGAGCGTCTCCAGGCAGTCGGCGACGAAACCGGGACAGATCACATCGACGCGCGCCGTGCCCTGCCGAGCCAGTGCCTGCAGCGTCGGCGCGGTGTACGGTTGCAGCCACTCGGCGCGGCCGAACCGCGACTGGAACGTGACGAGGTACTCGTCCTTCGCCAGTCCGAGCGCTTCGGCCAGCAGGCGCGCCGTCTTCCGGCACTCGCAGTGATACGGGTCGCCCATCTCGAGTGCCCGCCGGGGCGCTCCGTGGAAGCTCATGACGAGTTTGCCGCCCTCGTCCGGCGCACGGCCATGCCGGCTCCAGTACGCGAGCACGCTGTTCTTCAGCGCCTCGATGTAGGCGGGATCGTCGTGGAAGTGTCGGATGGTGCGCAACTCCGGCACGTTGCGCGTGCGCGCCAGCACCGCGCCGACCGCGTCGAAGACCGACGCGGTCGTGCTGCCCGAGTACTGCGGATACAGCGGCAGCACCAGGATGCGCTCCGTCTGCGCAGTCCGCAGCTCGGCCAGCACCGACGCGATCGACGGCTCGCCGTAGCGCATCGCCAGGCGCACGTCGACATCGAGATCGCGTTCGCCCAGGTAGCCGCGCAACAGCAGCGCTTGCTGCTCCGAATGCAGCTTCAGCGGCGAGCCGCGCGTCGTCCAGATCGTCGCGTACTTGGCCGCCGACCTGCGCGGACGCAGCGTCAGTACGAGCCCGTACAGGATCGGCAGCCATACCAGCCGCGGAATCTCGACCACGCGCGGATCGGACAGAAACTCGCGCAAGTACCGGCGCAGCCCACCGGCGGTCGGCGCCTCCGGGGTGCCGAGGTTGACGAGCAGCACCGCCGTTCGGCTCGGCGTGCCGTGGGTGTAGGGAGGTTCCGATAAAAAGGGCATCGACGCGCGCCAGGGATTAGGCCGGCCGGATGTTATCGCCCCACCGTCCAGACCCGCCGAAACGGCCGCCGGTCGACCCGCCTGCAGGTAAGTATCCCCCGGCAGAGCCGGGGGCTTTAGTTTGTGAGCCGCTCGAAG
>JBBIQI010000348.1:0-2205 GCA_037442465.1 Burkholderiales bacterium
TGAACGAGTTCGAACTGATCTCCCGCTTCTTCACGCGGCCGACGCGTGAGCGCGCCGGTGTCGGCGACGACTGCGCGTTGATCGATGCGGGCGACGTCACGCTCGCGATCACCACCGACATGCTGCTCGCGGGGCGGCATTTCTTCGCCGACGCCGATGCCGAGGGGCTCGGCCACAAGGCGCTGGCGGTCAACCTGTCGGACCTGGCCGCCGCCGGTGCGGCGCCGCGCTGCTTCTTGCTGTCGTTGGCGCTGCCGCGCGCGGACGAAGCGTGGCTCGCGGCGTTCGCGCGCGGACTGTTCGCGCTCGCCGACGCGCACGGTTGCGCGCTGCTGGGCGGCGACACCACGCGCACGCCGCAACTGCGCGTCGGCGAGCACGCGATCGACGGCCCGCTGACGATTTCGATCGCCGCGATCGGCGAAGTGCCGCGTGCGGCCGTGCGCACGCGTGCCGGTGCGCGCGCTGGCGACGACCTGTGGGTGTCCGGCACCGTGGGTGATGCGGCGCTCGCGCTGGCCCATCATGACGGCGCGGCCGTGCTGGACGCCGCCGACCTGGCGGCCTGCCGCACGCGGCTCGAGCGTCCGCTGCCGCGCGTGGCGTTGGGCATCGGCCTGCGCGGGCTGGCCACCGCCGCGATCGACGTGTCCGACGGGCTGCTCGGCGACCTGGGCCACATCCTCGAGCGCTCGCAACTCGGCGCGCGTATCGACTGGCCGGCGGTCCCGCGGTCGGACGCGCTGCGGCGGCAGCCGCAGCCGCTGCAGCGGCGCTGCGCGCTCGCCGGCGGCGACGACTACGAACTGCTGTTCACCGCATCGCCCACGGCACGGACACAAGTGCTCGCTGCCGCCGTCGCGGCCGGCACGGCGGTCAGTCGGATCGGAACGATGACCGACCGCGGAGAACTCGAAGTGCTCGACGCCGACGGCGAGCTATTGGACACTACGTACCGCGGATACGACCACTTCGGGCAATGAACGCTTCCCTGCCGCCGCAGTCCATGCCGGAGCACGCAAGCCGCGGTGCGGGCGATCTGCCGGCCGCCGGCGACGGCGCGCGGCGGCCGACTTGGCGCTTCCTGCGCGAGCACCCGCTGCACATGATCGCGCTCGGTCTCGGCAGCGGCATGCCGCGCACCGCCCCAGGCACCTGGGGCACGCTGTTCGCGTGGGGCAGCTTCATCGCACTGGACCGCTGGCTCGCCGACGCCGGCTGGCTGGCGGTCATCGGCATCGGGCTCGCGCTGGGCGCCTGGGCCGCGCAACGCACCGGCGAGCGGCTGGGGCGGGCGGATTCGAGCCACATCGTGATCGACGAGATCGTCGCCTTCTGGATCGTGCTCGTGATGCTGCCCGATGCGACCGCCAACCCGTTGCTGCAGCAGGCGTTCGCGTTCCTGCTGTTCCGCTTTCTCGACATCGCAAAGCCGCCGCCGATCCGTGCGCTCGACGCGCGCTGGAAAACCGGCGTCGGCGTGATGGCCGACGATCTGGTCGCCGCTTTCTACACGCTGCTGGCGTTCGCGCTGTCGTACCGGCTCGCCTGACGGACGCAACCGATGAACGACATCGTCGAGTACATCGCGCAGCTGGCCGAACGGCTCGGCGCGCTGCTTGCCGAGCAGCGGCTCGTGCTGGCCACGGCCGAGTCGTGCACCGCCGGCGGCATCGGCTTCGCGGTGACGCAGGTCGCGGGATCGAGCGGCTGGTACGACCGCGGTTTCATCGTCTATTCGAACGAAGCCAAGCAGCAGGTGCTCGGCGTGTCGCCCGTATACCTGCGCGACTTCGGCGCGGTCAGCGAGCCGGTGGCGCGTGCGATGGCGTTCGGCGCGCTGACGCACAGCCACGCGCAGATCGCGGTCGCGGTCACCGGCATCGCCGGGCCGGGCGGCGGCACGCTCGACAAGCCGGTCGGTACCGTGTGTTTCGCCTGGGCCATCAAGCGCGATCCGGCCGCCGCGCCGTGGGTCAAGACCGCGACGCGCCGTTTCGATGGCAACCGCGCCGCGGTGCGCACGCAGGCGATCGTCGCCGCGCTCGAAGGGCTGGTTTCGCTGCTCGAACAGCGGCAGGACGTGTGATGCCGGCGGGGCGAGCTGCGTTGCGGGGGTGCTCTTCTTTTCACCACAGAGGCACGCAGGTACAGAGCACTTCTTTTCTCGGTGTTCTCGGTATCTCGGTGGTGACTTCGTCAGCC
>JBBIQI010000349.1:0-2188 GCA_037442465.1 Burkholderiales bacterium
CCTGGCCGACGCCTCCGCCGGCCCTGTCTGCACCGGCCTAACTGCCGTTTTTAGGCTCAGATGTGTACTCAAGCGAGATCGGCTTCCGTCGGTACCTTTCGGCCGCCACAGGAACGGGAGTCGTTTCTCCAAAATGACTTACTGCACACCATCGGCCCGCGCCGGACTCCCCCGGAACCGGACCTACTTCCCGATGCAGAAGCGGCTGAAGATGCGGCCGAGCAGGTCGTCGGCGGAGAACTCGCCGGTGATCTCGGCGAGGCGGTTGCCGGCGAGCCGCAGTTCCTCGGCGAGCAGGTCGAGCTGACGGTTGCCCTGCTCTGCGTGCGCGGCGGCGGCCTCCAGGTGCGCGTGCGCCGCGTGCAGCGCTTCGAGGTGGCGCGCGCGCGCGAGGAACGCGTGCTCGCCGCTGGCGGCCGAGTCCCAGCCGGCGATCGCGAGCAGCCGCGCGCGCAGCGCGTCGAGCCCGGCGCCCGTGAGCGCCGACAGCCAGATCGAATCGCCTTCGGCGCGCGCGGGCAGGTTTGTCAGGTCGACCTTGTTGTAGACGGTCAGCACCGGCGCGCGCGGCGCGCGTTCGCGCACGCGCGCTTCGATCGCGGCATCAGCGGCTTCGGCGGCGGCATCGCGCGCCGTGACATCGACCAGATGCAGCACGACGTCGGCGCGTTCGACCTCGGCCCAGGTGCGCTCGATGCCGATGCGTTCGACCAGATCGACCGTCTCGCGCAGCCCGGCCGTGTCGATGACGTTGAGCGGAATGCCGTCGACCTCGACCTGCTGCGCGATGCGGTCGCGCGTCGTGCCGGGGACCGGGGTGACGATCGCCAGTTCCTCGCCGACGAGCGCATTGAGCAGGCTCGACTTGCCGACGTTCGGCTGGCCGATCAGCACGACCGCGAGCCCTTCGCGCAGCACCGCACCCTGGCGCGCGCGCTTGAGCAGTTGCGCGAGCTGCGCGCGGATCTTCGTCAGACGGCCGCGCGCATCGGACGCGTCGAGGAAGTCGATCTCCTCCTCGGGAAAATCGAGGGTGGCCTCGACCAGCGTGCGCAGCTCGATCAGCGCCTCGGTCAAGGCGTGCACCTCGCGCGAGAACGCGCCGGCGAGCGAACGCGCCGCGCTGCGCGCCGCCGCCGCGGTCGACGCGTCGATCAGGTCCGCGACCGCCTCGGCCTGTGCCAGGTCGAGCCGGTCGTTCAGGAAAGCGCGCCGCGTGAACTCGCCCGGCTCCGCGAGCCGCAGTCCGATCGCGCGGCCCGCCTCCAGGCAGCGCGCGACCAGCATGCGCAGCACGACCGGCCCGCCGTGCGCCTGCAGCTCGAGCACGTTCTCACCGGTGTACGAATGCGGCGCAGGAAACAACAGCGCGATGCCTTCGTCGATCTCTTCGCCCGCCGCATCGAGGAATTTGGCGAAGGTCGCGTGCCGCGGGGCAAGCGCCCTTGCGCGCGGACCGAGCACGGCCTCGATCACCGGCGCCAGATCGGCGCCCGACAGCCGCACGATGCCGATGCCGCCGCGCCCGGGCGCGGTCGCGATCGCAACGATGGGGTCCTTGTCCGAAACCATGCGATCGAAGCTAGCACAGCGTCGCCACTGCTCGGCTTGCGGCAACGGGCGGCGACCGGTTGCCGCGCGAACCTCCGCTGTCCCCTCGAGGCTGAGGGTCGGAGGTGGGGCTGAGCGTTCAGTTCGCCATCGAGCTTCCGAACGCTCGGTAGACTCGCGCGCGCATGTCCTGGAATGACAACGATCCGCTGCTGAGGTACCGGCACGCGCTGGTCGCGACACTGTTGGCGGTGTTCGCGTCGGTGCTGATCGCCGCGGCAATCGGCGGCGCGTTGCCGTTCGAGTACGCGGGCCGCGCGTGGACCTACGCAGGCCTGGTGTGCTGGATCCTGGCCGGCGCGCTCGTCGTGTTCCGCCTCACCGCGGAAGGAGAGAAGCAGCCGCTGAGCGTCGCGCGCTTCGTGCGCTGGGTCGTTTCGCTGTGGATCTGGCCGGTGTTCCTGCTGCGCAAGCGCTGAGAAGGTGTGAAGGTTTCGTCGCGAGCGGGCCGCTGGCTAGGCGCACGCGGCCGCAGGGCCGCGACATATCAGGTAGATAGGCGAGGGCCGAGCACCGCGCAACGACGCCGGCGGGCCGCGCAGCAGAGACAGATTCACGCCTTCCGAGAATCCGAGAG
>JBBIQI010000350.1:0-2168 GCA_037442465.1 Burkholderiales bacterium
GCATGGGCGGACTGCCGGATTCAGGGTCAGGCGTCGAGCATGGCCTGCCTGCGCCCGATCCACCGCTCGACGTGCCGGCGCGCGGCCTCGGGTGCGCTTTTGAGAAGCTCCGCGGCGGCGGCGCGCGCGCTTTCGAGCAGCGCGGTGTCGCGTTCGAGGTCGGCGAAACGCAGCAGCGGCACGCCCGCCTGGC
Source organism: Burkholderiales bacterium (assembly GCA_037442465.1). Lineage (GTDB taxonomy): Bacteria > Pseudomonadota > Gammaproteobacteria > Burkholderiales > Burkholderiaceae_F > DSNY01. The sequence continues at coordinate 194 of JBBIQI010000350.1, forward strand.
GCGCCCCGAGCAGTTCGCCGGGGCCGCGCAGCAGCAGGTCGCGGCGCGCGATCTCGAAGCCGTCGTCCGTTTCGAAGATCACTTTCAGCCGCTCGCGCGCCGCCTCCGACAGCGGCTCGTCGAACAGCAGCACGCAGTAACTCTGATCGGCGCCGCGCCCCACGCGACCGCGTAACTGGTGCAACTGTGCGAGGCCGAAGCGCTGCGCGTGCTCGATCACCATCAGCGTCGCGTTGGGCACGTCCACCCCGACCTCGACGACGGTCGTGGCCACCAGCACGTCCAGCGCGCCGGCGGCGAAGGCCTGCATCGCCGCGGCCTTGTCCTGCGCCGGCAGCTGCCCGTGCAGCAGGCCGAGCCGCAGCTCGGGCAGCAGCGCGCGTGTGTGCTCGTACATGCGCGTGGCTGCGGTGAGTTCCAGTTTCGCGTCGGCCTGCTCGTTCTCGTCGACCAAGGGGCAGACCCAGTACGCCTGCCGGCCGCGCGCCACCTCGGCGCGGATGCGCGCGAGCACTTCGTCGCGCCGGCGCGTCGACACGAGTTTGGTCACGACCGGCCGGCGGCCCGGTGGCAGCTCGTCGATCACCGACACGTCCAGATCGGCGTAGTAGCTCATCGCCAGCGTGCGCGGGATCGGCGTCGCGCTCAACATCAGCATGTGCGGCACGATCGCGTGCGCCTCGTCCAGCGCGGCTCCGCGCAGCGCGAGCCGCTGCGCGACGCCGAAGCGATGCTGTTCGTCGACGATCGCGAGCCCCAACTTGGCGAACGCGACCTTCTGCTGGATCAGCGCGTGCGTGCCGACGACCAGTTGCGCCTCGCCGCTGCCCACGCGCGCCTGCGCGGCCCGCTTGTCGGCAGGCTTGAGCCGTCCCGCCAGCCAGACCACGCGCACGCCGAGCGGCTCGAGCCACAGCGCGACGCGGCGGAAGTGCTGTTCGGCGAGGATCTCGGTCGGCGCCATCAGCGCGGTCTGAGTGCCGACCTCGATCGCGCGCGCCGCCGCCAGCGCGGCGACCACCGTCTTGCCGCTGCCGACATCGCCCTGCACCAGCCGGTGCATCGGCACCGCTGCGGCGAGATCGGCTTCGATTTCGCGCCACACGCGCTGCTGCGCGCGCGTCAGCGCAAACGGCAGCGCACCCAGCAGCCTGCGCGTCAGCGCACCGTCGCCGGCGAGCGGCAGCGAGCGGCGCTGCGCGCGCGCCAGACGTGCGCAGCGCAGCGAAAGCTGCTGCGCGAGCAGCTCGTCGAACTTAACGCGCTTCCACATCGGGTGCGAGCGGTCGGCGAGCCGCGCCAGATCGGCGCCCGGCGGCGGCGCGTGCAGATATCGCAACGCCTCCGCGAGCGGCGCCAGGCCGCAGCGCTCGCGCAGCGCCGCAGGCAGCGTGTCGTCGATGTCGACGTCGCGCAACGCGCGCGCGATGCGGCTGCGCAACCACGTCTGCGGCACGCCCGCCGCGGCCGGGTACACCGGCGTCAGCGCGCTTGGCACGGGTGCACCGTCCTCGACCGGGCGCACGCGCGGATGGACGATCTCGAAGCCGAAGTCCGACGACAGCGCGCCGCCGCGCACGGGGCCGAAGGCGCGCACACGGCGACCGGGCGCGAGCTGCTTCAACTGCGACGGATAGAAGTGCAGAAAGCGCAACAGCAGCTCGCCGCTGGCGTCGCGCAGCCGTGCAATCAACTGGCGGCGGCCGCGGCGGACGATCTCGGCGTCGACGATCTCGCCTTCGACCTGCGCCTCGGCGCCCGGCGCGAGCTGCGCGATCGGCGTGATGCGCGTTTCGTCCTCGTAGCGCAACGGCAGGTGCAGCAGGTAGTCCCAGTCGGCATGCAGCCCGAGCTTCTTCAGCCGCGCCGACAGCGACGCCTCCGCGCGTGCGGCCGACGCGGTTTGCTTCGGCGCCAGCGCGGCTCGCGCACGCGGCGGGCGGCGTGCAGTCGAACCGTTCACTCTAAATCCGGC
>JBBIQI010000351.1:0-2166 GCA_037442465.1 Burkholderiales bacterium
CGCGCGCGTAGATGATCCGCCGCACGCGCTCGAAGTCGTGCGGCGCGTACGCGTATTCGCGCATCGCGTCGTGCGCCGCCAGCGCGGCGAGCGACGCTTCGTTCAACGGTTCGCGGGCGCCCATCGCATTGGCAGTGCGCGGGTACAACGGTCAGGCACGCACTCCGCCGCGGGAAAGACAGTGGGAATTGTTGCGGCGTCGCACTCAGAATTCCTCCCAGTCGTCGCCGTTCTTGTCCGCCGCCGGCGGCGGGCGCCGCCGCGGCGCCGGCACCGATCGCTGGGCCGCATCCCTGGCCGGGTGCGCGGTCCGGCTCGCGGCCTGCGCCTGCGCGATGACCTGCCGCGTCTCTTGTTGCGACAGCCGGAAGATCGCCACTGCCGCGGCCAGCTTGTCGGCCTGCTCCTTCAGACTCGCCGCCGCTGCCGCGCTTTCCTCGACCAGCGCGGCGTTCTGTTGCGTCATCTGATCGAGCTGCGCCACCGCTTGATTGACCTGGCTGATGCCGCTGGACTGCTCCAGCGTGGCGCTGGTGATCTCGCCGATCAGATCCGTCACGCGTTTGACCTGGACCACGATGTCCTCCATCGTCCGCCCGGCCTCGGTCACCTGCCTCGATCCGGCTTCGACTTGCTTGACGCTGTCGGTGATCAGGCCCTTGATCTCGCGCGCGGCCTGCGCGCTTCTTTGCGCGAGGTTGCGAACCTCGCCGGCGACCACCGCGAAGCCCCTGCCCTGCTCTCCCGCCCGGGCGGCCTCGACCGCGGCGTTGAGCGCCAGGATGTTGGTCTGGAAGGCGATGCCGTCGATGACGCCGATGATCTCGGCGATCTTCTTGCTCGCCTGCGTGATGCCGTCCATCGTGGCGACCACCTGACCGACGACCGCACCGCCGCGCTCGGCCACCGCGGAGGCGGCAGCGGCGAGTTGATTGGCCTGACGTGCGGCGTCGGCGTTCTGCTTGACCGTGCTGGTGAGCTGCTCGATCGACGCCGCCGTCTGCTGCAGGCTTGATGCCTGCTCCTCCGTCCGGCTCGACAGGTCGAGATTGCCACGCACGATTTCGCCCGACGCGCCGTTGACCCCTTCCACGCCACCTCTGACCTGACCGACGATGCGACGCAGGCTTTCGACCATCGTTTGCAGCGCTCGCAGCAGCTGCGCCGTCTCGTTGGCCCCCTCGGCGCGCACTTCCACCGACAGGTCTCCGTTGGACACGCGCTGGGCGACGGCCACGGCGTCGCGGATCGGCTGCGTGATCAGGCGCACCAGCAGCAGGCCGAAAATCACCAGCCCGGCCACGGCGACTCCCGTGACCGATGCGGTGATCAACTTGGCATGGCGGAAGGTCTGTCTCTGTCGTTCGACCATGCGGCCCGAGTCTGCTTCGATCAGGTCCCCCAATTCGTCCAGACGCGCCCCGAGCTGCGCGAACGCAGCCTCGAACTGCGGCCGCATCGCCTCGGCCTCGGCGCTCGAGCGCAGCGCGGCGCGGGCGATCGCGCCGCTGCCCTCGACGTAGCGCTCGAGTGCGGGCAGCACCGCCGCCAGGGCGCTCTGATGCTTCGGGTCGTTCATTTCGCGCTGCAGCGACCCCACTGCGTCACGCAACGTCTTCTGATGCGCGGACAGCTGCCCGAGCAACCGTTCGCGCCGCTGCGCATCCGCGCCGGGGCCCGCCAGCAGCGCGGCGAGCACATCGCCGCGCAGCGCGTCGTGCATCATGTCCGCCATGCCGAGACTGCGCGCCGCGCCGATGTCATGCAGCATGTCCTCGGACGCGCGTTGACCCTCGTTGATCTGCATGAAGCTGCCCAGGCCCAGCAGCAGGCACAACGCCGCCGCGGTTCCGGTAAACAGCAGCAGCGTCTGCTTCAGAGTCAGTCGATTCAGTGCGCGCATGCGATGCCCCCTCGATGAAATTGCGCCTGTTCGGCGGAACCGGCGTGCGCGGCTTGCCCGTACGACTCGAACCCGTTCATTTCTGCTCCTGCGTCACGAACTGCGTTGCCCTGCTGCGCTCCGCGCGATCGCGATATCGTCGCGGCGGTCGCGCCGGTGCGCGTCAGGCAGCCTGGCGCTCTGGCACGGCCAGGTCGGCGCTCGACAGCAGCCGCTCGATGTCCAGCAGGATCAGCATCCGCTCGGTCTCGCCCTGCGGCAGC
>JBBIQI010000352.1:0-2164 GCA_037442465.1 Burkholderiales bacterium
TGCAGACGCGCGGGGTGCCGCGCGCGTTCGGTGCGTTCATCGGGGCCATTGTCGGGCGTCGGGCGTGCGCGTCAAAACGCGCGCCGCCGCTGCATGGCGCGTTTCGGCGGGCGGGCTGGCACGGCCACGCGCGGCCGTCGCTCGCGGCCGAACGAAAGGCGCGCCGGGACGGATCGCGGCCGCCCTTAACGGCGCGCCACTCCAACGCACGGCGGCAGTCGGCCCGGCGCAACGAAAGAGGAAGTTTTTCTTTCTTCGCTCGATCAAGTGTTTACAAGTGATTTTCGATAAGTTACTTTAGCCGCCGTGCCGATCCTCACCTGCTCTGCCGCATGAGCGCGACGCGCCTGGTGGAGCCATGTCTTCCCCAGCCGCGTTGATCGAACGGCGCCACGGCGCCTCCCCGCACTCGGCGCAACGCCCGCGCGTCGTGGCGCATTCCGCCGATCCGGCCAACCAGCCGTCGGCACCCAATCACGCGTCGTTCGTTGCGCCGGCGTCGTTCTTCGAGCGACTGCAGAAGGCGACGACGCAGGTGCCGCCGGCGCTCGCGCTGCTCGTCGTCGACATCGACGGCTTTCACGACGTCAACGAAATCTACGGCTACGCCGCAGGCGACCGCCTGCTCGAAGCGCTCGGCCAGCGGCTCGCGCTGCAGCTTCGCGCCGAGGACCTGGTCACGCGCATCGGCGGCGACGAATTCGCGGTGTTCGCAGCCGATGTCACCGAGCCCGGCAATGCGGCGGTGATCGCGCGCCGGCTGCTCGCCGGACTGCGACGTCCGTTCATGCTGGGCGGTCGCCCATGTGCGCTGACCGCGCGCGCGGGCATCGCGTTGGCACCCGAGCACGGCCGCGATCCGCGCGCGCTGATGCGCGCGGCGCGCAACGCGGCGCGCCACGCCAAGCACGCCGACCTCGACGTCGCGATGGTGCCCTCGCGCGCGCACGCGCTCGCCGAGGAGCATGACGCGCAGGTCGGCCGCGAACTGCACGCGGGCATGCTGCGCGGCGAGTTCAAGGTGCACTACCAGCCGATCCTGAACTTCGCGAGCGGCCGCGTCGACACGGTCGAGGCGCTTGTGCGCTGGCGGCATCCGACGCGCGGGCTGCTCGCGCCCGACGAGTTCCTGCCGGTCGCCGAGCGCTGCGGCCTGGCGCGCGCGATCGGTGCGCGCGTGCTCGACTACGCGTGCGCGAACCTGCGCGGCTGGCGCGCCGCCGGACACACCGAGCTGCGCGTCGCGGTGAATCTGTCGGCGCGCGATTTTCGCCAGCCGGACTTCGTCGACGTGGTGGCCTCCACGCTCGCGCGCCACGCACTACCGGCCACTGCGCTCGAGCTGGAGCTGACCGAACACGAACTGCTCGACGGCACCGCCGCAGTCGAGCAGGCGGCCGAACTCGCGCGCCGCGGCGTGCAGCTTTCGATCGACGACTTCGGCACGAAGTACTCGTCGCTCGGCTATCTGCACCGGCTGCCGGTGCGGACGATCAAGGTCGACCGCAGCTTCGTGCGCGACGTCGGCCATTCGCCGGCGAGCGATTCGATCGTCTCCGCGGTCATCGGCATTGCCGGCAAGATGGGGCTGCGGCTGATCGCGGAAGGCGTCGAGGAACTGCGGCAACTGCATGAGTTGCGCCGGCGCGGCTGCCACATCATGCAGGGCTTTCTGTTCAGCCCACCGCTGCCGGGCACCGCCGTCGACGGCTATCTCGCCAAAGCGGCGCGCGCAGGCTGAGCGCACAGCGCTCCTGTTCCTTTGCACAACGGGGAGCGAGCTGGAATCGCGCGCCGTTCGGTGACGGCAGCGATCCGCCCTGCCGCCGTTCTTCAAGACGGCGTGGACGAGCGCAAGCGCGGCATCGTCAGGCACGACCGGCTTGAGTAGAACCTATCTCAAAATCCCTGGCGGCCGCGGCGGGATTGCCTGGGGATGCAGCGCTAGGCGCGGCGAGGGGACCATTGGCCCGTGCCAAGGACCCGAGCCGCAACGACGCGCTGCGCCCCAGGCGACCCCGCCCCGCAGGGTTGCGACGATAGGCGGGCGTCTGCGGTGTTGGCGCGCTCGGCCGTAGGCCCGGCTACTGTCCTTCGCGCGCCGCCTAGCATCCGCCCGCTTCTCGTCGCAACGCGACCGTCGGGGATTCTGAGATAGGTTCTA
>JBBIQI010000353.1:0-2145 GCA_037442465.1 Burkholderiales bacterium
CGCCGGCCGCCGCGCCGCCGGCGAAGGGCGCCGAAGCGCGCAATGACCCCGCCCGCGGCGACGACGCCGCGCTGCGCGCACGCGTCGAGGCCCGCATGGGCGCGAAACCCGACACGATCACGCGCATGCCTTTCGGCCTGTACGAGGTGGTGATCGGCACCGAGGTCTACTACGTCGACGCAGCGGTCAACTACGTGTTCGCCGGCCGCGTGTTCGACGCGCGCACGCGCGAGGACCTGACCGCCAAGAAGCGCGACGAGCTGCTCAAGGTCGACTTCAGGTCGCTGCCGCTGGAAAACGCCGTCAAGACCGTTCGCGGCGACGGTTCGCGCACGCTGGTGACCTTCGAGGATCCGAACTGCCCGTACTGCAAGAAGCTGTTCCGGGATCTCGACGGACTCAAGAACGTGACGATCTACACGTTCCTGTATCCGATCCTGTCGCAGGACTCGTTCGAAAAGTCGCGCGCGATCTGGTGCGCGCCGGATCGCGCCGCCGCCTGGGCGGATCTGATGGGCAACGGCAAGGCGCCGCCGGCGCCGGCCGCCGACTGCAAGCATCCGCTGCAGCAGGTGCTCGAACTGGGGCACAAGCTGGACATCACCGGCACGCCCACGCTGATCTTCCCCAGCGGCAAACGCGCCCCGGGCGCGGTGCCGCTGGAGCGCATCGTGCAGATGCTCGCCGAGCCGGCGGCGAAGTAGCGTCCGCGCCGCACGATCGCACTTGCGTTCGAAACGGGCACGCGGAGAGCGCGCCGACGAGCGCCGTCGGTATGTCCTCGGTGATGTCGGTTTCTCGGCGGTCAGAGCACCCGAAATCCGGCGTTTGACCGCCTGCGGCTTCAAGAAAACGAAGCGCGTCATTGGGATTCTGGATGCAGTTTCGTTCATCCGTCGGGTGAGTGCGAGACCGGCCGAATTTCCCGCTCCGGCTCGCGGCCGGGCTCGGCTTCCCGCCAACGCTCCGTTACCCCGAGCGCCCTCGTGTCATCCCGAGCAACGCGAGAGATCTCGGCGTCGCGGGCGGCCGCGACTACTCCTCGCTTCCGGCACGCACGAGCGCGGGCGTCGGATCGCGCAGACCACGTGCGGCCCACTGCGGGATCTGCGTGGCGTTGGCCGTCCGCCGTCAGCGCGCGATTAAGGCCGCCGGCGTGAGGCCGTTTGGCACGAGGACCCACGCGGCGACGTCATGACGCTGACGACCGGCGAGCGCGCCGGCTTCGCGGCCGGTCCCCCAGAAAAAGTCGAATCGCAGCGGCCCGCGGATCGCGCCTCCCGTGTCCTGCGCGAGCATCAGCCGCGCGAGCGGCGCGTGGGTCGCCGGATGTTGCGTGTCGATCAACACCGGCGCGCCCAGCGGAACGAAGCGCGGATCCACCGCGAGCGAATAGCCTGCGGTCAGCGCAACGTTCAATGCGCCGAGCGGCCCGGCGTTCGGATCGCCGAGCGGCACCTCGCGGAAGAACACGTAGCTCGGGTTCTGGTTCAACAGCTCCGCGAGCCTTTGCGGATTCGCGCGCGCCCACGCCTGGATGCCTTGCATCGACGCGTCCTCGAGCTTCAGTTCGCCGCGCTCGACGAGCCAGCGGCCGATCGAGCGATACGGATGGCCGTTGACGTCCGCGTAGCCGACGCGCACGACCGTGCCGTCGGGCAGCCGCACGCGCCCGGAGCCCTGCACCTGCAGAAAGAACGCCTCGATCGGATCGTCGACCCAAAGCAGTTCCGCACCCGCGAGCCGCGCGCCGTTGGCGAGTTCCTCGCGCGACCAGTACGGCACCACGCGCTTGCCGTTCGGTGTCTCGACGAGCCGACCGCGCACGCGTTTGCCGGCGAGTTCCGGATACAGGCTCGCCAGGTCGACGATCAGCAGATCGTCGGGCGGCCGATGCAGCGGCACGGTATAAGGCGGCGCCTTGCTGCGGCTACCGTTGAGCAACGGCTCGTAGTAACCGGTGATGCGGCCGCGGTCGGCCACCCCGATCAGCGTGCCGTTGCCAGCCGTGTCTTCGCGCGTCTCGGCGAGCACGCGCCAGGCGGCGAAGTGCGCGCGCAGATAGGCGCGGATGGCCGCCGCGCTGCCCGCGTCGACCGTCGTGGCGGCCGCGCACGCGGGCTGCCACACCGTGCGGCGCGCGTC
>JBBIQI010000354.1:0-2136 GCA_037442465.1 Burkholderiales bacterium
CGCGGCATGCGCCGACCCCGAGCCCGCAAAAGTTCGGTTACCGCCCGGCTATTCGGTCGGGACGACGGCGCATCGTGCGCTGGCCGTCGGTGCGACCGCGCTCGACCCGTCCGATTGACTATTGCTTGTCCTCGGCACACGTGCCGACCGCTTGGTGTGCGCATGCCTTAACCCTCGTCATTCCGAGCCAAGGGCGAGGAATCTCCGCTGCTCGCAGTGCCGGGATCGCTCGCTGCGCTCGGGATGACGGAACCGGCGACAGCCAGCGCGAAGCGAACTCGCAAGGTGGCGGTGTCACGAGGTTGCGTCATCCTCGACAGTCCACGTCGATCACGCTCGTTCGTATGCCGCCCGGATCGCCTCGATGCGCTTGCGGTTGACGCCGAAGTCCTTGCGGCCGACGCGCGAGGCGGAGCGCACGTGGATCACGCCTTCGGCCGGCGAGGCCCAGAACTCGACGTCGTCGACGAACTTGAGCCAGCGCGAGGTGAACTGCGCGTACAGGTAGTCCGGGCGCGCGGCGACGACGCGCGCGCCGGGCATCGACTCGACAATGCGTCGCAGGCGCGCGATCGCGACGGCCGGATCGCCGGCGAGCGCGAGCGGCGCGATCGCCGCGTCCTGCGGTGCGTCCGGATGAAGATGCGCCTGGCTCGAAACGCTGTTGGGCGTGAGCGAAGGCGGCTTCAGCCGGCCGTCGTGCACGCCGAGGTCGGCGGGTTCGCGGCCCGCGAGCAGCCCGAGCTGTCCGGCGACGAAGGTGAGCGCGACCAGCACAAGCGCGATCCCCAGGACGATGGCGAGGAGTTTCACGTTCGGTCCCTTTCTTGCGGCCGCGTCGGCCGGCGCGCGTGCGGATTTGAACACGGGAAGCGGCGACGTTGCTTCCGCCGCCGAGTGATCCGGCTGCACAGCGCGCGCCGGTCAGCGCGCGTAGCGCGCAACGAAGCGGCGGTCGATGCGGTCCTTCCAGCGCCAGACCCAATGCCCTTCGGCGCTCAGTCCGTCCCAGCTCGCGATCGCATGTTGCGGCCCGGTCGAGATCAGATACAGCGCCAGCGGTTGCGGGCGCCAGCGGCGCAGCGGCTTGCCGGCGAGATGGCGCAGCAGGTTGCGCGCGAGCGGGGGGCCGGCGCGCACCGCGTAGACGCCGGACTTCGGCCGCGGATGCCCGACCATCGACGCGCAGTCGCCGGCGGCGAAGACGAACGGGTGCGAGATCGACTGCAGCCGCTCGTCAACCGCGATGAAACCGCGTTCGTCGACGGCGAGCCCCGCTGCGCGCGGCCAGTCGGCGGCGGCGGCGCCGATCGCGGCGATCGTCACGTCGGATGCGATCTCGCCGCCGTCGGCGAGCAGCACCGTATGGCGCGTGATCTCGGCGGCGTCGTCTTCGATCAGCCGCACGCCGCGCGCGGGCGCGAGCCGCGCGATGCGCCGGCGCACGCCTTCGGCGAGCGTGGGCAGCAGGCCAAGTTTGCCAGTGACGAGCTGCACGCGCGCCGGTACGCGCGCGGTCTGCATGCGGTGCGCGATCGCAAGCGCCAGCTCCACGCCGCCGGCGCCGCCGCCGAGCACGGTGAGGGTGGCGGCGTCTTCGCCGGCCTCGGCCAGTGCGGCAATCTCCGCGAAAAGCCGCGGCCAGGCCTGGATCAGCGATTCGATCGGCCGCAGCGCGATCGCATGCTCGCGCAAGCCGGGGATCGCATCGAGGTTCATCACTGGCCCGGTCGCAATCGAAATCACGTCGAAGGGCAGCGGCTCCGAAGCCTCGGTGTAGGCGATGCGGCGGTCCAGATCGAGTCGCGCAACGTGCGCCTGCACGAAGCGCGCGCGCGCGCGTTGCGCGAGCGGTGCCAGCGGGATCACGCACTGGTCGATCTCGTAGTGGCCGGCGATCCAGCCAGGCAGCATGCCCGAGTAGACCTGCCGGTCGAATGGCGACACGAGTGTCACCTCGACGTCGAGCGCCGGCTCGCGCGCCAGCGCGTCCAGCACGAACACGTGTGAATGGCCGCCGCCGGCCAGCAGGAGCCTTTTCACGGTGCGGTGACGTTCCGGTTTGCCGCCTCGGGTCGGCAGCGCACGAGGTGGCGGAGGCGGGGTTTCATGAAGCATGGCCCGGCGCCGCCCCCG
>JBBIQI010000355.1:0-2107 GCA_037442465.1 Burkholderiales bacterium
CCGATCGCCTTCGCCGAGCTGCTGCTCGTACCAGGCCGCATCTTCGCCCCGAAAGTACGCCTTCGCCCACAACGCCTCGGAGTCGACCAGCAGGTAGTAGCGCAAACTCGCCAGCGCTTTGTACGCCGCCCACTTCTCGCGCACATCCAACGGCACAGTGGCCGGCGACAGCACTTCGGCAATGAAGCACGGCGCCTGCTTGTACAGCGGATGATCGTCGGCGGCGTCGCACACCAGCATCACGTCCGGGTAGTAAAAGGTCACCGGCGCGGCAATGCGCAGCTTCATGTCGGCCATGAAGGCGCGACAAGTCTTGCCCCGCGTGGCGGCGCGCAGATGAAAGAACACGTTGCCAGCGATGCGGTTGTGCCGTTCGCTGGCGCCGGCCATGGCGTGGATTTCGCCGCCGACGTACTCGTGCCGCACGGCGGCGGTTTCTTCCAGCCGCAGATACTGCGCTTCGGTCAGCGCGTCGTGACGTTGGGCGTAGGCCATACCTCAAACCCGGCCGCCGAAGCTGCGGCCGGCACCGGGCTGCCAGCGGGGCTTCATTATGCGGCAACGATGACGAGGCGGTTCGTGGGCTAGCAACTTGGGCGCCGGGGTGCGATCCCGCTCTCGGCTTCGCTCGGGGCAGGTTCGGCTGCGCTCCGCGGGATGACGGGGTCGAGCTGCGCTGGTCGGGGTGACGGAGGTGAGCTGCGCCGTGCGGGATCACACGGTGGGCTGCGCTCGCGCTAGACGGCTGCGACGCGCGACGGTTCTCGGGATTGCAGGATCGTCGGAGCTCTCGGCGGGATAAGACGTCCGGTTCATCGCAGGCGGCGGGCGAGGCCAATGGCCTTGCGTCTTACTTTGCCGCGCGTTGCGCAAGCCGCGCTACCGCTTGGGACAGGTTATCAAGCGCCAGGCGCAACTGCGCTACGAACGCATGAGCCGCGCGCAGATTGGCGGCCAGCTCGTTGCGGTCTTCCACGTATTCGTGGACGAGCGGATTGCGAAGCTGGCGTGCGGCGAGGAATTCATCGGCCGATGCGATCAGTCCCAACCGTTCGGCGTGATCGAGCATTTCGATGACCGGCCGGGGCGGCTCGCCGGCTTGCGCGAAGTACGCAGGAAGCAGTTTGTCGGAGAGCGCGTCTTGCAGCCGGCCGAACCGGGCCGCAAACGCATCAATGCGCTCGGACAGGTCGTCGTCGGTTTCGAGGCTTGCCAACCGTTCCGCCGTGACCGGCGTGGCGAACAGCCGCGCAGCCACCCTTTCGAGACCCGCCATCTCCTTCGAACATAGCCGCAGGATCCGCGGCAGCGCTTGAATCTGCCTGGAGCGCCTGGCGCTCATAACTGCACCCCCTCGCGCAGCGCTTCCTCGTGGACAGGCAGCCGCCGCGTCCGGGGGCCAATGATGAGCACGTCGACCGGTCGCCCTCGCAACGCGCGCAGCAACTTCGCGAAGAGCTGCCGCTGCAGCGCGTAGATGTCGTCGGGCTCGTAGGGCAGCTCAACCAGCAGATCGATGTCGCCACCGCGCTCGGTGTCGTCCACGCGAGAGCCGAACAGACGCACGCGCGCCTGCGCGCCGCACGTTGCGCGGATGACGCGCAAGATCGCTTGTCGATCTTGTTCGGTGAGCCTCATGCCATCCGGGGCCCGAAGCCATCCTTTTCGAACTGCGGTCGGCGTGTCATGACCTTCGGTGTCGGCCATCGACACTCGCCACACCTGCCTGCGGGAAGCGGACGGTTGCTGGCGCGCGACCCATTATGCGGCAACCCGCAGCGCGCCGGTTCGTACTCGGAACGAGCCGTGAAGGCGGTTGGGCTGAGATCCGCCCCCTCGGCGTCGCTTGGGGCAGGCTGGGCTGCGCTCTGCGGGATGACGGGGTCGAGCTGCGCTGGTCGGGATGACGGGAGTGAGCCGAAATGCTCCGGCTGGCTGCAAGGTGCTGTGCTCCTATTGAGCACTGCTCATCTTCGTGACACGTGCGAACCGCCCTGCGTCCGAATCCTCCACCCGCCTTCACACCATCCGACCGCCCGTCGTCCTTCGTCATCCGAGCCGAAGGCGAAGAATCTCGGCCCCTCGCACGGCCGAGATCCCTCGTCGC
>JBBIQI010000356.1:0-2100 GCA_037442465.1 Burkholderiales bacterium
CGGACGCCTCGTGCGATGCGCCGGGAACCGTGATGGAGAGCCGTTCGGACCGCGACTCGCAATCGACCCTCTTGCGCCCGGCGCTGCCAGCGAATTCCAGTCCGTCCCACTGCAGCGCGGATCGGCCCTGCTCAACACGCAGGCGGACCGTCGCGCCGACCGGCAGCGTCAGCTTGCGAGCCACATGCCCGAACGGTAGTCCGGTGAACACCGGGGTCGCGACACGCGCGCGCAGCGCGCCGACCACCTCGTTCAGCGAGAAGCCGTTGTCGTTGGGCATCGGCGCAATCGGCTCGAAGCTGCCGAGGAGTAACGCGCGCTGCCGCTGCAGCACGCCGGCGTGCTCGAGCTGCAGCAGCATGCGCTCGATCTTGTACGCGGGTTCGTTGACGTCCTCGATGAACAGCAGGCCGCCCCTTACCCTGGGAAGATACGGCGTGCCGAGCAGCGCGCACACGAGTGCGAGGTTGCCGCCCCACAGCGTGCCGCGAACGTCGCAATCGGGGCCGGCCAGATCGAAGCGGACCTCGTAGCGGGCCCCGTCAAGCACGGAAAAAAAGTTGTCGACCGTCCACGCGTCCGGGGTTTCGGCGCCGAAGTCGGTCATCGAAGGGCCGTGCAGGCTCGTGCCGCCGGCGCGCGCGAGATAAGCCAGGTTGAACGCGGTGAAGTCGCTGTAGCCGCAAATCGCCCGGTTGGCCTTGCGGATCGCATCGAAGTCGAGCCGGTGAAGGATGCGCGTCAGCCCGTAACCGCCACGCGCCGAAAGCACGAGGTCCAGCGAGCGGTCGGTGCAAAAGCGTTGCAGCTCCGCGGCGCGCAGATCGTCGGGCCCGGCAAAGCGCTGATGGCGCTCGAAGCACGAGTCGCCGGCCTCGACGCGCCAGCCGCGGGCGCTGAACAGCCGGGCCGCGCGGTCGATCGCCCGTGGGTCGGGTACGTAACCCGAAGGTGCGACGAAACCGACCACCCTACTGCGAGCCATCGCCAACTTCCGCATCGGCGGGCAACGCCCCACCCTTTTTCAGCTCGCGCCGCTCGGCGAAGAAACGCGACAGCAGCGCGCCGCACTCGTCGGCCAGCACGCCGCCGCGCACGGTCGCGTGATGGTTGAGCTTCGCTTCGGCGAACAGATCGACCACGCTGCCGCAGGCGCCCGTTTTCGGATCGGGCGCACCGTAGACCACACGGCGGATGCGCGCGTGCTGGATGGCGCCTGCACACATCGCGCACGGCTCCAGCGTGACGTAAATCTCGCAATGGCTCAGACGGTAGTTGCCCAGCATCTCGGCGGCGGCACGGATGGCCTGAATCTCGGCGTGTGCGGTTGGGTCGGCGTTGCCGACCGGCTGATTGAACCCCGTTGCCAGCACCTGACCGTCCTTGGCGATCACCGCGCCGACCGGCACCTCGCCCAGCGCCCACGCGTTGTGCGCCTGATCGAGCGCTAGCCGCATGAACATTTCGTCGTCGGCGCGCGTGGCCACCCCGCCCTCAACGACCTCGACCGCCTGCGCGGTCTTGGCCAACCACGCCTGCTTGCGCGCTTCGCGTACCTCCGCCCGGCGCTGCGCTGCGGTCTCTACGGCCTGCGCCAGCGACGGCACGTCCAGGTGCGTGGCTGCCTCGAACAGCCACGGCGGCAGCGACCCGCGGCGATAGTCCGTGCCGTAGTCACTGCGCTTGACGAAGCCGAAGTCCACCAGCCAGCGCCGCAGCTCGACGTGATCGACGGCGAGAAACGCGCCCGCGCCGACCAGGAAGTTCTTCAGCGCTTCGTTCGCCTGGGCTTCGGTCAAAGACTCCTGCGGCGGAAGGTGAAGGGCGGCGCTGGCCAGCACCAGTTCGAGATCGCGGCCGTCGCGCCGCGACAGCGCCGACAAGTGAAGCGGCCCGCGCACGGCCAGTCGGCCTAGGCGTTGGAGCCAGGCGTCGGCGGTAAGCGCCTTGGTGGCGTCTTCGTTCATGCCGCCAGTTTATCGGCCGGCGCCGCGCGCAACGGCGCCGGTCTCACGCCAGCGCAATGCGCGCGCGCCGAGTCGGAAGCTGCAACTCGTGCGACGCCGCGGCGACAAGCCATGCTGCGCGGCCGGGGCTCAG
>JBBIQI010000357.1:0-2091 GCA_037442465.1 Burkholderiales bacterium
GCGCGCGCACGGGCGCGCGCTCGAAGGCGATCGCGCGCCGGCGCCGGTCTCGTTCGCGCAGCCGCTGCTGCCGGCGCCCGAGCCGACAGCACCCGTGCGCGCGATCGCCGAACGGCTGCGCTCGACGCTGGAGCGCAGCGGATTGTTCTTCGAGTCGCACCTGGCGCAGTGGACGCGCGGCGAACGTGCGGACGAGGCGATCGCGCAGGAGCTGCTGCAGCTGCGGCCCGCGGAAGGACAGGTTGCACCGGCTGCGCGCGTAGCCACGCAGTTGCAGGCGCTGCAACAGCAGGCCGTCGTGCTGCAGGGGCCGGCCTGGCCGGGACAGGCGGCGACGATCGAAATCGGTCGCGAACGGTCGCACTCGCCGCCGGCCGCCGCCGACGAAGCTGCCGCGACCGTGTTCAATGCGACGCTGACGCTCGACCTGCCGCGGCTCGGCAAACTGGTGGCGCGTCTGCGGCTCGCCGGCGAGACGATCGCGGCAACCTTCGAAACCGAGCGGCACGATGCGCTGACCGCGGCGCTGCCCGAATTCCGCGCGAGCCTCGAAGCGCATGGCCTGACGCCGGTGCTGCTGCATGCACTCGAACCCGGCGCGCCGACGCCGTCGACCGGCGCGCGCATCTCGCAGGATCGCGCATGAATGCCGCGCCCTCGAACCCGGACCGCCGTGCCGCCGCGCTCGCCTACGAGGTCGCCGACGCGCAGGCCGGGCGGGCGCCGCGGCTTATCGCTAAAGGCCAGGGCTACGTCGCCGATGAAATCATCGAACGCGCGCGCGCCGCGGGCGTGCCCGTGCACGAATCGCGCGAGCTGGTGTCGCTGCTGATGCAGCTCGATCTGGACGCGCACATCCCGCCGGCGCTGTACGTCGCCGTCGCCGAAGTGCTCGCGTGGGTTTATCGGCTCGAGCAACGCGCTGCGCCGGGCACATAGCGCCGTCGAAAGGAAGCAGACCGTGGGTATGACCTCGCCTTTTCCCGAACCGGAATCTCCGGAACTGGAGCGGTTCGCCGTCTATTCGAAGATCGAGATCGCCGCGATGCTGCGCCAGTTGCGCGACGAAGGCGTGCTGATCACCGCGTACTTCGACCAGGGACCCGGCTTCGTGGTCACCGCGCTGCTCGAGGTCAACGAAGGGTTCGAGGAGGTGATCTTCGACAGCGCATCCGACGAACTCGCGCAGAAGCGCCTGCTCGCGTCCAAGCAGATCGTCTTCGTCGGCTTTCTCGACAACGTCAAGCTGCAGTTCGGCGCGCACATCGCGGAGGCCACCACGTTCGACGGCAGACCGGCGTTCCGCGTGCCGCTGCCGGCACAGGTGCTGCGCTTGCAGCGGCGCAACTTCTTTCGCGTGCGCCCGCCGCTGTCGAAGCCGGCGACGTGTCTGGTGCCGTACGGCGAGGGTTCCAAGCAGTACGAGTCGCTGCGCGTGCTCGACATCAGCGTCGGCGGCCTGGCCGTGCTGACCTACCCGGAGAAGTTCGAGCTGCCGACCGGCAAGGTCGTCGATAACTGCTTCCTCGACCTTCCCGGCGTCGGCTCGGTGTCGGTGAGCCTGAACGTGCGCCACATCGACCAGGTTCCGCGCGACGAACGCGCGCGCCGCTGCGGCTGCGAGTTCGTCGACATGGCACCGCAGGCGCACCTGATGCTGCAGCGCTACGTCAACAAGATCGACGCGGAGAATCGCAAGGTCGCCGGCGGCAAGCGGGTGGCTTGATCCCGTCCCGCATCCCGCCGAAGGCGGAGCGACATGCAGCGCTTGGGCGCGGCCCACGGCCGCCGCTTCCTAAGAATCACGGCGAGTTTCCGGCACAGGTTGTGATCGACCAGTTCGCTGTAGCTGTCGTGAAATTCGACCGACTCGGGCTGCTCGGCTAAAGCCTGCGACTGCATTCAACGGAGGGGAGACATGGCCAAAGTCGTCTGCCAAGAAAAGCTTTGCGCTGTCATGCGAGGCCTTGTCCTAGCCTGTAGGAGTGTTCTTAACGCGCGCGGCCGAGGTCGGACTTGCGGAACCATCTCTCTAATCTTACTGTGTCAGAAATTTCAAGGCACTATACGCACTTCTTCGTTCTTTTTCTG
>JBBIQI010000358.1:0-2086 GCA_037442465.1 Burkholderiales bacterium
TCGATCCACGCCTGCAACATCAGCACGTTCCACAGCGGATACGCCCAGTTGGCACCGCCTTCGAGGTGCGCCTGCCAACGCGCGCGGATCGGAGCGGGATCGAGCAGTCCCTGCGCACGCAGGCGCGTTTCGCTCAGCAGGTGATCTGCCCAGTCGCGCAGCGGGCCGCGCAACCAGCGGTCGATCGGAACGCCGAAGCCCATTTTCGGCCGCTCGAACAGCGATGGCGGAACGTAGCGCGCCAGGATCTGGCGCAGCATCCATTTGCCCTTGCCATCGCGCAGCTTGCCATCGAGCGGCAGGCGCCAGGCCGCCTCGATGACACGATGGTCCAGCAGCGGAACGCGCGCCTCCAGCGCCACGGCCATGCTGGCGCGGTCGACCTTGGTCAGGATGTCGTCCGGCAAGTAGGTCAGCGTATCCAGATACTGCATGCGTTCGACGAAGTTTGGCACGACCGCGCGGGCGTCCGCGTCCCACAGCCGGCCTTTTGCCTCACAGGAGCCGAGCACGACAGCGGCGGGCTCGGGCCAGTGACTGAGCATCTGCAGATATACCGAATCCGGGTCTGCGCGGTCGAGGCTATCGGCCAGCTTGTGCGCCCGCGCGCCGACATGCGGCGGCCGCACGCGCGCGGGTAGCACGCCGGCCAGCCGCTCCCAAGTACCGGGCGAAACTCGTCGAATCGACCGCGCCAGCAAGCGTCGCAACGCGGGTGGCAGCCGGTGCATGCGCGACCACAGTTGTGCGCCGAGCAGATAGCGTGTGTAGCCGCAGAACACTTCGTCGCCGCCGTCGCCCGACAGCACGACCGTCACGTGCCTGCGCGTGAGCTCGCACACCAGATACGTCGGAATCTGCGACGAGTCCGCAAACGGCTCGTCCCACCATTCGCTCAGGCGCGGAATGATTTCCAGCGCGTGCGTCGGTTCCACGTAAAGCTCGGTATGGTCGGTGCCGAGGTGTTGCGCTATCGCCTTGGCAAACGGCGCCTCGTCGTAACCCGTTTCCGAAAAGCCGATCGAAAACGTGCGCACGCGCTGCGCGCTCTGCGCCTGCATCAACGCCGTCACGAGCGACGAATCAATGCCGCCGGACAGCAGCGCACCGAGCGCAACGTCGGCCACCATCCGGCGCTTCACCGCGTCTCGCAGCAGCGCTTCCATCGCGTCGACCTCGCGGAGGGCGTCGACTGGCCGGCGCTGCCGCTGGCCGCTGCGTGCCACATCGCGCAGATCCCAGTAGCGCACATGGCGCGGCGCGCGATTCGCGGCCAGCACCACGTAGCAGCCGGGCTCCAGTTTGCGCACGCCGCGGTACACGCTGAACGGCGCCGGTATGTAGTTGTGCCGCATGAACGCGGCGATCGCGTCGCGGTCGAGCTCCGGTGTCCACCCCGGATGCTCGCGCAGTGCCTTCAGCTCGGAGCCGAACAGGTACAGCCCGCCGGCGTCGAGCCAATACAACGGCTTGATGCCGACGCGGTCGCGCACCAGCGTCAGCGTCCTTTCCGTGCGGTCCCACAACGCGATCGCGAACATGCCGATCAAGCGGGACAGGGTCGCGTCGAGCCCCCAGCGTGAGATCGCCTCCAGCATCACCTCCGTGTCGGAGTGTCCCCTGAACGCGCAGCCGGCCGCCTGCAGCTCCGCCCGCATTTCCTGGTGGCTGAAGATCTCGCCGTTGTAGGCGATGACGTAGCGGCCGCATTGCGACACCATCGGCTGGTGCCCGGCGGGCGATAGGTCGACGATCGACAGGCGACGGTGACCCAAGCCGATGCCGGCTTCGTGGTCGAACCAACAGCCGCGGTCGTCCGGCCCCCGGTGCGCAAGCGCATCGGCCATGCGGGCAAGGACCGTCTCGCGGTCTGCCGGGGAAGATCCAGCCGTGCTGTACAGAAACCCGGCGATACCGCACATGGTCTGTGAACGCCCAAGCGAAGCAAGTACGCTCGACGTTGCGAGCGCGCGGAGGATATCAGTCTCCGTGCATTGGGCGTCGCGCTCGACTTGCGTACCGCGCGCGAATCCTCGCAGCGATACGCGCGCGTTCTCTTGCGCTACGCAACGCGGCGAGTCGTCCT
>JBBIQI010000359.1:0-2078 GCA_037442465.1 Burkholderiales bacterium
GAGCTGCGGGTTGCGCGCCAGCACGCGCTCGCGCAGCGCCGCCGCGTCGAGCCGCGTGAGCGAGGGCAGCGCCGCTTCGCCGCGCGGTTCGGCCAGCGGCGCCTCTGGCGGCCGCACCAGCAGCCCGTTGATGCGTACGCGCGCCGACTGCAGTTCGGATTCGAGCATCGCGATGTCGCTCGTCATCGAGGTGCGCTCGACCTGCGCGCGGATCGCATCCTGCTGCGCCGCCAGTCCCCCCGCGTAGCGCGCCTGCGCCACACGCTCGAGCCGGTCGATCAAATCGAGCAGCGCGCGCATCTGCGCCAGGCTTTCGTGCGCCTGCCGGTAGCGCGCATAAGCGGTCTTGATGCGCATCGCGAGGTCCGCCCAGGTCGCGTCGGCGCGCCGTGCGGCTTCATCGGCCGCGGCCGCGGCGGCTTCGCGGCGGGCGTCGCGGCTGCCCCAGGCGGGAAACGTCTGGCGGATCTGGTAGCGGGTCGATCCCACGCGCGCCGGCAGCAGGTTGAAGCTGCCGCCCGCCATCTCGTTGGTCACGTCGCGCAGTTCGACCTGCAACATCGGGTCGCGCAGTGCGCCGGCGGGCACGACGCGCTGCGCCGCGGCGTCGGCCTCGTGGCGCATCGCGCGCAGCTCGGGGTGCCTTTCCTTCGCGTACGCGAGCAGCCCTTCGAGCGTTGCGCCGAGATCGGCAGCGGGTTGCGCAGCGGCGGCCGAGAAAACGATCGCCAGCGCAGCCGCAGCCGCCGCGCGTCGCGCAATGGACGGGTTCTTCATTCCTGTCTCTCCGCAGCGATGCGCTGCCGCTAGCGCGTATTGCCTTCGTACGAAGCGAAGACGGTCGCGCGGCCGTCCGGTTGCACCAGCAGCACGTCGTAAGGATCGACGACACCGCGATACTCCGGGCCGTCCATGCCGGGCGAGCCGACCGGCATGCCGGGCACCGCGAGACCCAGCGCATCGGGCTTGTCGCGCAGCAGCCGCTTGATCTCGCGCGCCGGCACGTGGCCTTCGATGACGTAGCCGCCGACGAGCGCCGTGTGGCACGACGCGAACTTCGACGGCATGCCGAAGCGCGCGCGCATGAAGCGCGAGTCGGGCACGTTGGTCGCTTTGACGGCAAAACCGTTGGCCTGCAAGTGCTTGATCCAGTCGTTGCAGCAGCCGCAGGTCGGCGATTTGTAGACCTCGACCTCGGGCGCGGCGCGCTGCGCGAGCGCGACCGCGGGAACGAGTGCAAGGGCAGCGAGCGTCGCAAGCGCGGCGCGTCGGCGAAGATCGACGGACATGGCTTTCTCTCCTGACGGTGGCCGCACGACGGCGGCGCAAAATTCGAGGGGTGTGCAGGCGCGCGAAGGCGCGCGCGACCGCCCGCTCAGGTCAGGGAGACGCAGTACAGGATGGTCAGCGGCGGCGCATGCGCTTGCGCCAAGTCGCAACGCAGCGCGCCGCGCGGCGCCGCCGGCGGCGGCAGCGCGAACGCCCACCAGCTCGTCGCGGCGGGCGGCGCGGCCGCGAACGCGGGCTGCGCGGTCGCCTGCTCCTCGCCCGCGCAGTGCTTGACGCACACGGTCGAGACTTCGTCCTGTTCGCAGCCGCAGTCCGAATGCGCGGTGGGCGCCGGCGCTGCGGCGGCTTCGATCGCATCGCCGAGCGCCGCGTACAGCGGACAGGCATGCGTCGCAAGCGACCACTGCGCGAGCAGCAGCGCGCACAACGCGATGAGCGTCGTGCGAATGCGGGTGCGTGCGCGCAGTTTCATCGACTCGGACTCGAAACCGAACTGTAACGGAACCGGGGGCAGCCTACCCGGCCCGCGTCGCGGCGGCTTTGCGTTAGCGCAAATGCGGGGCGTCCTTCGACCTGTGAATGCCCGCGGCTCGGCGTGTCCGCGCACCAGTGCATCCTCCGTAGGCGGCTGCGCCTATTGACCATTTCCTGTCCTCGTGACACGTGCCGACCGTTTGGCGCGCATGCCTCAGCCCTCGTCATTCCGGACCAACGGCGAGGGATCTCCGCCGCCCGCCGTGCCGAGATCCCTCGCTGCGCTCGGGATGACGGAACCGGCGACACCCAGC